>NZ_CP083553.1:3155000-3455000 GCF_025144465.1 Leisingera sp. S132
CGTGGATATTTCGGGCAGAAACCGCATCGCCGATGCGGAACAGCTGGAACCGGCCCGCAGGATTGGATCGGATCGTTTGAGGCAGGCTGCTGATCAGGGCGTTCTGGTCGACCTGGCCCCGGTTGGCCGATGCCTCTTTGAGTTCGAAGTAGAGGCCGTCCAGCGGCAGGGTTCCATAGTTCAGGACCACCTGATCATACTGCGCCTCGTAAGAGTGACCGCTGTAATCCGTGCCGATAGACGCCGTCAGCCTGTTGCCGTTGCGGGCCAGCCCCTGCAAACGGCGGGCAACTGTAAAGGTGGCATCCTTGTCCTGCAGTGCCCGCATGTAGGGCACCAGGTTCATCCCCATAATATCCGGAGCAAAGGTCCGGTCGGGGGTCATCACTTCTACTCTTGCGCCTGCATTGGCGGCAACTTCAGCGGCCATCAGGCCCGGGTGGTCGCCGCTTTCATCGTAGATCAGCACATGCCCGGCCGGCTTCACATCGCCGGATATGATGTCCCAGCTGGACACCGCATGGGGCAGATCTGCTCCGGTTTCATGCAGCATCATGCAAGGCGTCCCGCCGGTCGCCAAGATCACCACGTCCGGATCCAGCACCAGCACATCCTCAGCCTCGGCCCAGGTATTGAAGCGGAACGCCACGTCCCGGGCCGCGCATTGCGCCATGCGCCAGTCGATGATGCCGATCATCTCAGCCCGGCGCGGGTTCTGCGCGGTCAGGCGGACCTGGCCGCCCGGTTCCGCCGCGGCTTCGAACACGGTCACGTCATGACCGCGTTCGGCCGCCACCCGTGCCGCCTCCAGCCCGCCCGGCCCGGCACCGACGATCACCACCTTCTTGCGCGCCTCTGCCGGGGCGATCTGATGCGGCATAGTGAGTTCGCGCCCGGTCGCCGCATTGTGGATGCACAGCGCCTCCCCTGCTTGATAGATCCGGTCCAGGCAATATGTGGCGCCGACGCAGGGGCGGATATCATCCTCGCGCCCCTCCATGATCTTCTTCACAATATGCGGATCGGCCATATGGGCGCGGGTCATGCCCACCATGTCCAGAAGGCCGCTGGCAACCGCATGCCGGGCCGTTGCCACATCGGGAATCCGGGCTGCGTGGAAGGTGGGCATACCTGTTGCCTTCTTCACCTCGCCTGCGAAATCCAGATGCGGCGCCGACTTCATGCCCTGGACCGGAATCACGTCGGTCATTGCAGGGTCCGTGTGGATGCGGCCGCGGATCACGTTGAGGAAGTCCACCATGCCGCTGGCTGCCAGCCGCTTGGAGATCTCCAGCCCTTCTTCCGGAGTGATCCCGCCTTCTTCCGCCTCATCCGCCGTGTAGCGCAGGCCGACGATGAATTCACTGCCCACCCGCCCCCGCACTGCCTGCAGCACATCCATCGGAAACTTCATACGGCTGTCCAGGGTCCGGCCGCCGTAAGGCCCGTCCAGATCATTGGTCAGCGGCGACCAGAACTGGTCCAGCAAATGGCCGTAGACCTGCAGCTCGATCCCGTCCATACCGCCTTCCTTCATCCGCTCCGCCGCATCGGCAAAGTCGGAGATGATGCGGGTGATATCCCAGTCCTCGGCCAATTTCGGAAACGACCGGTGCGCGGGCTCGCGGTGGCGCGAGGAACTGACGGACGGCAGCCAGTCGCCCTTGCTCCAGCCGGTGCGGCGGCCCAGGTGGGTGAGCTGAATCATGGCTGCCGCGCCATGATCATGCACTTGGTCGGTCAGGTTGCGGATCCAGGGAACCACTTCATCCTTGTAGGCCAGGATATTGTTGAACACCGGCGGGCTGTCGCGGCTGACCGCGGCGGAGCCGGCTGTCATGGTCAGCGCGACACCCGCCTTGGCCCGTTCCGCGTGATAAGCCGCATAGCGCTCCTTTGGCATGCCATCCTCCGGATAAGCCGGTTCATGGCTGGTGGTCATGATCCGGTTGCGAAGCGTCAGATGCTTCAGCTGATAGGGCTGCAGCAGCGGATCCTTGGACATGGCAGGCGTCTCCTGGAACAGTATCTTGGCATAGCGGTAAGGCGTGTCGCCCGCCACTCTCGACACTTATGTCAATTAAAACACCACACCTGTCAAGAAAAGTTGCGCGAGCCCCGCGCCGCTGCTATGGCTGGCGGATGGATACACAGGACATCACGCGCCCGCGGTTGAGCGAAGAGGATTGGCTGACAGCCGCCTATCAGGTGCTGACCGAAAGCGGTGTAGAAGCGGTGAAGGTGATGCCGCTGGCCAAACGCCTTGGCGTGTCGCGCACCAGTTTCTATTGGCATTTCAAAGACCGCGAGGAGCTGCTGGAAGCTATGGTGCGGCGCTGGGAGGAACGGAATACCGGAAATCTCGTGGCCCGCACCGAAGCCTATGCCGAGAGCATCGCCGAGGCGATGTTCAACCTGTTCGACTGCTGGATCGACCCGGAGCTGTTTGATGCCCGGCTGGACCTCGCCATACGCAACTGGGCGCGCAACGACAGCCGCCTGCAAGCGCGGCTGAACCTCGCCGATGCCCGGCGTGAACAGGCCATGACAGATATGTTCGTGCGCTTCGGCTATCCCGAGACGGACGCGGTGATTCGGGCGCGGGCCATGATCTATACTCAGATCGGCTATATCTCGATGCAGGTGCATGAAGGCACGGAATACCGGATTTCGCTGATGCCCGGCTGGATCAAAGTCTTCACAGGCACCAGCCCCGAACAGCGGGAACTTGACCGGTTCCTGGCCCGGCACCGATAGGGGCAGGCCGCTGCACTTTCATTGAAACGGGCACCGCCGCCTGCAAGGCAGGCATCACAGATGCCTGCCTTGCAGTTGGGCCGGGCGCCGCGCCTGAAGGGCGCGGCGCGGGTCGCTTCGGGCAAGGCCCGAAGCGAAACACCTCAGCACCATTTGCGTCTGCGCCCCCGAACCCGCAAGGCACTGCCGCGCCGGGCGCCAGCCCGGCGCGGCCAAAAGAAACGGGCGCGGAACCAATGGTTCCCCGCCCGCCCGGTTTCCTCGGCCAGATCTGCCGGATTACTCGGCTGCGATCTGCCCTTCGATTTTTTCCACCTTCACCGCCGAGAATTTGAACTCGGGGATCTTGCCGTAGGGGTCCAGCGCCGGGTTGGTCAGAATGTTGGCTGCTGCTTCCACATATGCGAAGGGCACAAACACCATGTCCTCGGCAATGGCCCGGTCGGCCCGTGCCATGATCTCGATCGAGCCGCGGCGGGTCGAGAGGCGTATCATCTCACCCGGCTCGATGCCCATCATCATGAGCGTGCGCGGATTGAGCGAGCAGTTCGCCTCCGGCTCCACCGCATCCAGTACCTTGGAGCGGCGGGTCATCGACCCGGTGTGCCAATGCTCCAGCTGGCGGCCGGTGGTCATGATCATCGGGTAGTCCGCATCCGGCGCCTCATCCGGCGGGATCACCGATGCCGGGGTGAAGCGGGCACGGCCCTCGGGGCGCGGGAAGCCGTCGCCGAACACAATCGCCTGACCGGGGTCGGTCTCATGCAGCGACGGATAGGTGATGGTCTCGGTTTCCAGCCGCTCCCAGGTGATGTTGTTGAGTGACTTCATGTTCAGCTTCATCTCGGCAAAGACTTCGCTGACATCCTTGTAGTCCCACGGCAGGCCGATGCGCTGCGCAAGCTCAACAGTCACCTGCCAGTCCTCGCGCGCCTCGCCCGGAGGCGGAACGGCGGGGCGCACACGCTGCACCTGGCGGTTGGTGTTCGACACGGTGCCGTTCTTTTCATACAGCGCCGAGGCCGGCAGGATGATGTCGGCATAGTTTGCCGTCTCGGTCAGGAAAATGTCCTGAACGATCATCAGCTCCAGCTTGGCAAAGGCGTCACGCGCGTGATCCGCATCCGGGTCGGACATCGCCGGGTTTTCGCCCTGGATGTACATGCCCTTGATGTTGCCAGCATAGGCCTGGTCGACGATCTCGGTCACGGTGAGGCCCTTCTCGTTCGAGAAGTCGCCGCCGCCCCAGACATCAGTAAAGCTCTTGCGGACATCATCCGAGGTCACGGTCTGATAATCAGGCAGGAACATCGGGATGAGGCCCGCGTCGGACGCACCCTGCACGTTGTTCTGGCCGCGCAGCGGGTGCAGGCCTGCACCCGGTTTGCCCACGTTGCCAGTCATCAGCGCCAGCGAGATCAGGCAGCGCGAGTTGTCGGTGCCGTGGATGTGCTGGGACACACCCATGCCCCAGAAGATCAGGCCAGCCTTGCCACCCGCAAAGGTGCGTGCAACGCTGCGCAGCTGCTCAGGGGAGACGCCGCAGATTTCCGACATCTTCTCAGGCGTGAATTGCGCCAGATGCTGTTTTTCCGCTTCCCAGTTCTCGGTGTATTTGTCGATGTATTCCTGGTCGTACAGGCCTTCCTCGACGATCACGCTCATGATCGCGTTCAGCATCGACACGTCCGCGCCAGGACGGAACTGCACCATTTCGGTTGCAAACCGGCGCAGGCCGACGCCGCGCGGATCCATCACGATCAGCTTGCCGCCGCGCTTGGTGAACTGCTTGAAATAGGTCGCAGCCACCGGGTGGTTCTCGATCGGATTGGAGCCGATGACGATCGCCACGTCGGCGTTTTCGATCTCGTTGAAGGTCGCGGTCACAGCGCCGGAGCCCACGTTTTCGATCAGCGCCGCAACGGACGACGCATGGCACAGACGGGTGCAGTGGTCGACGTTGTTGTGCTTGAAACCCTGGCGGATGAACTTCTGGAAGAGATAGGCCTCTTCGTTGGTGCATTTCGCAGAGCCGAAGCCCGCAACCGATTTCGGGTTCTCATCGCGCAAACGCATCAAGCCCTTGGCGGCCAGATCCATCGCCTCTTCCCAGGATGCTTCGCGGAAATGGGTCGAGAGGTTACCGGGATCGACGTTCAGGCCTTTGGCGGGCGCATCGTCGCGGCGGATCAGCGGCTTGGTCAGACGGTGCGGGTGGTGGATGTAGTCAAAGCCGAAGCGGCCCTTTACACATAGGCGGCCTTCGTTTGCCGGGCCGTTGATGCCCTCGACATGCTTGACCTTGCCATCCTTGACCTTGAGCGAAACCTTGCAGCCGACGCCGCAGAACGGGCAGACGCTTTCGGTTTCGCTATCGTAGTCCTTGCTGTCGCCAACCTGGTTGTCATCCAGCACGGTGGCGGGCATCAGCGCGCCGGTCGGGCAGGCCTGCACACATTCACCGCAAGCAACGCAGGTGGACTGGCCCATCGGGTCAGCGATATCGAAAGTCGGATAGGCATCGTGGCCTCGGCCGGCCATACCGATCACGTCGTTCACCTGTACTTCACGGCAGGCACGCACGCACAGGCCGCAGGAGATACAGGCGTCCAGGTTCACCTTCATGGCGACATGGCTGTCATCGAGGAGCGGAATACGGCCCTCTTCCAGCTTGGGGAAGCGGCTCTCGGTGACGCCGTTCAGCTCGGCCATGTCCCACATGTGGGAGGACTTGTCGTGCGCCTCTTCCCGCTTGGGCTGGTCGGCCACCAGAAGTTCCATCACCATCTTGCGGGCGTTTTCGGCGCGCGCGTTGTTGGTGGTGACGACCATGCCTTCAGAGGGTTCGCGGATACAGGAGGCCGCCAGCGTGCGCTCGCCTTCGATCTCGACCATGCAGGCACGGCAGTTGCCGTCCGGGCGGTAGCCCGGCTGCGGTTTGTGGCACAGATGCGGGATTTTCAGCCCGCGGCCGTTAGCGACTTCCCAGATGGTCAGGCCCTTGTCCGCCGTGACCTGTTCGCCATCGAGTGTGAATGTGACTTTATCGCTCATGGCTCAGACCTCATCCGGAAAATGTTTCATGGTCAGGCGGATCGGGTTGGGTGCGGCCTGACCCAGACCGCAGATCGACGCGTCGACCATTGCGGTGCTCAGCTCTTCCAGCAGGCCCTGATCCCACTTCTTCTCGCTCATCAGCTTGACAGCTTTCTCGCAGCCCACCCGGCACGGGGTGCACTGGCCGCAGCTTTCGTCTTCGAAGAAGCGCAGCATGTTCAGCGCCGCGTCACGGGCCGAGTCCTGATCGGACAGCACCACCACAGCGGCGGAACCGATGAAGGTGCCATGCGGCTGCAGCGTGTCGAAGTCGAGCGGAACGTCATTCATCGACGCAGGCAGCAGGCCTGAGGACGGGCCGCCCGGCTGATACGCCTTGAAGGCGTGGCCATCCAGCATACCGCCGCAAGCTTCGATGATGTCGGTGATGGTGGAACCGGCAGGCAACAGATGCACGCCCGGGTTCTTTACGCGGCCCGAAACCGAGTAGCTGCGCAGCCCCTTGCGGCCGTTCTTCTCAACCGAGTTCAGGCATTCCGGGCCTTCGCGGTTGATCTTGGCGACCCAATAGAGGGTTTCCACGTTGTGCACGAGGGTCGGACGGCCAAAGACACCCACCTGAGCCACAAACGGCGGACGGTGGCGCGGCTCGCCGCGCTTGCCTTCGATAGACTCGATCATCGCGCTTTCTTCACCGCAGATATAGGCCCCTGCCCCGCGGCGCAGGTCGATGTAGCCTTCTTCGACGATGCCAGCGTCTTCCAGCGCCTTGATCTCCCGGCGCAGAATTTCCAGCACCGCCGGATATTCGTCGCGCATGTAGATAAAGGCTTTCTCTGCCTCGACCGCCCAGGCAGCAATCAGCATGCCCTCGAGGAAAACATGCGGCGTGCGCTCTAGGTAGTAGCGGTCCTTGAAGGTGCCCGGCTCGCCCTCATCGCCGTTCACGGCCAGATAGCGCGGACCTTCGTTGGCGCGCACGAAACCCCATTTGGTGCCGGACGGGAAACCAGCGCCGCCCAGACCGCGCAGACCGGCTTCCTTGACTTTGGCCTGAACCGCTTCCCAGTCGCCATTTGCGCGCAGGTCTTTCAGCGTGGCATAGCCGCCTTCGGCCTCATAGGCCGCAAAGGTTTCATACTCGGGCAGGTGTGCATGGGTATCATCTGCCGCAATCGCCGCTTCCACCTTCTCGACGGTGGCGTGGTCGATGTGGTTATGGCCGATTTCCAGCACCGGCGCCGTGTCGCAGCGGCCCATGCAGGGTGCGCGCAGCACACGGACCTGAGAAGCATCCAGCCCATCTTCCAGCGCCTTCTTCAGCGCCTCGGCCCCGGCCAGCTCGCAGGACAGCGAATCGCAGACCCGGATGGTCAGCGCAGGCGGCGGGGTCTCGCCTTCCTTCACCACATCGAAATGGGCGTAGAAAGTGGCCACCTCATAGATCTCTGCCTGACCGGTGCGCATTTCCTCGGCCAGCGCCCGGATATGCGCGGCGCTGAGGCAGCCGTATTTGTCCTGAATAAGGTGCAGGAACTCAATCAAGAGGTCACGGTTGCGCGGGCGGTCCCCCAGCAGGTCCTGAACCTCGCTCAGCGCAATGTCGTCAACCTGGCGGCCTTTGGGCGTCTTGCGCCCTTTGCCTTTGCCGGACTTCCATACGCCCTTGCTATCATCCAATGGTGCCATGGGTTCCTCCAGTAAGCACATCTTTCATTCAGCCAATGCCATCAAGAATGAATATCGTCAAATCTGGAAATTGGATTGCACGATCAGAAAATCTTATGACGCCATTTGCGGCATCCTGTCGTCTACAAACGTCGCAACTACCTCTTTCAAAGCGCGCACAGTTGTGAGTTCCGGAGTCCGGTCCAGAGTCGCAATGCAAATCGGGCGCGCCTGTTCCGGCTCCACCAACGCCAGAACCCGGGTGCCGCCCAGATCGCCCAGCGCCTGCATCAGCGCCCGCGGCAGGATGGTCGCGGCCGAGCCTTCCCGCGCCAGCACCATCGACGCCATGAAGCCATTGGATTCGGAAACGATCTCCGGCTTCAGCCCCAGGTCGGCAAAGATCCGGTCGAGGATCCGCCGGTTCTGCATCTGCTGATCCAGCAGGCTCAACGGCAGGTCCGCTGCTTCCGCCCAGCTGATCATTTCGCCACGTCCGGCCACCATGTCTTCCGGCGCCAGCAGCACATAGCTTTCCTCATAGAGCGGCTGCACGGTCACCAGTTCGCGGCCCATGCTGTCGGCATAAGTTATTCCGGCATCAATTGTACCATCATACAGCCGCTGCTGGATAGCCAGCGAGGTAGTGACCTCCACCTGCGCCAATATCCGCGGATAGGCCTGGTGCACCTGATCCACCAGCTGCGCTGCCCAGGCGGTGGCCGTCGGCACGACGCCCAGCACCAGGGTGCCGCTCACTTCACCGCGGGTTGCGGCGATCTCCTGTTCCAGCGCCTTGGCATCGTCGAGGATTGAGCGCGCCCGGCGCACGATCATCATGCCTTCTTCCGTCAGACCCTGAAACCGGTTGGCCCGCCGCACGATGGACAGGCCGAGCCGCTCTTCCAGATTCCTGATCCGCATGGAGAACGCAGGCTGAGACATGCCGCAATCGGCGGCGGCCTTTGCGAAATGCTTGTGCCGCGCCAGCGCAGTCAGAAGCGTCAGGTCCTTGAGTTCGATCATAACAGAACCTTAAGCCCGTCCCGGCATCTGGCACAATGGAGCAGTTGGCCGCTCAATCCTGGCTGGCAGGGCCAGCGGAACCCTCCGCGGATCCGTAAAGCGCAGTCAGCTCCTCCAGTGCGGCCAAGGCGCCTTGCAACTGCACAAGCTTACTGGGATGGCCTGCAAAGGCTTCTTCAAGGAGGTCTTCGCGGGCAGCCTGCATTTCCGCAGCAGTCCGGCTTCCCTTCTCGGTGAGGCTGTAGGACACACCAGACCGGCCTGCGCCCTGTTTCCGGGTCAGCCCGGCTGAGGCAAGTTTTCGCAGGGAATACTGGATATTGGGAATATCCACACGATTGGTGATCCGGGCCATTTCCTTGATCGAGATAGCGCGGCCGCCTTCTGCGATCAGAAGCAGCAAGGTGACTTCCGCTCCTGACAGCGGGATGCCGCTCAGCTGTTCAAAACGATCCACCTGCCAGCGGACAAGTCCTTCATGTGTCCGCTGCACCGCAATCTCCAAATCCCGCAGCCGGCAGGAAGACTGATGATCAATAGGGTTTAATAACAAGGACTGGCTGACTGAATGATTCAATGAACAACTCCAAAATCTGCTGCCCAAACAGGCAAAATGGTGCGGATCAGAATACTGACGCCTTCGGCGCACCTCCCGGCCTCCAGATCAAGGCAGCTATGCGCCCCTGCAGCAGGCCCGGCTCAATTCCGAAAATCCAATTCAAATACTGCGCAACATATCCGCTCAAATCGCCGGAACTTCAATACCCTGCCCGATCACACGGCACAGCTCGCAGGGTAGAAAAAAATCAATGCGCTTTTCCGTTCGGATCGCGAGCCTGAAATGCTTGCAGGAACGCCTGCCGGCCGCCAATTGGCAGCATCCGGTTTCCAGATTCTCTGAAAACGCTCAAGACACGGGCAGGTTTTGCAGGTCGCGCCGCCTCATGGCATTGCGGGCAAGCCCGCCGTAGGCCTTGCACACCTGCCTCCTGCCGGTTGGTCCGGAAAGGCCGATCGCAGAGGTCAGGCCGGGAAACAGCTCAAACAGCTCCCGCCTGCCTTCCGCGTGCAATCCGCGAACAGCCTCAGGGCCCGGCCAGAACGTTTCCGTTGCAATACCTTCGGCAAAGATCACCTCGTGCTGCTCTGTCATCAGATGCACATAGGTGACCGGCCCGGTTGCCCCGGGCACCTGGACGCAGCTTGTGTCCCGCTCTGCAAGAAGCTTGGCGGACAGAAAACTTTCGTCAAGCTGCCCGTCCCCGCCCAAGGCCTTGCGGCCAATCAGCAGCCGGTGCTGCGGAGACAGCAGCATGGGCCGCTCAGGGCGCAGCAGCCCGCCCGGACGCAGGCAGTAGGGCCTCAGATGCGGACGCCGGGCCAGATCTGCCGGGCTCAGAGTCCGGCTGCCGGTCCAGATCACCGGCTGATAGCCATTGTCGGCGGTCTGCAGCATATCGCCAACCCGGATCTGCCCAGCCGGCACCGCGCCGCGCTGCGTGACAATCAGGACATCAGGCGTAAAGCAGGGGATACCCGCGGAATACATCTGCTGCGCGGTCGTCATCTGCGCCGGTGTCACCCCCTGCAGAACAAGCTTTTCACCGCTCGGGAAGGTGAGCAGCGCGTTACCGAACCCGTCATCGCTGACAGAAATATCCCAGGCCCGCACCGCGCCCGCCGGTCCGGTGCCGCCCGTCAGGTTCGAGACGTCCAGCTGGTCATTGTAGAAACCGTCAAGATCGTCATCACCGATGCTGAAATCGGTGATCGTATCGGTGCCGCCGCCACTGCTCAGGATCAGCTCATCATAGCCAATGCCGCTGGTGATGGAGTCATCGCCGGCCCCGAACGTCACGGTGTCATCCCCGGCGCCCGCATCAATCACGGTGCCGGCGCTGTCAGCAGAAGCATCCACGACATCTGCCTGATCCGTCAGGTTGAGCGCCTCGATCTCCGAGAAGGTGACCGTGTCGGTCCCGTCGGTGATGGTGCCGGCCTCATCCCCGGTATAGGTGACGGTGACCCCTGTGGTGACACCCGACATGTCGACAGTGTCGTAATCATTCCCGGCCTCGCCGCCGGTCAGGGTGTCATTGCCGAACCCGTCCGACATTTCGAAGGTATCAGCGTCGGCCTCACCATACATCAGGTCCGCCCCGCTGCCGCCGATCAGCAGGTCGTTGTCGTTGCCGCCGTACATTGTGTCGGCGCCGTCGCCGCCCTCCAGCGTGTCATTGCCATCCGTTGCAACGATGCTGTCGTCGCCGGCCCCGCCGACAAGACTGTCGTCGCCGGCCGAGTTTCTGAGGGTGTCATTGCCAGCGCCGCCGATCAGCGTGTCGTTACCCAGACCCGTCGTCAGGCTGTCGTCGCCATCGCCGCCTTCGATGTAGTCGTCACCATCACCGCCAGAGATGGTGTCCGCGCCAAGACCGCCGATCAGAGTATCTGCCCCGGCCCCGCCGTCCATCACATCGTCGCCGTCGCCGCCGTCCATACTGTCGTTGCCGGCCTCGCCGTACATCAGGTCAGCATCGGCGCCGCCTGCCATCACATCGTGATCATTGCCACCATACAACGTGTCGTTGCCATCGCCGCCTTCCAGCGTGTCGTTGCCATCGGTCGCAACAATACTGTCATTGCCGGTGCCGCCAACCAGGCTGTCGTCGCCCGCCGAGTTGTGCAGCGTATCGTCGCCCTCACCGCCGACCAGCGTGTCATTGCCCAGTCCGGTTGACAGGAAGTCGTTGCCTTCGCCGCCGTCGATGTAGTCATTGCCGTCACCACCGGAGAGCGTGTCGCCCCCGGCCCCGCCGATCAGCGTATCCGCCCCCTCTCCGCCATCCAGGACATCATCACCGTCACCGCCGTCCAGGCTGTCGTCGCCCTGTTCGCCCAGCAGCGAGTCATTGCCGCCCTGCCCATAAACAACGTCATTGCCTTCACCGCCCGAAATCGTGTCGGCCCCTTGCTCAAGTAGGGTGACAACCGGATCGTCAATGACATCGCCGGACAAGGTGAACCCCGCCAGACCGTCCCGGGTCTGAAGCGTAAACTCGATCGAGGACCGGTCCTCGAACCCGGCGGAGAACCAGGCGCTCTGATCCGTGTAGGCATTCAGCTGTGTCCCGGTGGCCGTTACCAAACTGCCGTCAGTCGAGGTGCTGAGGTTGGAATCCGAAGAAACGCCAAAGGAGGTGAAACTGCTGCCGTCAATAATGACTGCTTCGGCATCTCCGTAGCCGCTGTTGTCATCGATATCGTTGAAGGTCGCAGTGGAGTTCAGGTAAACCGGCTCGCCTGTTGCCGGATCAAAGAATTCCAGCCGGAACGTTGCCTGGTCACCCGCCTGATCCCCTTCCAGCAGGATCTCCGCACCGTCGGTGTAACCGAACTGCACTGACATATTCGCGTTAGATTTCCCGACCAGGACCAGTTTGCCCCAGACTTTTGTGCCATCCTCCAATGCCGCAACGTCGCTGAAGACAGCATAGTTGCCCGCAGAACCTGTCCAGCCGTCATGCGAGATGCTTTGGATATTGCCGATCTTCAGCTCAAGCGGACTGGCGTCCGCGCCCTGTTCGAACCCGTCCCCCATGTCGCCATAGATGACATCATCACCCTCGCCGCCATCAATGACGTCATTGCCCTCTTCGCCGGCAACGGTGTCAGCACCCTCGCCCGCTTCGATAACGTCGTCGCCGGTGCTTCCGGCGAGCTTGTCGTTGCCTTCGGTGCCTTTCAGAGACGCAAGGAGGCCGGAAAGCCAGTCAGGTAGGGGCATAGTCAAATCTCAATCTCTGGCCGCAGGTGCCTGAGCACACAAAGAGCCAAGTGCTCCCGGCAAAACAGCCGCTATTGCGCCCCTCAATACACGCATCCCGGTAATGAATCGTAAATCTGGCAGGTGTTGTGAAATTTCCGTAAAGGCCGCAGCAGAAGAACCGGAGCGCCTGCCAGGGCACGCGGCCCGCTCAAAACCCGATCGTTCGGCGCATTTCACCCTTCAATGTTGAGTGATTCGCATTGTCTTGAAGGCAGTCAGCTAAAAGTGGAATTGTATTTTCGCCGTTTCAGGCCGCTAAAAAGGCCAAATACAGGGCAACAAGCCGCATCTTAACGGCCCTGAAATGAATCCCTCTGACTGTTTTCACGTCCGGCACCTCGCTGCTGGACCGCCACTGACCGCTCTCAGGCAGTCCGGCAGACTGAAATGTTGATGGGACCTTCGCTGTAATGACTCGACTGTTTAAATTCTGGAACAACATGCGGCTGGGCCGCAAGCTGCCGCTCTCCATTGCCGCGCCGACAATCTTCCTGACTCTCGCATCGGGCTTCTTCTTTGCCTGGGAAGCCGGGCAGGCGCTCAAAACCAACCGAGAGGCGGCCTATGCCACGCTTCTGGAAGAGCGCAAGGAGGCATTGGAGAACTGGGTTGCCGGGCTGCGGTCCCAGACCAGAACACTGGTGGCCAGCAAAGCAGTTGAAACGGCGCTGCGCGACTTTTCCAACGGGTTCTACTCGCTTGGCGACACGCCCGGCAGCTATCTGCGCGCGGCCTATGGCGAAGGCAACCCGAACCCGGCAGGCGAACGCTACAAGCTGCTGGACGCCAAAGACAAATCGGCATGGTCCATCCGCCACAAGATGAACCACACCGGCTTCGTGACATTCCTCGAAGAGCAGGGATTCCTGGATGCCTACCTTTTGGATGTGCAGGGCAACATGGTCTACTCGGTCCACAAAGACGAAGACTTCGCGCTGAACTACCTGGACGGGCCGTACAAGGACAGCGGGCTGGGTCTGGCGTTCCGCACGGCCCTGGAAATGGAGCAGGGCAGTGTGTTCCTGTCGGAAATGGCCGGATATGCGCCCGATGGCGGGGCGGCCGCGATGTTTGTCTCCTCTCCCATCTACAAGAAAGACGCGATCATGGGGGCGCTGGTGCTGCGCGTGCCGGTGGATGGCATCGCCGGCATCCTCTCCCATTCCGCGCTGCTCGGCGAAACCGGGCAGGCCTATCTGGTGCGCGGCGACGGCATCGCCCTGACCGCATCGGAACGCGAGGGCGGCCACCAGGTTCTGACCAAGCTGCCGGAACTGCAGCAGATCACTGCAGCGCTCAGCGGCGGGGAAAGCAGCTTCTCAGGAACCCCCGGCCTTGCTGGCCAGCCGGTTGAGGCGATGGCTGCGGGCGTCGGACTCAACGACCGAACCTGGGGCATTGTGCTGGAAGTCGACAGCGCCGAGGCCCTGGCGGCCGAGAAAAGCCTGGTCAATGCTTCCATGCTGCAGGCAGTCGGGGTTGCCCTGGCGGTGGCCCTGCTGTCCTGGATCGCGGCCCGCGGCATTGCGCGCAAGGTGTCCGGCCTGTCTGACAGCGTGGAGCACATTGCCGCAAAGGACTATGGCCACCCAGTGGCTGGTCTGGGCACTGGCGACGAATTCGGCAACATCGCCGGTATTCTGGAAGGCTTTAAAACCGATCTGCAAAACGCCCAGCTTGCTGAAGAAGAGCGGGCGGAAGCACAGCGCGAGCAGGATCTTGTTGTGAATGAATTGCGCACCGGCCTGACCCATCTGGCAAAGGGCGACTTTTCGACCACGATCGATACGCCCTTCCCCGAGGCTTACAAGGGCCTGCGCCTCGACTTCAACCAGACGGTCAACACGCTGAACGCCACCGTGCGCGAAGTTGTGGAAGCCACCACCAGCATCCGCAACGGCACGTCGGAAATCAGCCAGGCTTCCGACGATCTGTCGCAGCGCACCGAAAGCCAGGCCGCGACACTGGAACAGACCGCAGCGGCCCTTGATCAGATGACCGCCAGCGTCAAGGCCGCCGCAGATGGCGCCCGCAAAGTCGAAGCTTCCATGAACGAAGCCCGGGACGAAGCACTGGCCAGCGGCGAGGTTGTCCAGAACGCCGTTACCGCAATGAATGGCATTGAGGAGTCCTCCCGCCATATCTCGCAGATCATCGGCGTGATCGACGACATCGCCTTCCAGACCAACCTGCTGGCCTTGAACGCAGGCGTCGAAGCTGCCCGGGCCGGCGAAGCGGGCCGCGGCTTCGCCGTCGTCGCCTCCGAAGTGCGGGCACTTGCGCAGCGTTCGTCAGATGCAGCCATGGAAATCAAAACGCTGATCTCCAATTCCGGCGAACAGGTCGAAAAGGGCGTGGATCTGGTCGGCAAGGCCGGCGAGGCGCTGCACAGCATCGTGTCGCAAGTCTCCCACATCTCCGGTCTGGTCTCGGACATCGCCACAGGCGCGGCAGAGCAGTCGACCGGCATCGGCGAAATCAATACCGGGGTGATGCAGCTGGACCAGGTCACCCAGCAAAACGCCGCCATGGTCGAGCAAATGACCGCAGCGGGCCAATTGCTGAATGGCGACGCCTCCAACCTGGCCGGTCTGGTGGCGCAATTCGATGTTGGGCAGGAAACCGCCGCCCCGCGCGAGGCGGCCTCCCTTCCGGAGGTTCCGTCGGCACATGGAACCGGCTGGGATGAGATCCCCGAGGTGCCGGCCCCCGTGCCAGTCTCAGAGGGATCAGCCGCCTTGGCAAAATGGCAGGACTTCTGATCCCGACGGTCCGGTCCTCAGCAACGGCTGCTGCCGTTGCCACACTCCACAGCAGCTGCAAGCACCCGTATTGTGGAAACCGGATTTTCAGACTTTAAAAGGAACATAGAGCAAAACCGGACACCGGGCAAAATTTCAGGCCGCTAATGCCAAAGGTGTTTTCGGAAAAAGCAAAGGTGGCTGAATGGCCCTGTCAAATCTCCCCGCGCGCTGGATGCGTGCCTTTGGCAACAGGACTTACCTTCCTGCCCTGCTTGCACTGGCGGTGGTATGTGCTGCGGGACTCTATGCCGAAAGACAAAACGCCACGATCCACTTCCAGTCACAGCGCGCCGACACGCAGCAGGCGGCGGGGATGATCAAATCCCGCCTCGAGGGCCAGTTGAACGGCGACTACCAGCGCCTGCGCGGCCTTGCTGCAATGCTGGCGACAGAACCGGACATAAGCCAGGAACGGTTCAGCCGGATTGCCGCCCAGGTATTGGAGGGGAAAACCGCCATCCGCCATATTGCGGCAGCTCCCGGACTTGTTGTTACCCTTGTGCACCCGATGAGAGGCAACGAAGCGGCCCTGGGGCTGGATTACAACAAGAACGAGGCACAGCGCGCTGCCGCGCACCGGGTGCGCGACAGCGGTGAAATGGTTCTGGCTGGCCCCGTCAATCTTGTACAGGGCGGTACCGGGTTCATTTACCGCCTGCCGATCTTCACCGGCACCGGAGAACAGCGCCAGTTCTGGGGCATTCTCTCGGCAGTTGTCGAAACAGACACCCTGTATGCGATTACCGGCCTGCATGCCCGCGGCAAGCTGGAGCTTGCGCTGACAGGCCGGGACGGAACAGGAGCGGCCGGGCAGCAGTTTTTTGGCTCAGCTGGCATTTTTGCGGACAACCCGGTACTTTTGGACATTATGCTGCCCGCCGGGTCCTGGCAGATGGCAGCCCGCCCGCAGGACGGATGGCAGAACAGCCCCGGCAACCTTTGGCAGCTTCGGTTCGCGCTTCTGGTGGCAGGCACTCTGATCGTGTTCCCCACATTTCTGGCAGGCAGGCTGTCCAATGCCCGGCAAGCCGTGATCGGCAAGCTGCGCCACCGCGAAGCGGAACTGGAGGCGGTATCGCGGCGGCTGGAGATTGCGGTCAAGACCTCCCGGGTTGGCATCTGGGAATACGACGCCGCGGCCCAGCGGGTAAGCTGGGACAGCCGGATGCACGAGCTTTACGGCGTGCCTGAGGAACTGGGTCCGCCAAGTGCAGAGGCCTGGACCGAAACACTGCATCCGGATGACCGCAACAGGGTTCAGGATGCCTTGAATACCGCAGAAGAGAACCACGCCAGCTTTGCCTCTGATTTCCGGATTGTCCTGGACAACGGCACAATTAAGCACATCCGGGCTCTGGCCAGCCCGTTCACCGATGCCCGCGGCCGGAAGCTGATGATCGGCGTCAACTGGAATGTCTCAGAGGATGTGAGCCTGCGCGAGGAACTGATCCGCGCCAACCAGACCCTGTCCGAACGCAACAGTGAGCTGAAACTAGGCAAGCAGGCCCTGGAACAGGCGCATGCGGAACTGCAAAAGCAACAGGCGGAGCTGCACCGCCTGTCGCTGGTGGCCAAACACGCCTCAGACAGTATCATCCTGACAGATGCGAAGCGCCGGATTCTTTGGGTCAACGACGCCTTCACGCGGGCAACAGGCTATCTGGCAACTGACGCCATCGGCCGGACGCCGTCCGAACTTCTGGACGGGCCGGCAACCAACGCCCAGGTGATCCAGGAAATGAACCGCCACAAGGAACTTGGCATCCGCTATCACAACGAGGTTCTCAACTACACGAAATCGGGCGACGAAGTCTGGTTCGACACCAACATCGTGCCGGTGACATGTGCGGATGGATCTGTGGATCTGATCATCGGCATCGAACGGGACATCACCCGCAGCAAGCAGCGGGAACGCGAACTGGCAGAGGCAAAACTTGCGGCGGAGCAGGCCGACCGCGCCAAGTCGGAGTTTCTTGCCAACATGAGCCATGAGATCCGCACACCGATGAACGGCATCATCGGTATGGCCGACCTCCTGGCGGAGGCGGAACTGCCGCCTGACGAACTGCAAAACGTCGAGACCATCCGCAGCTCGGCCCAGGCCCTGCTGAAGATCATCAACGATATCCTCGACCTGTCACGCCTGGAGGCGGGCAAACTTTCGATCACAGGAGAGGACTTCAATCTGCGCGACTGTGTCAGCAGTGCTGCCAATCTTTTCCAACCGAAGGCTCTGGAAAAGGGCCTGCCGCTGGAAATCAGCTATGCAGACGGATTGCCGGAACGGATGCACGGCGATGACGGACGCTTGCGCCAGATCCTTGTTAACCTGATTGGCAACGCAGTGAAATTCACGACGGACGGCAGAATTTCCGTTCGGGTGTCGCATGCGCCTGGCAACCCCTACCGCCTGATTGCCGAAGTCGAGGACAGCGGGATCGGCATCTCCGAGGACCAGGCACGCCACATCTTCGACCGTTTCACACAGGCCGATGCCGCCACGACCAAAGCGTTCGGGGGAACCGGATTGGGCCTGACCATCTCCAGCATGCTGGCAAAGCGGATGGGCGGCGGTATCTCGGTCACCTCGGAGCTGGGCCTGGGGTCCTGTTTCCGGCTTGAACTCCAGCTTCAACCGGCAGGCGAAACCGCAAACGAAGTTGCGCCGCTGTCTTTGGACAGCCCTCCGCAGATTGCGCCTTGCAGGGTTCTCCTGGCGGAAGACAACCAGACAAACCGGCTGCTGATCCGCAAGTATCTGCGCAACCAGCCGGTGGAACTCGCCGAAGCCGCCAACGGGCGCGCTGCCGTGGAGATGTGCCAGAAGCTGCGTCCGGATATCATTCTGATGGACATGTCGATGCCGGTTCTCGATGGTCTCGGCGCCACCCGGGAGATCCGCAGCCTGCCCGGTCGCCAGCCGGTCATCGTGGCCCTGACTGCCAACGCCTTTGCCAGCGATGAGCAGGCCTGCCTGGAGGCCGGCATGGACCACTTCCTGGCCAAGCCCGTGAAAAAATCCGTGCTTCTGCACAGGCTGGCTGCGATCACTGAAGAGATCGCTCCGCAGCAAGAACCCCGGGCCAGCGCCTGACAAAGAGGGCCGCAGCCCGTCCGGGTGCGGGCTTATACGGCCGTGCCGATCAGGCCGACACCGGCGGCCATCAGAAGTGCCGATCCCAGCCGCCGCATCCAATAGCCCTCCTTCAGGAAGACAAATCCGATCAGCGCAGCAAAGATCACAGAGGTCTCGCGAAGAGCGGAAACGGCTCCGAGCGGGGCAAAATTCTTGGCATAGAGCACCAGCCCGTATGCAATCATCGACACCAGCCCGCCGGCAAGCCCCAGCATCCAGGTCTTTGCGGGCAGATGTGCCAGGGTCCGCCGCCTGCGGACAGCAACAAACCCTGCAATGAAAAGATGCAGGAAGGCTCCCCAGGCCCAATAGCTGAGGGTATGCCCTGACAGGCGCACTCCGATGCCATCAACCACGGAATAGATCGAAATGCAAAATCCGGTGCCTGCGGCAAAACCAAGTGCCGCCCGCCCGACACCGGACCGCAGTGCTTTCCAGCTGCTGAGCTGAATGCCGCAGGCGATCACTGCAATTCCGGCCCAGGCCTGCAGCGGCAGCACCTCGCCGGCAAAAACCATTGCCCAGAGTGCAACCAAAGCCGGAACGATGCCGCGGGCAATCGGGTAGACGACGCTCAGGTCGCCATGCTGATAGGCGCGGCCCAGCATGTAGTAGTAGCCGAAATGAACGACCGTCGACGCCAGAATGTATGGAAAGCTTTCCACCGCCGGCATCGGCAGCACCGCGATCATGACAGCCCCCGGAACAACCTGGCCAAAGGCCACCAGCCCAAGCGTTGTGGTCCGGTCTGCCGCCGTCTTCACTATGGCGTTCCACAGCGCATGCAACAGGGCTGCCGACAAGATGATGGCTATTATGGAAAGCGTCATATCCGGATCAGTCTTTTGGCAAGAGCCCGGCGGCCGGGGTCTCCCCGCCTTCGGGCATATCTTCGATGAGCCTGGTTTCCAGGAGCTGTCCGCTGCGGTAGAGCACCGGGGTGGCGACGGCGGCGATGTGGCTGTTGAACTCGCGCAGGGCGCGCAGGGTCTCCAGGTGGATGTCGGAGGTGTCAAAGCTCTCCCGCGCGCCGTCCTGCAGCCGCTTCAGGTGGCGCTTGCGGCTGTCGTGCTCCATCCGCTTCAGCTCGGTCTTCTCCAGGCTCAACAGCCGCGCGCTCTCCAGGTCATCGGAGATCAGCACGTTGGAGGCCAGCTGCATGTTGGCCAGGATCGCCTCATGCATGCGGGTGATTTCCAGCCAGCCCTCGCGCGAGAAGCTGAGGCCCTTCTTGTTCATCTCCCCCGCCAGCACCGTCAGGCGGCGCGCCACCACATCGCCCGCGGTCTCCAGCCGGATGGCGTATTCCATCAGGCTGCGGGCGGTCTTCAGCTCGGCCTTGCCGAACGCCTCCTCCGGGATCGCCGCCACATACTGGCGGATGCCGGAGAGGCAGGCGTTCACCTCCGCGTCCATCTGCTGCACCGCCCTGATCTGCTCCTTGCTGCCGCCCTTGTAGAGGTCCAGCACCGGGCGGAACATGGCGCCGGTCTGATCGGCCATCCGCAGCAGCTCCCGCTTGAGGTTGGCCACCGCCTGCGCGGGCGAGCCGTAGCTGCCCTGCTCCAGCGCGCTGACCGGGCGGCCCGGCTGCGCCGCCGCTGCCTGAACGGGCTCCGGGAAGGCGCGGGCAAAGACGCCGCCCAGCGGGGTGCAGGCGGGCAGCGCCAGCAAGAGGAGCGACGCGTTGAAGGCGAGATGGGCATTGACCAGCATCTGGCCGCCCTGCGGATCGCCCAGCCAGCCCTGGCGCAGCGCCAGATTGGCGGCAAACAGGCAGAGCACCGCCCAGGTGCCGCGCAGGGCGAGGTTGGCATAGGGGATGCGCCGCGCCTTCAGCGCCATGCCGCGGCTGAGCCAGACCGGGATAAACGCGGAGCCGAAGTTCGCCCCCAGCACCAGCGACAGGCCGGCGGCAAAGGGAATGGCGCCGATCTGCACCAGGGTGACGCACATCAGGATCGCCGCCACGCTGGAATGCATCACAAAGGCCAGCGCGCCGCCAACCAGGAAGGCGGTGATATAGTCGCGTGCCAGGTAGCCCGCCACCGCCGGCAGAAAGGCGCTGTCGCGGATCGGGTCCATCGCCTCGCGCAGAAAGCGCAGTGAAATCAGGATGAAGGCCACGCCCATCAGGATCCGCCCCAGCTGGCGGGCCTTCTTGGCCTCGGTCTTGACAAACAGGTAGCCGCCCGCCGCCAAGAGCACCGGCACCAGCCAGTCGAGCTTGAACGACAGGATCTGGATGATCAGCGCCGAGCCGAGATCGCCGCCCAGCACGATCGCCAGCCCGGTGGGAAAGGCGAGATAGCCGCTGGCGGCAAAGCCGGAGGTCAAGAGCGCCACCGCGGCCGAGCTTTGCAGCACGATCGCCAGGACCAGCCCCATCAGCCCGGCCTGCAGATGGCTCTGGCGCGCGGTCAGCAGCCGCTGGAACGAAGCGCCGTAGCTGCGCTCAATCCCGGTCCGCACCATCCGCACCGCATACAAAAGCAGCATCGTCGCGCCAGCAAGGCTGATCAGAAAGGTCAGTATCGCCATGTCAATTTCCGCTCGAAGCCTTCTGCCGGAGCCTATCCGCTCCCGGCATGGCCTTAGTGCCGCGCGGCCCTGGCGGCAACAGCAATTCCTGCTGGGCACAAAAGGGTGTACCGCTCCGTGCCCGCCTCTTCGCGGACCCCTGCCTCAATCTCCCTTGCCGGATTGGGCAACTTCTGTTTTCACCCCCCAGCTGCTCAAGGCAGCAGACAGCTTCTTGCCGGGATCCTGATCAGTCAGCAAGACAGATATCCTGCGGGGGTCCGGCCCGCAGTGGGGCGCCGTCTCCGCAAACTTCGGATGTGCAATGGCGACTGCAACCTTCTGAGCGCAGTCAGCGGCCACGCACGCAAGCTGAGCTTCATCCGCGCTGTGATAAAGCACGCCTTGTTTGGCCGAAAGCGCATCCGCAGACAGGACCGCCAAGTCAAGCGCGAACCGGCGCAGTTGCTGCTCGGCAACAAAGCCGAACGTGCCCCGTTCATTGCTCTGCATTTCTCCACCCAGAAAATGCACCCGGTTGCCATTGTGGTTTGCCAGGGTCTGCGCGGCTCCAATTGAGTTTGTCACCACAGTCAGATCCGACTTCTGGCGCAATTCCTCAGCAACAAAAGCCGTGGTGGAACCGACATCAAGGAACACCGCCATCCCGTCTCGCACATAGCCGGCCGCCAGCGCAGCAATCCGTGCCTTTTCCTTCTGGTTTTCAGAAATCCGCCGCGCAAAACTAGTCGCGCTTTGCGGGCCGGCCAGAAACGCGCCACCATGCACACGCTGCACGGCCCCTGCCTTGTTCAGCGCCTTAATTGTGCGGCGAACGGTTTCTTCGGACACATCCAGCATCTTGGCAAGTTCGGCGCTGCGAGCAGAGCCGCCCAAGCGGCGCAGCGCGTCTACCAGCTCCATTTCACGGTGGGACAGGGAAAGAGAGTCCGACAAGAGAAGTTTCCATTTCTTGGGCCGTTTGCCCAATAAGGCACGGGCCGGCGGTGCATGACAAGGCCTTACCGCAGCCTCTGCTGCGGCCCGGACCCCGCACAGACAGGCAGGCCTCACCCGCCCCTTTCCGGTCTGCCTTCGGCCGGCCTGCAAGCGTTGGGCGTGGCGCCGTGCGGGTGCACGGCGCGGGCAGCGCCCCGCCAGGGGCGCTGCCGGGCCCAAGGCCCTTGCCGGGGCATCCTTGATGCACAGGCGGGGCGCGGGAGCCTGCCGGGCAACAAAAAAACCGCCGCGGCCTCGGGGCCGCGGCGGTTTCCTGTGTTCAGCGAAGCCCGTGCTTACAGGTTCGGATAGAGCGGGAACCTGGCGCAGAGGCCCGCGACCTTGGCGCGCACCGCCGCTTCCACATCCGCATTGCCCTCTTCCCCGTTGGCCGCCAGACCATCGATCACCTCGATGATCAGGTCGGCGATCTGGCGGAACTCCGCCTCGCCGAAGCCGCGGGTGGTGCCGGCCGGCGTGCCCAGGCGCAAACCGCTCGTCACGGTGGGCTTTTCCGGGTCGAACGGGATGCCGTTCTTGTTGGTGGTGATATGGGCGCGGCCCAGCGCCTTGTCGGCGATGTTGCCGGTGACGCCCTTGGGCCGCAGGTCGACCAGCATCACATGGGTGTCGGTGCCGCCGGTGACGATGTCCAGGCCGCCCTGGATCAGCTGGTCCGCCAGCGCTGCCGCATTGGCGCGCACCTGCTTCTGGTAGGCCTTGAACTCCGGCTTCAGCGCCTCGCCGAAGGCCGCCGCCTTGCCGGCGATCACATGCATCAGCGGGCCGCCCTGGATGCCCGGGAAGATCGCCGAGTTCACCTTCTTGGCAATCGCCTCGTCATTGGTCACGATCATGCCGCCGCGGGGGCCGCGCAGGGTCTTGTGGGTGGTGGTGGTGGCGACATGCGCATGCGGGAACGGCGAGGGGTGCTCGCCGGCGGCGATCAGGCCTGCGATATGGGCCATGTCGACCATGAAATAGGCGCCCACGCTGTCGGCGATTTCACGGAACTTCGCAAAGTCGATCTGGCGCGGGATGGCGGAGCCGCCGGCGATGATCAGCTTGGGGCTGTGCTCGCTGGCCAGCGCCTGGATCTGATCGTAGTCGATCCGGTTGTCATCGCGGCGCACGCCGTAATGCACCGCGTTGAACCACTTGCCGGACTGGTTCGGCGCCGCGCCGTGGGTCAGGTGGCCGCCGGAGGCCAGGTCCATGCCGAGGATGGTGTCGCCGGGCTGCAGCAGCGCCTGGAACACGCCCTGGTTGGCCTGGCTGCCGGAGTTCGGCTGGACGTTGGCGAATTCGCAGCCGAACAGCGCCTTGGCCCGGTCGATGGCCAGGTTTTCGGCGACGTCGACATACTGGCAGCCGCCGTAATAGCGGCGTCCCGGGTAGCCTTCGGCGTATTTGTTGGTCAGCACCGAGCCTTGCGCTTCCATCACCGCGGCCGAGACGATGTTCTCCGAGGCGATCAGCTCGATCTCGTCGCGCTGGCGGCCCAGCTCCGCCGTGATCGAGGCATAAAGTTCAGGATCGCGCTCAGACAGCGCTTGGGTGAAAAACAGATCTTTGGACATTCGGGGCTCCTGTTTATCCAGTCCAGCCAAGGCCCGCGGCAACGCAGTTCATCGACTGCATCAGCGGGACCGGCACTGTTGAAGATTTCCGGGCGCGCTCTTCCCGCAGGAGGCGCACTTGGGTTTTGTGAATTTCGCGCAGCATGTTTTCGACACGGCCAAAGCGGGCGCGCAGGCGCGGGAACCGCTGGGACAGGCTGCTGTCTCCGGTGAGGAACAGGATCGCCTCGCAGGCAAGCTGATACTCCTTGCGGATGGAGCCAAAGATGCGCTCCCGGATTTCAGCGTCCTGCACCAGCGTTGCGTAGTCAGCTGCAATCTCCATGTCGCTTTGCAGCAGGGTCTTTTCGACCTCGTCCACCACCAGGCGGAACAGCGGCGAGCCCGCGAACATGTCCTGCAGCACCGCATCGCCGCGCGCGCCGCGGAACTTGCGGAAGCTGGCAACCGCCGAGCCGAAACCGTACCAGCCGGTGATCATGTGGCGGTTCTGCGACCAGGCAAAGACCCAGGGAATTGCGCGCAGGTCGTCCAGCGACCCGGCGCCGAAACGGCGCGCAGGGCGCGAGCCGATCTTGAGCATGGCCAGCTCTTCCACCGGGCTGGCCTGCTGGAAATAGTCCAGGAAACCCTGTGCGTTCAGCAGGTTGGAATAGGCCGCCTGTGACATCCCTGCGAGCGCCTCGAACGCGTCATCGAATTCCGGGTTTACCGGCGGCGTGTCTTCTTGCAGCGAGTGGCGCAGCACCGAGGACGCCATCAGCTCCAGTTGATGCAGGGCAGTGCCGCGGTTGGCGTATTTCGAACTGACAACCTCGCCCTGTTCGGTGATCCGCATCCGGCCCGCGATGGTGCCTGCGGACTGTGCGGCAATGGCGCGCTCCGCAGGTGCGCCGCCGCGGGAGACCGAACCGCCGCGTCCGTGGAAGAACACCGGCTTCATCCGGTGCGATGCCAGGGTGCGGGTGATCAGGCGCTGCGCCTTTTCCAGCTCCCAGGTGGAGCAGAGGAAACCTCCGTCCTTGTTGCTGTCGGAATAGCCCAGCATCACCTCGATCCGGTTGTCACTGGACTTCAGCGAACGGCGGGCAAAAGGAACATCCAGCAGCCCGTCAAGAATGCTTGGGGCCGCGCGTAGGTCGCCGATGGTTTCAAACAGGGGCACCACCTTGAGCGCGGCTTTTTCAGCCCCGAAGCCCGCATAGCGCGCCAGCAGGTAGACCCCCAGCAGATCATCGGTGGAACGGGTCATCGACAGAATGAACGGCCCCATCGCCTGCGGGTCCTCGCCCGCCCCTGCATCACGCATCAGCCGCAAGAGCTTCAGCAGTTCACCGCTTTGCGGGCTCAGCTCATCCGGAGTCATATAAGGAAGCGAGGCGCTGCCCAATTCCTTACGCAACCGCGCCGACCATTCGGGACTGCCGAAGTCCGGCACTGCGCCGGACCGTGCCCAGATCTCGGTCAGTGTTTGGGTTGTCACGGTGGAATTCTGGCGGATATCCAGCGTCACCGTGCGGAAGCCAAAGACATCCGCCTGCCAGCGGATCGGCCGCACATAGCGGGCGGCCAACCGGTGCGCGCCGATTTCCTCCAGCGCCTCTTCCACTTCTGTCAGGTCGGCAACGAAGTCCCCCAGATGTTTGTAGGCGCCGGTTTCCTCCGCCGCGGTGGCCTTGATCCGCACCAGAATTGCAGTCAGCGCTTGGCGGAAGACTTCACCCGGATTGCGGGCAGACAGCGCCGCGGTACCGGGCGCCGCGGCAATGACCTTTGCCAGCCGGGCAGAGGCGCTGTCCGGCAAGGCAAACACCGCCGCCGAAATGGAAATCCTCTCCGCCGCGGTGGTCAGCTTTTTCTGGTAGCGTTTCAGGATTGCCGCACGGTTCGCGGTCAGCGCTGCCGCCGTGGCCTCCACCGTCACATTCGGGTTGCCGTCGCGATCGCCGCCGATCCAGGAATGGAATTTGAGGCATGGCGCGTCGGCACTGTCGCCCAGCCACGGCCCGGCTGCTGCGATGTAGCGCTCAAACAGCTGCGGCACGGCATCAAACAGGCTATCACGGAAGAACTGCAGCCCCCATTGGATTTCATCCTGCAGGCTGGGCCGGTCGCGGCGCAGCTCGCCCGTCATCCACAACAGGTCGATTTCGGATCGCAGGTCCGCCAGCAGATCAGCGCGCTCGCGCGGGGTCCAGCGCTTGGCTTCCAGCGACACCAGCCCGCGGTAGATGCGGCGATGGATTTCCAGGATGGTGACACGCTTGGCTTCGGTTGGATGCGCGGTCAGGGTCGGGCCGATGGAAAACTGGCTGGCGACCTCCTGCAGACGCTCAGGCGTTGCCAGTTCCCCGGCCAGATCCAGCGCGCGGGCAAAGCTGCCCTCGACCACTTCCGGCCCGTCCTGCGTTTCCGCCATGCGGCGGTCGCGCATGGCGGCGTTTTCCTCGACGATCTTCAGCAGCTGGAACCAGATGTTGAAGGCCTGCATGTAAGCAGTCGCGGGCTGACCGTCCGACAGGTTCCAAGGAGACTCACCGGTGGCACGTTTTGCCACTTCCGGCGCGCGCTGGCGCAGGACATCCAGCCAGAGCGTTTGCAGTTCGGTGCGCAGTTCGGTGGCATAACCCGTATCTTCGAACACCGCTTGAGTGGTTTCCGCCGGGTTTCCCATTACATCACCCGGTCACGCGGCTCGCGCCCTGCAAAGAAGTCAGTCAGGTTATCCAGCACACGGTAGCCCATCGCTTCGCGCGCCTCCCGGGTGGCACTGCCCAGGTGCGGCAGCATCACCAGGTTTTCGCAATCCAGCAGGTCCGGGTTGATGCGCGGCTCGCCGTCAAAAACGTCCAGCGCAGCACCGCCAATGGTTTCGAACCACAGGGCACGGGACAGGGCCAGTTCGTCGATCACCTCGCCGCGGGCGGTATTAATAAGGAATGCATCGGGCTTCATCAGGTTCAGCATCCGGGTATTGATCAGATGCCGGTTGGCAGGCCCGCCGGGACAATGCAGCGAAACGAAATCGCACTGCGGCATCAGATCTTCCAAGCTGTCGGCCTGGGTTGCATTGTAGCGGGCCAGAACGTCTGGCGACACGCGCGAACGGTTTTGCACCACGATCTTCATGCCGAACCCGTGGTGGGCACGCCGCGCCATTTCCTGGCCGATGCGGCCAAAGCCAACGATGCCCAGCGTCTTGCCCGAAACCTTGGTGCCGACCAGATGGGTCGGGCGCCAGCCGGTCCACTCGCCGGCGCGCAGCTCGCGCTCGCCCTCGCCAGCCCGGCGGGCCACCATCAGCATAAGGGTCATGGCGATGTCAGCAGTGCATTCGCTCAGCACATCCGGGGTGTTGGTCACAGTCATTCCGTGGCCGGCGGCCCCATGCATATCAATGTGGGAGTAGCCGACGCCGTAATTGGCCAGAATCCGGGCCTGCGGCTTTGCGATGTCAAACGCCCTGGCGGAAATCTTGTCAGTGACGGTCGGCAGCACCGCGTCATAAGACGTCATCGCTTCGCGCAGTTCATCCTCACTCAGCGGCTTGTCGCCCGTGTTCAGCACAGCATCAAAAGTTTCAGAAAGCTGCGCCTCAACTGCGGCGGGCCAGCGGCGGGTCACCAGTACCTTCGGCTTTGCCATGGTGTCATCTCCCTGACGTGCTTGTGCTATTAAAAATGCGCTCCACCCCCGCCATTGCCCCGGGCCAGGGGTGGAGCGTCGCACCTGATCCAGGGCTGGATCAGGCGGCGTTCTTTTTCATGACGCTTGCGATGGTTTCACCGATCACGGCGGGGTTTTCGGCAACGGTCACGCCAGCCGCCGACAGGATTTCCACCTTCTCGGAGGCGGACTCACCGAAGGCCGAGATGATCGCGCCCGCGTGGCCCATGGTGCGGCCCTTGGGTGCGGTCAGACCCGCGACATAGGCAACAACCGGCTTGGTCACGTGGTTCTTGATGTAATCCGCCGCTTCCGCTTCCTGCGGGCCGCCGATTTCACCGATCATCGCAATGACCTCGGTTTCCGGATCCTGCTCGAACCATTCAAGGATGTCCTTGAAGGAGGAGCCGTTGATCGGGTCGCCGCCGATGCCCACAGAGGTGGAAACCCCCAGGCCCAGCTCTTTCAGCTGCGCCGCTGCTTCATAGCCTAGGGTGCCCGAACGGCCGATGATACCCACGGTGCCTGGCAGGTAGATATGGCCCGGCATGATGCCCAGCAGCGCCTTGCCCGGCGAGATGGTGCCCGCGCAGTTCGGCCCGGTCAGGATCATCCGCTTGTCCTTGGGATAGCGGTACATGTAGCGCTTCACGCGGATCATGTCCTGGGCCGGGATGCCGTCGGTGATGCAGACACAGTATTTGATGCCCGCATCCGCCGCTTCCATGATGGAGTCGGCTGCAAACGGCGGCGGAACAAACACCAGCGAGGCATTGGCGCCAGTGGCCTCCACCGCTTCTTTCACAGTGTTGAAGACCGGCACGCCCTCGACGGTCTCGCCGCCCTTGCCCGGCACCACGCCGCCAACAACGTTGGTTCCGTATTCGATCATGTCCTTGGTGTGGAACCGGGCAATCTTGCCGGTGATGCCCTGGACAATGACACGGCTTTCGCGATCAAGAAGGATGCTCATTTGACGGCCCTCACACGGGTGTTTTGATCAAGGTCGTTTTTCCAGGCGCCGACGGCCCGCTCTGCGGCTTCCATCAGCGAGGTTGCACGGATCAACGGCAGGCCGGACTGGGCCAGGATCTTTTGGCCTTCCTCCACATTGGTGCCCGCCAGACGCACCACTACCGGCACGTCAACCTCAACTTCACGCAGCGCCTGCACAACACCTTCGGCCACCCAGTCGCAGCGGTTGATGCCGGCGAAGATGTTGACCAGAACCGCCTGCACATTGCTGTCGGACATCACCAGACGGAACGCCTTGGCGACCCGTTCCGGGGTTGCCCCGCCGCCGATGTCCAGGAAGTTGGCAGGCTCGCCGCCGGCCAGCTTGATGGTGTCCATGGTCGCCATCGCCAAACCGGCGCCATTCACGATACAGCCGATGTTGCCTTCCAGGCCGACATAGGACAGGCCGCGGTCGGCGGCGCGGGCTTCGCGCGGATCTTCCTGGGACTTGTCGCGCAGCTCTGCGATCTGCGGGTGGCGGAACAGGGCGTTGTCGTCAAAGGTCATCTTGGCGTCCAGCGCGATGACCCGGTTGTCCGAGGTGACCACCAGCGGGTTGATCTCAACCATGGTGGCGTCCAGTTCGGAAAACGCCTGGTAGCAGCCCTTGAGCGTGCGCACCATCTGCTGCGTCATCGCCGGTTCGATGCCCAGGGCAAACGCGATCTCGCGCGCCTGGAAGTCCTGCAGGCCAACGGCCGGCTCAACGGTCGATCGCACGATGGACTCGGGCCGCTCGGCAGAGATCTCCTCAATCTCCATGCCGCCCTCAGAGGAGGCAACGATCATCACCCGCTGGCTGGAGCGGTCCAGCACAAAACCCAGGTAGATCTCGCGGGCAATCGGCACCGCGCCCTCGACGTAGACACGGTAGATGCCTTTGCCTTCGGGGCCGGTCTGGTGGGTCACCAGCTTTTTGCCGAACAGGTTCTCAGTCGCCTCATAGATCTCGGCTTCCGAATTGCACAGCTTGACGCCGCCCGCCTTGCCGCGGCCGCCTGCGTGAACCTGAGCCTTGACGATCCATTTGTCGCCGCCCAGTTCCCGCGCGCGGTAGGCCGCCTGCTCGGGGCTGTAGGCCAGTGCGCCGGGCGGAACCGTCACACCGAAGTTGCTCAGAACTTCCTTGGCCTGATACTCGTGGATATCCATGGTCCTCTCCTCCTCATGGATGTCGGAATTCTATTACTCAGCCGGTTCCAGTTCCGGTGCGTAATGCTTGTCGAGCAGGGCGTTGATCGCCTCCATGTCGACCTTGGCACCCATATCGTTCATTGCCTTGCCAAAGCGGTTAACGATGTCGGTGATGGCCGCCGGGGTGATCTGGTTCAGGATGCCGATGCGGACCTGCACCGGTTCCGACAGGGTCGGCCAGATGCCGAAGCCAACGGCCCGGCAGTTGCCCACCAGTTCCTTTTCGCGGCCCGCCAGGGCACCGGGCAGGTTCAGAACCACCAGGCTGGTCATGTTGCTGGTCACGTTGCAACCCATGGCGGTCACAGCGTCGCGCAGCGCCTTCTCGTGGAAGGCATAGTCGCGGGCCTTCTGGGCGCGGCCATGCTGCAGGGTGATGCGCAGCGCCTCGTGGAAGGCCGCGACCGCATAACCGGAATGCGTGCGGTGGTAGGTGCCGGCGGCAACGTCCTGGCCGTCCACGATGCCCCAGTGGCGGGCCTCCAGGATCGGATTGTGAACATAGGAATGGCAGCCGTTCTCGCGCACGGTCTGGATGTACTGGTCGGTGAAAGACACAGGCGCATAGGTCAGCGGCAGGCACAGCACGCCCTTCTGCGGGCAGGACGCCCAGCCGGCAACGCCCGGGTAATCGTCGATCGAGAAATCTTCGATGCCCAGCGACGACACTGCGTCGATCAGGCCCATCACGCCGTGCTTCACACAGGCATCCGAGAACCCCTTGAGGTCATTGATGCGGCCCGAGCCGGTTTCCCAATGCGCCATGAAGGCCCACTTGGGCTTCTTCTCAGCCAGCACCTGCTCCACTAGTTTGCCTGACACCGACTCGCCGTGCGGCACGTCCACCACGGTGACGGAGGCCGGCTGCGGGTTCATCGCGTCAGCGGCCAGCTCCTCGCGGGTGGCGGCCTTCATGCGGATGGTCATCGCGTCGATGCCGGAGAAGGTGCCGTTCTGGAAGGCAACCACGGTATCGCCCGGCAGGATTGCGTTCAGCATGCAGTCCAGGCCGGAGAAGCCGGTGCCGCCGACGCCGTAGGTGTAGGTGTTGGCGGTGCCCCACAGATCGCGCAGCATCTGCTTGCACTCGATCATGCCGCGCAGCACGTCCGCCTGCATGTGGTCAGCCAGGCCGGTGTTGGCAAAGGCCTGCAGCACGCGGGGGTCGGTATTGCCCGGCCCGGGGCCAGCGGCCAAGGTTTCCGGGATTTCCAGGCTGGGAAAGATCGTGGGGTCAGTCATCGGGGTCAGGCCTCGCTGTTGTCGTTTCGGCGATGCGCCGGAGGTCACGGGCCTTCTTTGCCGCGATCTTCGCTGTGGGAAGGTTTGTTTCCTGTGGGTCAACATCTGTTAACGCTAGGAAAACCTAGGTCGACAAAACCCGCAACATTCCTATATCCTGCTTTTGGGTATCTAAATGGGTGGCAAGAAACCTACCCATACTGGTAAAAATACCGTTGCATACCGAAAATGACCCCGCCCGTTTGGGTAGTTTTAACATAAGGGCACCAAATGCCTCCTATAAGCGACAAAGTTTCCCCGATATCGGTCATGCTTGCTGACGCAAATCCGCTGGTGCTGTCGGCCATGTCCGAGATCTTCGAAAAGGACCCGCGATTCTCGCTGGTCGCCACTTCCGCCACCGCCGAAGGCTTCCTCGGAACCGTGATGCGGGTGCCGGTTCAGGTCGGGATCATCGACTGGAACTTGCCCGCGCTTGGCGGCGCCAAGCTGATCGAAGTGCTGCGCGACCAGGCCAACGCGCCGCGGCTGGTGGTCTATGCCGACGGCAGCGGCGACGTCCCGCGCAAGGCGATGAGCGCAGGCGCCGCCGGCTTTGCGCCGCGTTCCAGCGCCGTCGACGGGCTTTTGGACACCTGCCTGGCCGTGGCCGCGGGCAAGATGGTGTTTCCCTTCCTCGACGTCCGCGGCCTGCAGACTGATCCGATTGAGCAGCTGTCGCGCCGCGAGCGCACCATGCTCGAGGCGCTGTCCAAGGGGCTCACCAACAAGGAGCTCAGCAAGGAGCTGGAAATCTCGACCAACACGGTGAAATTCCACCTGTCGAACCTCTACGAAAAACTCTCGGTCAAGAACCGCGCCCAGGCAATCGCGTTCTACTACGCCAACCGCGCCGCCAGGGGCGATTTCAGCCTGGAGGAATGACCCCGGATTGCCGCCCAGCGCCTCGCACGCGGGCACGCACACGCGTACGCACGCGAGGGCGCGACGCGCGGGCGCGCTCCCGCGCGAATGTATTTAAATGAAAACTTTTTTCTTGACAGGAAACTGTCTGATGAGGAATGGCTAGGGAGGAGAGGACGAAACCCCATTGCGAATGAGGAGCGCACCCATGTCGTTTCATACCATCGAACAGGCCCCTGGCCGCCTGAACCGCAGCGAGCTGGCAATCCCCGGATCCCAGCCCCAAATGTTTGAAAAAGCTGCGAAATCCGACGTCGACGTGATCTTTCTTGATCTCGAAGACGCGGTTGCCCCGGACGAGAAAGACCAGGCCCGAAAGAACATCATTGAAGCCCTGAACGACATCGACTGGGGCAACAAATCCATGTCAGTCCGAATCAACGGTCTCGACACCCACTACATGTACCGCGATGTGGTCGATGTTGTTGAACAGGCAGGCGAACGCCTTGACCTGATCATGGTTCCCAAAGTCGGCACCGCCGCCGATGTTTACGCCGTCGACATGCTGGTCACCCAGATCGAAGACGCCAAGGGATACAAGAAGCGGATCGGCTTCGAGCACATCATCGAGACCGCACTTGGCATGCAGAACGTGAGTGAAATTGCCGCAGCCTCCAAGCGCAATGAATCGCTGCATTTCGGCGTTGCCGACTATGCCGCCTCGACCCGTGCCCGCACCACCATCATCGGCGGCGTGAACCCGGATTACTCGGTGCTGACCGACCCGGCTGCAGACGGCTCCCGCGACGTGCACTGGGGCGACATGTGGCACTACGCCCTGGCCCGCATGGTGGTGGCCGCGCGCGCCAATGGCCTGCGCCCGATTGACGGCCCGTTCGGCGATTTCCAGGACAAGGAAGGCTACAAGGCCGCCGCAAAACGCGCCGCTGTGCTGGGCTGCGAGGGCAAATGGGCGATCCACCCCAGCCAGATCGAACTGGCCAACGAGGTGATGTCGCCGTCGGACGCGGAAATCACCAAGGCGCACCGCATCCTGGAAGCGATGGCCGAAGCTGAAGCGGCCGGTAAGGGCGCGGTGTCGCTGGATGGCCGCCTGATTGACTATGCCTCGATCCGTCAGGCAGAAGTGCTGGTGGAAAAGGCCAAGCAGATCGCCGGCAACTAAGCCGCCGACTGCTTTCAAGACCTTAGGCCGCCCCGGCAATGGCTGGGGCGGCTGATCGCCGCTATGCCAGAGAGATGCAGATGACCGGATTGCTGACCACCGCCAAGGCCCTGTTCCAGGCCGCTGTCGACCGGGCAGACCCGGCCAAAGCCCTGCGCGCCCAGTTGGCGTCTTCCCCGCTCTCCCCCCTCCCCGAAGGCGGCAGGAATGTGCTGCTGGCAGTGGGCAAGGCCGCCATACCGATGATGCGCGAAGCGCTGGCGCTAATCCCGGACGCGGACCAGTCTCTGGTCATCACAAACCCAGAAAACTACACCGAAATTTCTGGTGCCACTGTCCTCTGCGGCAGTCACCCGGTGCCGGACGAAAAGAGCGCTGCAGCAGGTCAGGCAGCCATAGAACTGGCGCGTTCTCTCGGCCCGGATGACCGGCTGGTTGCGCTGATTTCCGGCGGCGGCTCGGCCCTGATGGTGGCCCCCGCCCCCGGCCTGACGCTGGCGGACAAGGCAGCCGTGAACAAGCTGCTGCTCGCCTCCGGGCTCGAGATCAACGAGATGAACCTGATCCGCCAGCAGCTGTCGGACACCAAAGGCGGCGGAATGCTGCGCCACGCCGCGCCAGCCCGGGTGCAGGCCTATATCCTGTCGGACGTGATCGGCGACGACCTGCGCGCCATCGCCTCCGGCCCCACCGTGGCCCCCATCGGCACCCGCGCCCAAGCGCGGGAAATCCTGCAGCGCGCAGGTATCTGGGACAGTGCCCCGAACGCCGTCAGGACCCATCTCAGCATGGCTGAAGAGGTCAAGGAAACCCCGCCGCCCGCCGTCAACACTTTGATCGGCTCCAACCGCCACAGCCTCAAGGCGATGATGGCCGCTGCCGCTGAATACTGGAGCCCCAAGCTGGTGTCGCACCGGCTGGTGGGTGATGTGGCAGAGGCCGCTGAAACTGTTGTAAAAGCGGCGGAAACCGCCCCCAAGGACAAACCGGTCGCGCTCATCTTCGGCGGTGAAACCACAGTTCAGCTCCGCGGCACCGGCCTGGGCGGGCGCAACCAGGAGCTGGCTCTGCGAGTCGCCAAACTGGGCGCGGAACGGCTGGGCGGCGACTGGCTGTTTCTCTCCGGCGGCACCGACGGGCGCGACGGCCCGACCGACGCCGCAGGCGGCATCGCGACCCCCGCCACCTGGCAGGCCATCAGGACTGCCGGTCAGGACCCGGACGCGCTGCTTGCCAACAATGACAGCCATGCCGCGCTGAAGGCTGCGGATGCGTTGCTGATCACCGGCGGCACCGGCACCAATGTGGCCGATGTCCAAGTTTTCCTGAGGCTGCCAGACTAACCTTGTAAGCGACGCCCGCCTGCAGCTTTGCTGAGCGGCCAGCCATATCCGGATCAACCTGAGAGCAGGCTAAGGTGTTTTCATGGCGCAGCACAATCCTCTGCCGCAGGAGAACTTTCCGGGCGGGATTTCCGCCGCCCGCCCTGCACGGAACGGAGGCAGGCCGCCTACATCTCGACGATTTTGCCGGGGTTCATGATGTTGTCGGGGTCCAGCGCCGCCTTGATCGCGGCCATGTAACGGGTGGCCTCGCCCAGTTCCTGCTGCAGATAGGGGCGCTTGCCCTGGCCGATACCGTGCTCGCCGGTGCAGGTGCCGTCCATCTCTATCGCCATCTCGTTGAGCCAGCCGATGTACTCGTCCGCCTTCTGGCGTTCGAGGTCGCTGTCCATGTCGATCAGCAGGAGCGCATGGAAATTGCCGTCGCCCACATGGCCGACCATTGGCGCCAGAAGCCCCATGCTCTCGGCCTTCTCCCGGGACTTTCCGACGCATTCCGCCAACTTGGAGATTGGCACGCAGACATCGGTGGAAATCCCCTTGGCACCCGGGCGCAGCTGCAGGCAGGCCCAGTACATGTCGTGGCGCGCCTGCCAGAGCTTGCTGCGCTCTTCCGCTGTCGAGGTGGCAGCGATGTCAAAGCCGCCGAATTCCTCCGCGATGGAGGCAAACATGTCCGACTGTTCCACCACGCCTGCCTCCGAGCCATGGAATTCCAGCAGCAAAAGCGGCGTTTCCGGCAAGTCGAGGCCGGAATAGGCATTGGCGGCACGCACGCTCATCTCGTCCAGCAGCTCAATGCGGGCAACGGGAATGCCGTATTGGATGGTCATCATCACCGCGCGGCAGGCTTCATCCACCGTGCGGAAAGAACAGCGGGCGGAGCGGATCGCCTCCGGGATACCCTGCAGTTTCAGGGTCAGTTCGGTGATCAGGCCCAATGTGCCCTCGCTGCCGACCAGAAGGCGGGTGAGATCGTAACCAGCGGAGGATTTCTTGGCCCGCTGCGCGGTGCGGATCACGGCGCCATCGGCCATCACCGCCTCCAATCCCAGCACGTTGTCCTTCATGGTGCCATAGCGCACCGCGTTGGTGCCGGAGGCGCGGGTGGCCGCCATGCCGCCAAGCGAAGCATTGGCGCCCGGGTCGATGGGGAAGAACAGGCCCTGGTCGCGCAGGTAGGTATTGAGCTGCTCGCGCGTGACGCCGGGCTGCACCACCACGTCCAGATCCTCTGCATGGACCGCGATGATCTGGTGCATCCGCATCATGTCAACGCAGATGCCGCCTGCGGGGGCGTTCACATGCCCCTCCAGCGAGGTGCCGGTGCCGAAGGGAATGACCGGCACGCCGTATTCGGCGCAGACCGTGACGATCTCCGACACCTCACGCGTGGTGGCGGGAAAGACCACCGCATCCGGCGCCTGGTTGGTAATCCAGGTGGTGGTGTGGCCATGCTGCTCGCAGATCGCCTGGCCGGTCTGCAGCCGGTCGCCGAACTGCTCGGTAAGCGCATCGATGGCGGCAGCAATCCCAGCCTCGTTGCGCGGCAGTGATGTGGCTTGGACCATGGCGGCCTCCCCTGGCAGCGGGGCGCGGCGCCCCGGAACAATTCACCTGTTAACCTACGCGCCGCTCTTACCGCCGGGCAATACCCAGTAGCTGGTAGATCCTGTTTCAAGGTCAAGGCTGCGCCTGCCGCAAGGCAAGCGCAGCCAAGTCTCTCAGCGAGCCAGTTCAGTTAACCGCCCAGCGCAATCCCCTCACGCCTTGGGTCTGCCGCGCCTTTCAGGCTGTCACCAATCTCAATCGCATGGACGCCAGAAGTGAGGTCACGCATGTTCACCTCATACCCCATCCCCGTCAGCGCCTCCGACAGGCCTTCGGCGCTGGTGCCCGCTTCCACGTCATAGGTGCCAAAACGGTTCACCAGATGCGGCAGCGCCAGCGCCGCTTGGATATCCATCCCCCAATCGGCCCAGGCGATGATCGACTTGGCCACATAGCCGATGATGCGGCTGCCGCCGGGGGAACCGATGGCCAGCACCGGCTTGCCGTCCTTCAGAACAATCGTCGGCGCCATCGACGACCGCGGCCGCTTGCCCGGTTCCAGCCGGTTGGCAACCGGCACCCCGTCCGCATGGGTGCGGAAAGAGAAATCCGTCAGCTCATTGTTTAAAAGGAACCCGCCCGCCATCAGCCGGGAGCCAAAGGCGTTTTCAATTGTCGTGGTCATCGACAGCACGTTGCCATACTGGTCCACGATGGAAATGTGGGAGGTCGAGGGCAGCTCAATGGACTCATCATCCGCGAGCAGCGCGTGGTCGAACTCCGGCGACCCCGGCGCCACCTCGGGCAGCGCGTCATCGCCCTGCAGCAGTTCGGCGCGGCTGGCAAGATAGTCCGCCGCCACCAGACCGTGGGCGGGCACCGGCACATAATCGCTGTCCGCCATGTAGCGGCCCCGGTCGGCAAAGGCGAGGCGTGAGGCATCGCCAATGAGCCGCCAGGCCTCGGCGCTCTCCGCGCCCAGCGCTGCCAGATCATAGCTGTTCAGCATTCCCAGGATCTGCCCCACGGTCAGCGCGCCAGAGGACGGCGGCCCCATGCCGCAAGCCTCGAAATCGCGGTAGGCCGCACAGACCGCCGGGCGTTCCTTGACCTGATAGAGCGCCAGATCGGTGGCAGAGAGCACGCCGGGATTACCCTCGGCACCTGTCACCGCCCGCACGATCTCTGCCGCGATGGGGCCGGAGTAGAACGCCCCTGCCCCGCCCTCGGCCAGCGCGCGCAGCGTGGCAGCATAGTCCGGGTTCAACAGGGTTGCGCCCTCGGCAACCGGTTCGCCCTCCGGCAGGAAATAGGCGGCTGTGGCCGGGGCGCTTACCAGCCGCTCGGCGTCCCCCGCCACCAATGCTGCCAGACGCGGCGAGACGGCAAAACCCTCCTCTGCCAGCTTGATCGCCGGCTCAAACAGCGACGGCCAATTGGCGCGCCCCCAGCGGCGGTGGGCCTCTTCCAGCAGCGCAGGGGTGCCAGGCGTGCCAACCGACCGGCCGCCGACAACTGCATCGAAAAACTGCAGCGGTTCGCCGTTTTCATCCTGAAACAGGGTCGGCGTGGCCGCCAGCGGCGCAGTTTCGCGCCCGTCCAGCGTGGTCAGCGCGCCCGTCGCAGCATCATACCAGACCAGAAACGCGCCGCCGCCCAGGCCTGAGGATTGCGGCTCCACCAGCCCCAGCACGGTCTGCACCGCCACCATCGCATCAGCTGCACTGCCGCCAGCGCGCAGCACCGCCGCACCGGCCTCCACCGCATGCGGGTTTGCGGCAGCGACCATCCAGTTATCAGCTTCAATTGCTTCACCGCGTGCCTTGGCCTCCAACGCGGCAGCCACTTCCGGGGAGATCGCCTCAAAGGTGCCGGCGGTCGCAGCCTCGGGCGCAACAGCATCAGCGGCCTCCTGCGCAAAGAGCGGGGATGCCGCTGCAAGGGATAAAAAATACAGGCTTTCCTGCCAGCGAATACGCATCATTTTCTCCTTCGGAATTCGTCTTGCCCGGCAATGCTGCCACCAATCCAGATTTGCGACAATCCGCCACACCCCCAAGGCTCCGCACAAGACCCTGTGCGGGAAATGCCTATTGACGTAAGAAAAGTATCCCGATTCCTAGATCAAATTCGGAACACTGCTCTATATTCATCAATTGAGTCGGGAATATTTACCAGATGCGGACCCCTGAAAAGAACAAACGATCGAAGGGCCTCACAGCATTGACGGCACAACCTGATCCGGCGGCCGGTGGCCGTCTTCAAACGTCTTGATGTTCAACAGCACCTTCTCGCCCATCTCGATCCGGCCTTCGATGGTGGCGGACCCCATATGCGGCAGCAGAACCACATTGGGGAGCTCGCGCAGGCGCGGGTTGATGTCGGTGCCGTGCTCATAGACGTCGAGGCCGGCGCCCGCGATCTCATCCGTGCGCAGCATCCTTGTCAGCGCGTGTTCGTCGATCACTTCGCCGCGCGAGGTGTTCACGATCACCGCCGAAGGTTTCATCAGCTTCAGCCGCCGCGCGTTCATCAGGTGGAAGGTGGAGGGAGTGGAGGGGCAGTTGACGGAAATCACATCCATCCGCGCCACCATCTGGTCGAGGCTCTCCCAGTAAGTGGCCTCCAGCTTCTCCTCGATCTCAGGGCGCAAGCGGCGGCGGTTGTGGTAGTGGATCTGCATCCCGAAGGCGGCGGCGCGCTTGGCCACGGCCTGCCCGATCCGGCCCATGCCTAGGATACCCAGACGGCGCCCTGCAATGCGGCCGCCCAGGAACGCGGTGGGCGCCCAGCCCTGCCAGTCGCCCTTCTGCATCACCGCCAGCCCTTCGGGCATCCGGCGCACCACGGCCATGATCAGTGCCATCGTCATATCGGCGGTGTCATCGGTCAGCACTCCGGGGGTGTTCGACACCAGAATGCCGCGCTGGCGGGCAGTGGCAACATCGATGTGATCCACGCCGGCGCCGTAGTTGGCAATCAGCTTCAGCCGCTCGCCGGCCTGGCCCAGCAGGCCCGCGTCAATGGTATCGGTGACGGTCGGCACCAGCACATCGGCGTCCTTCAGCGCCGCCGCCAGCTCGCTTCGGGTCATCGGGGTGTCATCCTCGCGCAGGCGCACATCGAACAGCTCGCTCAGCCGGGTTTCCACAGGTTCCGGCAACCGTCGCGTAACGACAACACTCAATCGGTCTCTTGGCACTTGTGCTCTCCCTTGGGCTTTTCATTCCGCACGCCTCCGTGGCATCGTGGCCCAGTATGCGCAGAGGCACAAGAACCCAACCGCATTCCCTGACCGTGCACCCGGAATTTGCCGGGCGCAGCAGGGGCATAACCAGACGGGCGGAAGACCGGAATAAGAGGCTGGGCATAACCCGGCTGGGCAACGAAGAGGCGAGCAAGCAGTGAGAAACGCGGCAATGGCACTCCGCCATCTGGCAGCGGCGGCAGCAGTGACAGTGCTGACCGCCACGGTCTCTGCGGCCGAATCCCGCGGCCCGGTCACCAACCTGCCCCTGCCCCGCTATGTTTCGATGAAAGCGGCCACCGGCAATGTGCGCCGCGGGCCGTCGCTGACGCACAAGATCGACTGGGTGTTCAAACGCCGCGGCATGCCGCTGGAGATCACCGCTGAATACGGCCACTGGCGCAGGGTGCAGGACCGCGACGGCGCCGGCGGCTGGGTGCATTACGCGCTTCTGTCCGGCGTGCGCACCGTGCTGGTCGAGGAGGACATGCTGACCGTGCACGCCCGCCCCGACACCCGCGCGCCGGTGACTGCCGCCTTTGAACTGGGCGTGGTGGCGCGGCTGGGCGAATGCGCCAGTGACTGGTGTGAGATCTCAGCAGGCGGCTACAGCGGCTGGGCGCCGAAGAAAAAGCTCTGGGGTGTCGCCCCTGACGAGCTGCGCGAGTAACCCCGGCTCTTTCACCTTTGCAGAAATACTCCGGGGTGAATTGGGCCGGCGGCCCAAGAGGGGCAGCGCCCCTCTTTGAATCAGGCCCGCGAGGCAGCGCGCCCTTTCTTTGCCTGCGGGGCAGCGCCCCTCCCCGCTGCCGCGGCAATCTGCGCGGGCTTCCCTGGCACCGCACCATTGCACCTGCAGCAATCCTGTTCTACATGGGGACCATATCAATGGCTTCCCAAGCCCGTTCCCGCCCCCGTCAGGCTGCGCTGGAACATAACTGGAATAACCCCCGGCACGGGCCTGGCCCTGCTGACGTCATAAACGCCTCCGAGATCGCTGAAAGGTTGTGGAACATGGCAGAAAATCAAACCCCGGACATATTGTATACCATTGTAGACGAAGCGCCCGAACTGGCCTCGGCATCCTTCCTGCCGATCATCCGCAAGTTCGCGTCTGCCGCCGGTGTCACCGTCGGCACCAAGGATATCTCGCTTGCGGGGCGCATCATCGCCGCCTTCCCGGAAAACCTGTCTGACGCACAGCGCCAGAGCGACGACCTGGCAGAGCTGGGCGAACTGGTGAAGACCCCGGACGCCAATGTGATCAAGCTGCCGAACATCTCCGCCTCGGTGCCGCAGCTGACCGCGGCCATCAAGGAACTGCAGGCCCAGGGCTATGCCCTTCCGGACTACCCGGAAGAGCCCAGGACCGATGCCGAGAAAGGCGTGCGCGCCCGTTATGACGCCATCAAAGGCTCCGCGGTGAACCCGGTCCTGCGCGAAGGCAACTCCGACCGCCGCGCTGCCAAGGCCGTGAAGAACTTTGCCCAGAAGAACCCGCATTCGATGGGCGAATGGTCGGCAGACAGCAAGACCAAAGTGTCCTCGATGCCCGGCAACGATTTCTATGCCAACGAGAAATCCGCGACCATCACCGCCGCCCAGGCCGGTGCCGCCCGGATCGAGTTCGTGGCCAAGGACGGCGCCGTCACCGTGCTGAAAGACGGCTGGCCGCTGGAAGAGGGCACCGTGGCCGACGCCACCTTCATGTCGGTGAAGGCGCTGTCGTCCTTCCTCGGCGAAGCGATTGCCGACACCAAGGCTGACGGCACCATGTTCTCGCTGCACATGAAGGCCACCATGATGAAGGTCTCCGACCCGATCATCTTCGGCCACGCGGTCAAGGCCTGGCTGGCACCGGTGTTCGAGAAATACGGCGCTGAGCTGGACGCGCTGGGTGTGAACCCGAACTCCGGCATGGGCGACCTGCTGGAACGCGTCAAAGGCAACGCCGAAATCACCGCCGCCATCGAAGCGGTGCGCGCTGACCGCCCCGACATGTACATGGTGGACAGCGACAAGGGCATCACCAACCTGCATGTGCCCTCCGACGTGATCATCGACGCCTCCATGCCTGCGGTGATCCGCGCCGGCGGCAAAGGCTGGGACCAGGACGGCAACAAGGGCGACACCAACTGCGTGATCCCCGACCGCTGCTATGCATCCGTCTATGACGAGACCATCAGCTTCTTCAAAGCCAATGGCGCGCTGGACGTGACCACCGCGGGCGCGGTCGCCAACGTTGGCCTGATGGCCCAGAAGGCCGAGGAATACGGCTCCCACCCGACCACGTTTGAGGCGCCCGCCGACGGCACCATCCGTATCGTTCTGGCAAACGGCAAGACGCTGCATTCCCATGACGTGGAAACCGGCGACATATGGCGGTCCTGCACCGTCAAGAAAGCCCCGATCGAGAACTGGATCCTGCTGGCGATGGACCGCCAGCGCCTGACCGGCTCCGAAGCGATCTTCTGGCTGGACGCAAACCGCGCCCATGACGCGGAGCTGATCAAATATGTTCAGCCCGCGCTCGAGGCGGCCGGCGTTGCGGACAAGTTCCAGATCCTGGCGCCGCGCGAAGCCACCCGCCAGTCGCTGGAGACCATCACCGCAGGCAAGGACAGCATCGCCATCACCGGCAACGTGCTGCGCGACTACCTGACCGATCTGTTCCCGATCCTGGAGCTGGGCACCTCGGCCAAGATGCTGTCGATCGTCAAGCTGATGCAGGGCGGCGGGCTGTTTGAAACCGGCGCGGGCGGCTCTGCGCCCAAGCACGTGCAGCAGCTGGTCGAGGAAAACCACCTGCGCTGGGACTCGATGGGTGAATTCTGCGCCCTCGGCGAGTCGCTGAACTTCCTGGCCGACGTCAAAGGCAACGCCAAGGCCGGCGTGCTGGGCCGCGCGGCTGAGGACGCAACCCAGGGCATCCTTGACCACAACCGCTCCCCCTCGCGCAAGGCGGGCCAGCCCGACAACCGCGACAGCCACTACTGGTTTGCCCGCTACTGGGCCGAGGCCCTGGCAGCCCAGACCGAGGACGCGGAACTGGCGGCGCATTTCGCCCCCATCGCCGAGGAACTGGGCGCCAAGGAAGAACAGATCATTAGCGAACTGGCCGCTGCCCAAGGTGAGCCCGCCGACATCGGCGGCTACTACCGCCCAAGCGTGGAGCTGAAAGCCAAGGTGATGCGCCCCAGCCCGGCGCTGAACGCCATCATCGGCTGATCCGCTCCGGATGGATTGAAACGGAAAACGCCCGGGGATTTCTCCCCGGGCGTTTTTTCTGCAACGGCCTGTTCCGGCTTAGAAATCCTGCCACAGATCCCGGGCGGCATTGCCGCTGTCCGCCACCGCGGCAGGCCGCGGTGCGGGCTGCATGTCCCAGTCATCGCTGCCATGCGCGGTTGGCGCCGGGGCCGGAGCGGCAGCGGGCTTCGCCGGGGCCGCCGGGGCCGCCGCTGCGCTGCCGCCTTTGGTCTTGAAGTGGGCCACCAGTTCAGCCAGCTTGCCCGCGTCGGTCTTCAGCAAATGGCCCGCGGCCGTCGCTTCCTCGACCATCGCCGCATTCTGCTGCGTGACCTGATCCAGCTGGGTGACGCCGGTGTTGATTTCATTCAGGCCGGTGGACTGCTCCGCCGCGCCCTCGGCAATGCCGGAGACCAGCTGCGAGATATGGGTGACCTGGCTGACGATGCTTTGCAGCGCGTCGCCCGCCTTGCCCACCAGATCCACCCCGCGGGCCACCTGGCCGGAGCTGTCGGAAATCAGCGTCTTGATCTCCATCGCCGCGTCCGACGACCGCTGCGCCAGCGCCCGCACCTCGCTCGCAACCACCGCAAAGCCGCGGCCTGCCTCGCCGGCCCGCGCCGCCTCGACGCCGGCGTTGAGCGCCAAGAGGTTGGTCTGGAAGGCGATGTCGTCGATCACCGAGATGATCTGGCTGATCTTGTTGGAGCTTTCCTCGATCTCGGTCATCGCCGAGACCGCGCTCTGCACCACCTCGCCGCTGTTGCGGGCCTCCTGCTTGGCGTCTTCCATCGTCGCCTCGACGCTGCGGGCGCCTTCGGCGGCGGATTTCACCGAGGCCGTCAGCTCATCCAGCGCCGCGGCGGTCTGCTCCAGCGTCGCCGCCTGGCTTTCGGTGCGGTGCGACAGGTCGTCGGAAGCCTGGCTGATCTCGGAGGCGCCATTGCGGATGCTGCTGGCGGCAGCAATCACCTGCTCCACCGTGGCGCTGAGATTTTGCGCCGTGGTGTTGAAGTCCTGGCGCAGCTGCTCGTAATCCTGCGGGAAGGTCTCGGTGATCTGCGCCGTCAGGTCGCCCTGCGACAGCGCCGACAGCTTGCTGCTGAGCGCCGCCACCACCTTGCTGCGCTTCTCGTTCAGCGCATGCTCCGCGTCTTCCAGCTCCTGCTGGCGGATCAGCGCCTGGCGGAACACATCCACGCTCCGGGCGATTTCCCCCAGTTCGCTGCGCGCCTCTGCCGAGGGGATTTCGCTGCTGGTGTCGCCATCGGCCATCGTCTGCATCCGGTTCTTCAGACCGGTCAACGGGCCGGTCACGCTGCGGGTGATGAAATAGGCGGCAACCATCAGCGCCACCAGGCTGATGCCGAGCACAATCAGCGCCTCGTTGCGCATCAGCGCAACATCAGCCTCGATATCTGACACATAGGCGCCGGTGCCGATGATCCAGCCCCAGGGCTTATAAGCCTGCACATAGCCGATCTTGGCTTCCATCACCTCAGAATCAGGTTTCTTGAAATAATAGGTCAGTTCCCCTGCCCCCTTGGAGGCAGCGATCTTCTCCAGCTCCTGGAACACCTTGATGCCGGTCACATCCTCATAAGCGCCCTGGTTGGTGCCAACCCAGTCCGGCACAACCGGGTGCGCCTGAACCACCAGGTCGTGGTCGAAGACAAAGACATACCCCGATTCGCCAAACCGCAGCGCCGTCAGCCGCTCGCGGCCGATGTCACGCGCCTCCTCCACCGTGAAGCGGCCGGACTGAACCCCTTCCTCCAGGTCGCGCAGCAGGCTGACGGCCGTGTCGGTGACATTGTGCAGCTCCGTATAGCGCATCTCATATGCATTTTTTACGGACTGCGAGAGCAGCAGAAAGGTCAGCAGCGCCATCAGCGACAGCGCAAGCGCCGAAAGTGCGTAGATACGGACAGGCAAGCGGTAGAGAAAAGCGGGTATTCTAGACATGTATTCAGAGCCTTCTTTGCAGGTCTATTGCCTGTCTGTTTAGGCTGCAGTTTCTAACAAACCCCTACCCCGGCAAGCCCCGCCCGCACTTTCACGCCGTATTGCCCGGGTTTTTTGCCGCATTTTGATTGAACCGTCTTCCGTCTGCCAAACAGCGCCCGCCCCATCCCCCGCAAGATGCAAGCACCCGGAGATTTCTCCCCGGGCGTTTTTGTCTGCAACGGCCTGTTCCGGCTTAGAAATCCTGCCACAGATCCCGGGCGGCATTGCCGCTGTCCGCCACCGCGGCAGGCCGCGGTGCGGGCTGCATGTCCCAGTCATCGCTGCCATGCGCGGTTGGCGCCGGGGCCGGAGCGGCAGCGGGCTTCGCCGGGGCCGCCGGGGCCGCCGCTGCGCTGCCGCCTTTGGTCTTGAAGTGGGCCACCAGTTCAGCCAGCTTGCCCGCGTCGGTCTTCAGCAAATGGCCCGCGGCCGTCGCTTCCTCGACCATCGCCGCATTCTGCTGCGTGACCTGATCCAGCTGGGTGACGCCGGTGTTGATTTCATTCAGGCCGGTGGACTGCTCCGCCGCGCCCTCGGCAATGCCGGAGACCAGCTGCGAGATATGGGTGACCTGGCTGACGATGCTTTGCAGCGCGTCGCCCGCCTTGCCCACCAGATCCACCCCGCGGGCCACCTGGCCGGAGCTGTCGGAAATCAGCGTCTTGATCTCCATCGCCGCGTCCGACGACCGCTGCGCCAGCGCCCGCACCTCGCTCGCAACCACCGCAAAGCCGCGGCCTGCCTCGCCGGCCCGCGCCGCCTCGACGCCGGCGTTGAGCGCCAGCAGGTTGGTCTGGAAGGCGATGTCGTCGATCACCGAGATGATCTGGCTGATCTTGTTGGAGCTTTCCTCGATCTCGGTCATCGCCGAGACCGCGCTCTGCACCACCTCGCCGCTGTTGCGGGCCTCTTGCTTGGCGTCTTCCATCGTCGCCTCGACGCTGCGGGCGCCTTCAGCGGCGGATTTCACCGAGGCCGTCAGCTCATCCAGCGCCGCCGCGGTCTGTTCCAGCGTCGCCGCCTGGCTTTCCGTGCGGTGCGACAGGTCGTCGGAAGCCTGGCTGATCTCGGAGGCGCCATTGCGGATGCTGGCGGCGGCAGCAATCACCTGCTCCACCGTGGCGCTGAGATTTTGCGCCGTGGTGTTGAAGTCCTGGCGCAGCTGCTCGTAATCCTGCGGGAAGGTCTCGGTGATCTGCGCGGTCAGGTCGCCCTGCGACAGCGCCGACAGCTTGCTGCTGAGCGCCGCCACCACCTTGCTGCGCTTCTCGTTCAGCGCATGCTCCGCGTCTTCCAGCTCCTGCTGGCGGATCAGCGCCTGGCGGAACACATCCAGGGTGCGTGCCATCTCGCCGATTTCGCTTTTGCTTGCGGTGGCCGGAATGGCGCTTGCGGTATCGCCGTCCGCCATCGACTGCATACGCCCGCGCAAGGCGCCAACCGGCCCGGTGACACTGCGGGTGATCAGGGTGGCGCCCGCCATCAGAACCGCCAGGGTCACAAGCAGACCTGTCCCGGTTGTGAGGATGTTTTCCTGCACCTTGGCCTCGATATCCGACACATAGGCGCCGGTGCCGATGATCCAGCCCCAGGGTTCATAGACCCGGATATAGCCCATCTTGGCCTCGATCACGCCAGTGCTTGCGTTGGCAAAGTGGTAAATCAGAGAGCCCTGGCCATCCGCCTCGGCGATCTTGAGCATCTCCTGATAGATCCTGACCCCGTTTTCATCCGTCAGGCCGGGCTGGCGCGTGCCGACCCATTCCGGCAGAAAGGCATTTGCGGTGATGACCAGATCGAAATCAAAGGCATGAAAGTCGCCGGCGGTGCCGAACCTCAAGGTCTCCAGAACCGTGCGGCCCATCTCGCGGGCCGCTGCTTCCTCCAGCTGGCCGTCCGCGACTTGGCGCTGCAGTGCATCCAGCTGGCTGAAGGCCATGTCCGTGATTTGATGCAGCTCACGTTCACGGCTGACGTATTCATCGTTGTTTGCGCGAACCAGCAGGAAGACGGTCAGCAGGGCAAACAGGCAAACCGCCATTGCGGCCAGTGCGTAGATCCGCACCGGCAAACGGTAGAAGAAGACTGGCATAGTGATTGGGGTCCTTTGATTCCGGGCCATCTCCTTCCTCCAATAGGCAGCCACCCCTAACAAAACCCTAGCGGCGCGGCGCCGGCCCGGTGCGGTCCCGCCAGTGCGTGCGCCTGACCAGGCCGCCGCGTACAACCGCAGCAGCCTGGACATTGTCAAACAGCACCGGCGCCGCACCTCCAGGCGCTAGGCTGCCGGGATGTAATAGGGCGAGTTCATGTCCCGGCTGGCGGCCTCGGTGACCGCAGCATCAAACACCCGCGTATAGAAGGCGCAGCCCAGTTCTGCCGCGGTTTCCGGGAACATGTTCACTGCAAAATCCAGCGCGTGGTCCAGCGTCTCAAAGGCATCCAACCCGCCCAGCGTCCGGGTCTGCAGCCCGCTCAGCCAGACCTTGTTCTGCAGCCCTGGAAGCATCTTCAGCGCCTTATTGCGGGCCTGCCAGGGCGCGTCCTCAAAGGGCACCGACAATTGCAGTTCAGTATAAACAAAGGCGCCGGGTGCTGTGCCTGCTCCGCCGTAGTGCACCGCGCCCATGTCCCGGCTGGCGGCCTCGGTGGCTTCGGCATCAAACACCCGCGTGTTATGCGCCACGCCAAAGGCCCGCGGCTCCGACGGGAAATAGCCGGTCACGAATTTCCGCGCGTTTTCAATGCTGTCAAAGCTATAGAAACCGCCCAGCGAATTGTTGCCGTGGCCTGACAGCCAGGTCTTGTTCAAGAACCCGGGCTGCTGCCGGATCGCCTCGTTGATCTCCTGCCAGGGCGCCTGCCCGAACGGAACGGAAATGGCAACTTCGGTGTAAACAAAGGCTTTGGGGGTCATGGCGGTTTCCTGTGCTTTGGGAAGGGAGGGCAGCAGCAGCGCGCCCGCAGACGCGGCCAGCAGCTGGCGGCGGGACAGCCGCGATCGTTCGCGGAAATCCGCGGTCCTTGGCTTGTTTGTCATGGTCACTCCTAATTGCTTGCGCTTTGCAAGTGATTCAATAGCTCGCACGAACACTTGCATATCGCAAGTAAAAATTGTACGCAGGACCCATGACCCAATCGCGCAGCAAATATGACTCCGGCTGTCCCGTCGCCTATGCGCTGGACATTTTCGGTGACCGGTGGAGCCTCCTGGTGATCCGCGACATGGCGGTGAAAGGCGCCCGGACCTATGGCGAATTGCTGGCGGGCTGGGAGGGGATCTCAACCAACATCCTGGCGCAGCGGCTGAAGCAGCTGGAGCAGGCAGGCATTGTCACCAAGAAGAAAGACCCGGACAGCGGCCGCAGCTTTGTTTATGAGCTGACACAAAAGGGCCGCGATCTGGCGCCGGTGCTGATCGAAATCGCCCTGTGGAGCGGCCGACACAACCCTGACCCGGATGCGATGACAGGATTCCTCGACAAAATCTCGGCTGACCGGACCGGAACCGAGGCCAGAATGCGCGCAGGCGAGCGCCCCTAAGCTCCTGATTTACAGCGCCCTTTGATCCGCCTCCCCTTGCCTCGGCGGGTCTTTTTACATATTTGTGGATTTTGTATCCATTATCCTGTATCTGATTCTCCACAACAACACACCGACAGGAGGATCTCATGTTCAAATCGCTGGCCGCGGCTGCGGCGCTTGCCCTTGTGCCCTTGGCACCTGCCCTTGCCGATACGCTGGATGATGTGGTGGACCGCGGCACCCTGCGCTGCGGCGTGGTGCTGGATTTCCCACCGATCGGCTACCGCGATGCCAACAACGAACCGGCAGGCTTTGACGTTGATTACTGCAACGATCTGGCAGCGGCGCTGGAGGTTGATGCCGAAATTCTGCCGGTCACCTGGGCCGAACGCCTGCCCGCCATCGTGACGGGCCGCGCAGACGTGGTGTTCGGCGCCACCTCCGACAGCCTGGCGCGGGCGCGCACCGTCGGCTTCACCATTCCCTATGCGATCTATTTCGCCCAGGGCGTCGTGAACACCGAAAGCGGCATCAAGAGCTTTGAGGACATCAAGGGCAAGCGGGTGGCCGGCGCCATCGGCACCGTGCCGGAGCAGGAATGGCTGAAGATCGCCGCCGAATGGGGCGAAGAGGGCAACTACCAGGGCTACCAGTCCGAGAACGAGGTGTTCCTGGCGGTGGCGCAGGGCAAGGCAGACATTGGCCTGACCACCAATACCGCAGTACTGCCGGTGACCCAGCAGTATGAGACCCTGGCAGCCGGCCCGCGGATGCCCTGGACCACCGACTACACTTCGGTCGTTGGCAAGCGCGAAGATGTCACCTGGATCAACTTCCTGAACCTGTTTGTGACCCATCAGGTGCGCTCGGGCCGCTATGCGGAACTGTGGAGCAAATACGTCGGCGGCGACGCGCCTGAGCTGCGCATCCCCGGCGTGCTGTACTGACCCAACGAAGAAACCCGCCCCTGCCAGCCGCACTCTCCTGGCGGCTGGCAGGGGCCAGGGAGCATAACCCCGCATGTTCGACTATAATTTTCACTGGCGGCCGGTGATGAAAAGCCTGCCGGATCTGCTGGAGGCGGCCTCCCTGACGCTGCAGGTGGCAGTGCTGGCGATGGTGCTAGGCATCGTGATCGGCCTCTGCCTGGCGCTGGCGCGGCTGCACCTCAAGGGTCCGGTCTACTGGTTCGCCACCGCCTGGGTGGAGCTGGCCCGCAACACGCCGGCGCTGTTCCAGCTGTTCTTCTTCGGCTTCGGCCTCGGCGCCTTCGGGCTGCACCTCTCACCTTATCTGATCGTGCTGGCGGGGCTGACCTTCAACTGCGCGGGCTATCTGGCGGAGAACTTCCGCGGCGGCTTCAAGGCGGTGCCGGAGACCCAGATCCGCGCCTCCCGCAGCCTTGGGATGACGCCGTGGCAGGCCTACAGCCGCGTGGTGATCCCGCAGGTGTTCCGCATCGTCTATCACCCGATCACCAACCAGATGGTCTGGGCGGTGCTGATGTCCTCGCTGGGAATGCTGGTGGGTTTCCGCGAGCTGTCTGGCGAAACGCAGTTCTTTGCCTCCCGCACCTTCCGCATCTTTGAATATTTCGCGGTCACGGCGGTGATCTACTACGCCATCGTCAAGGTGATCCTGCTCAGCTCGCGGCTGATGGCCGCCCGGCTGTTCCGGTACTGAGGGGGATACGCATGGAACCGACACTCAAGTTTTTCAGCGGCTTTGCCCCCAATGACCTCTGGTTCATGGGCGAGGCGGCGCTGCGCACGCTGTGGATTTCCGTCCTGTCGATCTCGCTTGGAACGGTGCTGGGCACCCTGTTCGGCTGGATGCTGTACGAGGGCCGCCGTACTGCGACCCTGACGCTGGCGCCGGTGCTGGACGTGTTCCGCTCCGTGCCGCTGATCATCCAGCTGGTGCTGTTTTACAATTTCGCCCCAATCGTCGGGCTGAACCTTGATCCCTTTGCCTCCGGCACTGTGATTCTGACCGTCTATACCGCGGCGCTGGTGGCCAATGTGGCCCGCGGCGGGATTGAGGCGGTGGGCGCCCCGATGCGCCGCGCCGCGCGCAGCCTTGGCATGAGCTATTGGCAGGACCTGCGCCATGTGGTGCTGCCGATTGGCGGGCGGGCGGTGTTCCCCTCCTGGGTCGGCGTTGCGCTGGGGGTGATGAAGGACAGCGCGCTGGTCTCGGTGCTTGGCTATGTCGAGCTCTTGAAGGCCAGCCAGATCCTGATCACCCGCACCCAGGAGCCGTTCCTGATCCTGACCTTGGCCGGCGCCTTCTATTTCGCGCTGTCCTATCCGGTCTCCCGCTACGCCACACATCTTGAAAACAGGTGGGCCCAATGATTTCCATCCGCGACCTTCACAAGTTTTTCGGCGCTCTGCACGTTCTGAAAGGCATCGACCTGGATGTGCAGAAGGGCGAGGTGCTCTCTGTCATCGGCGCCTCCGGCTCCGGCAAATCAACGCTGCTTTATTGCATCAACGGTCTGGAAGCGATCCAGGACGGGGCAGTCACCGTCGATGGCACCGATGTGCACGCCAAGGGCACCGACATCAACAAGCTGCGCCAGAAGCTGGGCATGGTGTTCCAGCAGTGGAATTCCTTTCCGCATCTGACCGCGCTGGAAAACGTGGCCCTGGCACCCCGCATCGTCAAAGGCGAATCCAAGGCCGAGGCCCGCGACATTGCCGCCAGACAGTTGCAGCATGTGGGGCTGGGCGAGAAGCTGAACGTCTACCCCGGCGCCCTCTCCGGCGGCCAGCAGCAACGGCTCGCCATTGCCCGCGCGCTGGCGATGGAGCCGGAATACATGCTGTTTGACGAGGCGACCTCTGCCCTTGACCCCGAACTGGTGGGTGAGGTGCTGGATACCATGCGCCTGCTTGCAGATGAGGGCATGACGATGATCTGCGTCACCCACGAGATGGGCTTTGCCCGTGATGTCTCCGACCGGGTGGCCTTCTTCCATCAGGGCGTGATGGAGGAGATCGGACCGCCCGCCCAGATCTTCGGCGATGCCCAGTCCGAACACACCCGCAAATTCCTCGCCAACGTGCGCTGACCCCTTCCCCCGCAGGCTGCCGTGCCTCCCAGCAGCACCCTGCCCCTAACTGGAGAAACTGGATAATGTCTACAAACGTCTTCACCGGCACCATGCCGGCCCTGATGACCCCCTGCAACCCGGACCGCACGCCGAACTTCGACGCGCTGGTCAAAAAGGGCGAGGAGATGATCGCGGCGGGCATGTCGGCGGTGGTCTACTGCGGCTCGATGGGCGACTGGCCGCTGCTGACCGACGAACAGCGGATGGAGGGCGTCGCCCGGTTGGCCGCCGCCGGGCTGCCGGTTGTCGTCGGCACCGGTGCGATCAACACCAAATCCGCCGTCGATCACGCCCGCCACGCGCAGGAGGTCGGCGCGGCCGGCCTGATGGTGATCCCGCGCGTGCTGTCCCGCGGCACCTCTGTTGCGGCGCAAAAGAACCACTTCAAGGCCATTCTGGACGCCGCACCGGACGTCCCGGCAATCATCTACAACAGCCCCTATTACGGTTTTGCCACCCGCGCCGACCTGTTCTTTGCCCTGCGGGCCGAGCACAAGAACCTGATCGGCTTCAAGGAGTTCGGCGGCAAGGACGACCTGCGCTATGCGGCTGAACACATCACTTGCCAGGACGACCAGGTGACGCTGATGGTGGGTGTCGACACTGAGGTCTACCACGGGTTTGTCAACTGCGGCGCCACCGGCTCCATCACCGGCATCGGCTGCGCCCTGCCGCGGGAAGCGCTGCTGCTGGCGCGCCTGTCGAAACTGGCCGCCGAGGGCAGCGCCGAGGCCCGCGTCCGCGCGCAGGAGCTGACCGACGCCATCCACGTGCTGTCCACCTTCGACGAAGGCCCGGACCTGATCCTCTACTACAAGCATCTGCTGGTTCTGAACGGCGAGGACGACTACCGCCTGCACTTCAACGAGACTGACGAACTGTCGGACGCCCAGCGCAACTATTGCGAACAGCAGTACAAGCTGTTCCGCACCTGGTTCGCAGACTGGTCGGCGCAGGGCGGGATCATCGCCGAATGCATGTAGTCGACAGCCATACCGGAGGAGAACCCACCCGGGTAATCCTGGAGGGCGGTCCCGATCTGGGCACCGGCCCGCTGGCAGAACGCGCGCGGCGGCTGGCGGAGGAGCATATGGGCTTCTGCCACGCCGTGATGCGCGAGCCGCGCGGCCAGCCCGCCATGGTCGGCGCGCTTCTGGTGCATCCGACCGATCCCAGCTGCGCCGCCGGAGTCATTTACTTTGACGCCGATGCGGTGCTGGGCATGTGCGGCCATGGCACCATCGGGCTGGCAGTGACCCTGGCTCATCTGGGCCTGATCACCCCCGGCAGCCACCGCATCGAAACCCCCGTGGGCGTGGTGACGGTGCTGCTGGAGGATGCCAACACTGTCACCGTCACCAACATCGAAAGCCGCCGCGTCACCGCCGCGGCCAAGGTCATCCTGCCCGACGGCAGCACAGTGACCGGCGATGTCGCCTATGGCGGCAACTGGTTCTTCATCATTGAGCCCAGCCCGCTGCCCCTTCGCCGGGAAAACATCCGCGCCCTGACCGATCACGCCATCGCCATCCGCACTGCCGCCAATGCCCAGGGCGTGGGCGGCGAAAACGGCGAGACAATCGACCATGTGATCTTCCAAGGCCCCTCCCCCCGCGACGGCATCCACAGCCGCAACTTCGTGCTGTGCCCGGACGACACATATGACCGCTCCCCCTGCGGCACCGGCAGTTCCGCCCGGCTGGCCTGCCTGGCGGCAGCGGGACGGCTGCAGCCGGGAGAGGAGATCATCCAGGAAAGCATCATCGGCTCCCCCTACCGCCTGTCCTATCAGCCGGGCACGGATGGCGGGGTGATCCCCACCCTCAGCGGCCAGGCCTTTGTGATGGGCGAGGGCAAGCTGTTCTTCAGCCCCGATGATCCCTTCCGCGGCGGCATCTCCAGCAGCGGGGAAGCCGCCGCCTGAACGTTTTCAACCAAGGCCCGGGAGAAACAAGCCGGGCCGCATTCCAGCAGAAGAGAGGTCCCTAACATGAAATTCACATCCGCAATCGCAGCCGGGTTCAGCCTGGCCATGGCAACCGCGGCAACAGCGGCAGAGGTCGAATGGAAGATGACCGCCGCCGTCGGCGAAGGCTCCTTCCTCTACCAGAACTTCATGGAGCGTTTTGCCGGCAACGTCGAAACCCTGACGCAAGGAAGGGTTGAGATCCAGCCCTTCGGCGCCGGCGTTCTGGTGCCCGCCTTCAAGGCGCATGAAGCGGTGCAGGAAGGCATCGTCGAGGCCGGCCATTCCACCCCCTCCTATCTGGTGAACCAGGACCCGACCAACGCGATCTTTGCCTCCTTCCCCGGCGGCATGTCGCCCGAGGCCACCCTGCACTGGATCTACGAGGGCGGCGGCGAGAAGATGCTGCAGGACTTCCGCCGCGAGGAGATGGGGCTGCACAGCCTGGTCGTCGGCATCGGCACCTCCGAAATCATGGCGCATTCCAACGTCGAGATCAAAACCGTCGAGGATCTGAAGGGCGTGAAATACCGCACCTCCGGCGCCTTTGCCGCTGTGATGAAAGATGATTTCGGCGGGGTGCCCACCGTGGTGCCCGGCAACGAAATCTACACCCTGCTGCAGCGCAAGGGCGTGGATGCCATCGAATGGTCCACCCCCGGCGCCAATTTCTCAGAAGGCTTCCACGAGGTTGCGCCCTACATGATCATGCCCGGCGTGCACCAGCCGTCCTTTCTGTGGGAAGTCTTCGTCAAGGCCGAAACCTGGGACGCGCTGCCCGCAGACCTGCAGGGGCTGATTGAAGCCTCCGCGCGCCTGTCGACCTATGAAGGCTACACCCGCTTTGGCGATGCCGACATCAAGGCGATGGCCGACTACCGCAAGACCAAGGTGCAGATGGTCCAGATGGAGCATGCGGAATCCGAGAAACTGCGCGAAGCGGGCCGCAACTGGGCGCGCGCCCGTGCTGCGGAACTGTCCGAGGGCGGCAATGCCCGCATGCAGGAAGTCCTGGACAGCTACCTCGCCTACCAGGCCAGCTGGGCTGAAAACTCCGTTTACCTGGTGCGTGACGCCGCTGAATGACCCTTTGCGCGGGCCGGGATCTCCGGCCCGCGCCTCCCTGCCCGGAGGTTTCCATGCATTTCTTCAGAACCGGCGTTGAGGGGCTGTCCACCCTCTTGGGCGCGGCTGGCCAGCTGACCATCCTCGCCATGATCGCGGCCATGCTTTATGAGGTCGCCGCCCGCTACGTCTTTGGCGCTCCGACGCTCTGGGCCTTTGACATTTCCTATATGCTGAACGGCTCCATCGTGTTCCTGGGCGCCGCCTACTCGCTGCGCAAAGAGGCGCATGTGCGGATCGACTTCCTGTCGCAGAAGTTCCCGCTGCGGGTCCAGCAGCTGCTGAATGCCGCAGTCTATGTGCTGCTGATGGCGCCGATCACCGGCGCGCTGACCTGGGTCGCCGCGTCCAAGGCGCTGAAGGCGTTTCAGACCGGCGAGGTGGAAACCGTCAGCCCCTGGGCGCCGCTGATGTGGCCGTTCTATTCGGTGATTGCGCTCGGCCTCTTTGCCTTCTGCCTGCAGTTCCTGCTGGAGGCGCTCCTTTACTTACGCGGCGAGAAGATCCCGGGGCAGACCCCCGATGACCCGCACGCTGCGCCGGAGAGCTGATTTATGATCCCCCTTCTGATGTTTGCGGCGCTTTTCGCGCTGGTCTTTGCCGGCATTCCGGTGGCGTTTTCGATGATGATCGTGGCCGTTGCCTTTGGTTATGCGGTCTTTGGCGACATGCTGTTTTTGCAGCTCTACGGCCCGCTGTTGCACACCGCCTCGAATTTCGTGCTGGCAGCGATCCCGCTGTTCATCTTCATGGGTGCGGTGCTGGAACGCTCCGGCATCGCCAAGCGGCTGTTTTATGCGCTGCAGATCTGGCTGGGCGGCCTGCCCGGCGGGCTGGCACTGTCGACCATCGCCATGTGCGCGATCTTCGCCGCCGCCTCTGGCGTGGTGGGCGCGGTGGAGATCGTCGTGGGGCTGATGGCGATCCCCGCCATGCGCGCGGCGGGCTACAAGAACGACCTGATTGCCGGCACCATCTGCGCCGGCGGCTCGCTCGGGACCATCATCCCGCCCTCGGTCATTGTGGTGGTCTATGCCTCCATCGCGCAGCTGTCGATCGGCCAGCTGTTTGCCGCCTCGATCCTGCCTGGCGTGCTGATGGTGGCGTTCTTCACCGGCTACGTGCTGCTGCGCAGCCTGCGCCGCCCTGAGGACGCCCCCGTGCTGCCTCCTGAAGGCCGCGCCATGCCGATGGGGCAGAAGCTGAAAATCACCGTCACCGCGCTGGTGCCGCCGCTCTTGCTGATTGCCATGGTGCTGGGCTCGCTGCTGGCGGGCGCTGCGTCAGCAACCGAAGCCGCCGCCGTGGGTGCCGCCGGCACGTTGGTGCTGACGCTGATGTTCCGCGAGCTCACCTTCACCATGCTGCGCGAGGCCTTGGGTGTCACCCTGCGCATCACCGCGATGATCATGCTGATCGTGGCGGGCGGCACCATGTTCACCTCGATCTTTGCTGTCACCGGTGGCGGCGGGCTGGTGCGCGACACGGTGGAGGTGATCGGCTACGGCAACGCCGGCCTCATAACCTTCCTGCTGCTGGTGGTGTTCTTTGCGGGCTTCGTGCTGGACTGGGTGTCGATCGTGCTGATCTTCGTGCCGATCTTTGCGCCGCTGGTGCGCAGCGCCGGGATTGATCCGGTATGGTTCGCAATGCTGGTGCTGGTGGTGATCCAGACCTCCTACTTGACCCCGCCGATGGCACCCTCGATCTTCTACCTGCGCTCGATCGCGCCCAAGGACATGACCTACGGCCACATGTACCGCGGCGTGCTGCCCTTTGTGGCCGCACAAGGCCTGGTGCTGGTGGCGCTCCTCTTGGTGCCGGAGCTGGCCACCTGGCTGCCCTCACTGCTGGTCGGACTGTGACAGGACCTGACATGACCGCGAAAGACACAGACGATATCCTCGTCATCGGCGCCGGCATCATCGGCCTCAGCGCCGCGCTGGAACTGCAGAAACAGGGCCGCCGCGTGCGGATCCTCGACCGCAAAGGCGTCGCGGCAGAGGCTTCGGCGGCCAGCGCCGGCGCCTTTGCCTTTACCGACATCGTGCCGCTGGCCACGCCCGGCATCATGCGCAAGGCGCCGAAGTGGCTGCTGGACCCGCTGGGGCCGCTGTCGGTGCCGCCCGCCTATGCGCTGCAGATCGCGCCCTGGATGCTGCGCTTCTGGCGCGCCAGCTGGCGCAGCCGCTATCAGGCCGCGCTGCAGACGCAGGTACTGCTGATGGCGCATTCCCGCGCCGCGCTGGAACGCCAGATTGCCGATGTGGAGGGCGAGCCGCTAATGCAGCGCGAGGGGCAATTGCAGCTTTACGAGGGTGAGAGTGCCTTCCGCGCTGCCCTGCCCGATTGGGAGCTGCGCCGCGAACACGGCATCCGCTTCGACCTGCTGCGCAGCCCCGCGGCAATTGCCGAAGTTCAACCGGGCCTGGCCCCGCGCTTCACCCATGCCGCCTTCACCCCCGACTGGATGAACACGGTGAACCCCAAGACCTGGGCGGAGCATCTGGCGCAGGCCTTCCTCGCCCGGGGCGGCCGCATAGACACCGCTGCGGTGACCGCCTTGCGCAGCGAGGGCGGAAAGACCCTAGCCCAGACCAAGGACGGCCCGGTCCCAGCCGCGCAGATCGTGGTCGCTTGCGGGGCCTGGTCTCACCACCTCGCCCGCACCCTGGGGGAACATATTCCGCTGGAAACCGAGCGCGGCTACAACACCACCCTGCCCCCCGGCGCCTTTGGCCTGAAAACCCATCTGACCTTCCCGGCGCACGGCTTTGTCGTCACAAGGATCAGCGGCGGCGTGCGGGTCGGCGGTGCGGTGGAGCTGGGCGGGCTGAAACTGCCGCCGAACTACCGCCGCGCGGATATCCTGCTGCAGAAGGCCAAGCAATTCCTGCCGGACCTCGACACCTCGGGCGGCACCCAGTGGATGGGCTTCCGCCCCTCGATGCCCGACAGCCTGCCGGTGATCAGCCGCTCCGCCCGCGCGGAGGGCGTGATCTATGCCTTCGGCCACGGCCATCTGGGCCTGACCCAGGCCGCCGGCACCGCCGAGCTGGCAGCCGCACTGGCCGCAAACACCCCCGCCGCGCTGCCGATGCAGCCCTATGCCGCCACAAGATTCTGATCCGCCGCTGACCCGCAATTGAAAGGAGCCGCGCCATGAAGATCACCCAGCTCACCGTCTACCAGGTCGATCTGCCGCTGAAGGAAGGCCGCTACAGCTGGTCGAACGGCAATTATGTCGACGTCTTTGACAGCACCGTTCTGGAAATCAGCACCGACGAAGGGCTGACGGGCTATGCCGAGTGCTGCCCGCTGGGCTCCGCCTATCTGCCCTCCTTCGCGCGCGGCGTGCGCGCCGGGCTGGCCGAACTGGCGCCGCATCTGATCGGGCAGGACCCGCTGAACCTGACCCGGATCAACCGCACCATGGACGCCGCCCTGCGCGGCCACCCCTATGCCAAGGCGCCGGTCGACATTGCCTGCTGGGATATCTTGGGCAAGGCCACCGGCCAGCCGGTTTACACTCTGCTGGGCGGCGCCGCGCAGGACGATGTGGTGCTCTACCGCGCCATCAGCCAGGAGGACCCGGACACCATGGCCCGCAAGATCGAAGGCTACGCCGCCGAGGGCTACACCAAGTTCCAGCTGAAGGTCGGCGGCGAAGCCAACGACGACATCGACCGCATCCATGCCACCCGTGCCGTGCTGAAGAAATCCGACCTGCTGGTGGCCGACGCCAACACCGGCTGGACCAGGCACGAGGCGGCGCGGGTGGTGGGCGCCATCGCGGGCCTCGACGTCTATGTGGAGCAGCCCTGCCTGACCTACGAGGAATGCGTCTCAATCCGCCGCCGCACCGCGCTGCCCTTTGTGATGGACGAGGTGATCGACACCCCCAACACGCTGGTGCGCGGCATTGCCGAGGACGCAATGGACGTGATCAACCTCAAAATCTCCAAGGTCGGCGGCCTGAGCAAAGCAAGGCTGATGCGCGATCTCTGCGTGGCGCATGGCATTCCGATGACCATAGAGGACACCTGGGGCGGCGACATCACCACCGCCGCCATTGCCCATCTGGCCCGCTCCACCCCGGAGGAGTTCACCTTCTCCGCCACCGACTTCAACAGCTATGGCACCGTTGACATTGCCCGCGGCGCGCCCAAGCGTGTGAACGGGCGGATGACCGCCCCCGATGAACCCGGCCTGGGAGTGACCCCGATCTTCGAGGCCCTGGGTGAACCGGTTGCCCGCTATTCCTGAGGAGGCCTGCGGATGCGCAGCAGCAAAACCATCCATGTGATCTCTGCCCATGCAGAGGGTGAGGTGGGCGATGTCATTGTCGGCGGCGTCGCCCCACCACCCGGAGACACCCTGTGGGAGCAGCGCTCCTTCATCGACCGCGACCAGACCCTGCGCAACTTCGTCCTGAACGAACCCCGCGGCGGCGTGTTCCGCCATGTGAACCTCCTGGTGCCGCCCAAGCACCCGGAGGCCGACATGGGCTTCATCATCATGGAGCCGGAATACACCCCGCCGATGTCCGGCTCCAATTCGATCTGCGTCTCCACCGTTCTGCTGGACGGGGGCATCCTGCCGATGCAGGAGCCGGAAACCCATCTGGTACTGGAGGCCCCCGGCGGTCTGGTGCGGGTGCGCGCCGAATGCAGGAACGGCAAGACAGAACGGATCTTCGTGCAGAACGTGCCCAGCTTCGCCGGAGAGATTGGCGCGTCGCTGGAGCTGCCGGGCATCGGCACCCTGACAGTGGACACCGCCTATGGCGGCGACAGTTTCGTGGTGGTTCAGGCCGCCGATCTGGGGCTGGAAATCACAGAGGCAAACGCCAAACAGATCGCCCAGCTCGGCACCCGCATTCTAGAGGCCGCCAACACGCAGCTCGGCTTCAGTCACCCGGAGAACCCGGACTGGAACCACATCTCCTTCTGCGCCTTCTGCGGCCCGCTGGAACAGACGGAGACCGGCCTCAGCAGCCGCTCCGCTGTCGCTATCCAGCCGGGCAAGGTGGACCGTTCCCCCACCGGCACCGCGGTCTCTGCCCGCATGGCGCTGATGCTGGCCAAAGGGCAGATGACGCCGGACCAGGCCTTTGAGGCCGTATCCATCATCGGCTCCCGCTTTGCCGGACGGATCGTGGAACAGACCACCGTCGGCGGGCGCGCGGCGATCATTCCGGAACTCAGCGGCCGCGGCTGGATCACCGGCATCCACCAGCACATGCTGGACCCGGACGACCCCTGGCCCGGCGGCTACCGCCTCAGCGACACCTGGGGCGCCTGACGGTCCGGTTTTTGGATACAAAAACCGGCTGCGGGGCCGCAGCGGCCATTCCCGGTGCAAAACCGGGCCAATTGCTTGAAGAAACGGGACGGACCCTCTAGCGTATCCAAAATACGATCAACTGATTTCACGAGGCCCCCATGGCAGGCAAACGCGCCGTTACCCGCAGCTCCCTCCCGGAAGTGATTGCCAACGACCTGCGCGAACGCATCCTGAGCGGTGAACTGGCAGAGGGCGAAACCATCCGGCAGGAAGCGCTGGCAGAAGAATACGCCGTCTCCCGCATGCCGATCCGCGAGGCGCTGAAACGGCTGGACGCCGAGGGCCTGGTGCAATTCACCAACAACCGCGGCGCCTCTGTCACCAAGCATTCGCTGCGCGAGATTGCCGAGATCTTTGACTTGCGCATCCTGCTGGAGGTGGACCTGTTCCGCCGGGCGATCCCGGCGATGACGGCACAGGATTTCACCCGCTGCACCCGGATCCTCGATGACATGGACGCGTCTTATGACGCCAACGACGTGGCCAAATGGGGCGCACTCAATCACAAGTACCACTCAGCACTCTATGCCGCGGCGGACCGCAAGCTCACTAACGAGGTGCTGCAGGGCATCAGCCTGCACTCTGACCGCTTCATCCGGATGCACCTCAGCGTGATGCAGCAGCGCGAGCCCGCCAAGAAGGAGCACCGCGACCTCCTGGACCTGGCCCAGGCCCGCGATGTGGAGGGCGCCTGCGCCGCGCTGACCCATCACATCTCCCGCACCAAGGAGGAACTGCTGTCGCTGGTCGCAGAACACCGCGCCACTGCCGACAGCTAACCCGCCCTTTCCCGGCTTTTGACACCCGGTCTGCCCGGTTTTCTCCGGCCTGCATCTTGCACAATCCGTATTTTGTATCCATTATCCTGTATAAATATTTACCCGCTGCCCGGCAGCATCAGACAGAGGCCCACCCATGTTCACACCGCACGGAAACCACCTGATTGCTGGCGCCTGGGTGCCCGGCGACACCCGCTTCGCCTCCGCCCCCGCCAGCGGCCCCAGCCACGATTTCTCGGTTGGCCGCATCAGCGACGTCAGCGCCGCGGTCACGGCGGCAGAGGACGCCTTTGCCAGCTACGGCAACACCAGCCGGGCCGACCGCGCCGCATTCCTCAACGCCATCGCCGATGAGATTGAGGCCCGCGCGGAAGACATCACCGCCATCGGCACCCAGGAAACCGGTCTGCCCGAGGCCCGCCTGCAGGGCGAACGCGGGCGCACCACGGGCCAGCTGCGCACCTTTGCCGAACATATCCTGAAGGGTGACTACCTCGACCGCCGCTATGACGCCGCGCTGCCGGACCGCGGCCCCCTGCCCCGCCCCGACCTGCGGATGATGCAGCGCCCGCTGGGGCCTGTCGCGGTCTTCGGCGCTTCCAACTTCCCGCTCGCCTTCTCCACCGCCGGCGGCGACACCGCCGCGGCACTGGCGGCGGGCTGCCCGGTGGTGGTCAAGGGCCACAGCGCCCACCCCGGCACCGGCGAGATCGTCGCCGAAGCCGTGCTTGCCGCGATCACCAGATGCAACATCCACCCCGGCGTCTTCAGCCTGATCCAGGGCGGCAGCCGCGCGGTCGGCGCGGCGCTGGTGCAGCACCCGCTGATCAAGGCGGTGGGCTTCACCGGCTCCCTCGCAGGCGGCCGCGCCCTCTTTGACCTCTGCGCCGCCCGGCCCGAGCCGATCCCCTTCTTCGGTGAACTCGGGTCCGTGAACCCGATGTTCATCCTCGCCGCCGCGCTCGCCAATCGCGGCGCGGAAATCGCCACCGGCTGGGCCGCCTCGCTGACCATGGGCGCGGGCCAGTTCTGCACCAACCCCGGCATCGCCGTGCTGCGCGCCGGCGCCGAGGCCGACCGTTTCATCGACACCGCCACCGCCTCCCTGTCAGCGGTCGCCCCCCAGACCATGCTGACCGAAGGCATCGCCAGCGCCTACCAGGACGGCCAGCGCCGCGTCGCCGCCACCGCGGGCGTGCGCGAACTGCTGACCACCAGCTGCAACACCCGCACCGCCGCGCCCTACCTCTATGTGACTGAGGCCCGCACCTGGCTGGAGAACGAGATCCTGGCCGAGGAGGTCTTTGGCCCGCTGGGTCTGGTGATCACTGCCGGGAGCGACGCCGAGATGCTGGAAATCGCCCGCGCGCTGCAGGGCCAGCTGACCTGCACCCTGCATCTGGATCAGGCTGACACCGCCCAGGGCCAGGCCCTGCTGCCGGTGCTGGAGCGCAAGGCGGGCCGGGTGCTGGCCAACGGCTTCCCCACCGGGGTTGAGGTTTCCGACACCATGGTCCACGGCGGCCCCTACCCGGCCTCCACCAACTTCGGCGCGACGTCGGTGGGCACATTGTCCATCCGCCGCTTCCTGCGCCCGGTGTGCTACCAGAACATTCCGGAGGCGCTGCTGCCGGAGGACCTGCGGGAGGGGTGAGCGGCTGGCTTGAGGCGGAAACAGTCCTGAGAAATGCAGAGGCCCCGGAGGTGATCCGGGGCCTGAAGGCTCCAAGGAGCGAATATGGCCTGAAAAGCTTGGTGGCTACGATAACTTTCTGAAGATCAGATCCTAAAGTTATTAGGAGGGTTTCCGCCAAGCAGATTTAGGCCCTTTCAATTCAGGGATTTGCTCCAGCATTCCGGCATCCCGAAGCTTGTAGAATTCGATCTTCACAAGGTTTTCAGATTTTATCCCTGTAATTTCCCTTGCCTGTCGATTGGTTATCCGATCATGACTTTCGAGAAAGGTCATAATCGCCTCACCTGGAGTTGCCAGAGGGGCATGTGGGAGGCGAACCACTACGTAGTTCCCTTCCTCAAAAATTTCTGGGCTTTTTAGACCGAACTCTTTCATCTTCTGAAAAGTTGTGTTGAGCCCTTCCCCGAGGTCCTTGTTTGGCGGTTCTTTGTAGCGGTTTAGTGTTCGAACAATCTTAGGATTACGCGAAAAACGAGCATCCAGAATGTTTTCTACGGTCACATAACCAGGAAGCTTTCCAGGACTATGAATCTCGATTCTGTCATCAAAGATATAAATCTGGACGTCGTCAGAGATCGAATAGTCCCTGTGAATAATCGCATTGGCGACAGTTTCCCACACTGCTTCGGGAGGGTATTCGAGCGTTCCAATCCCATCCGCTGTCCACACCTTGACTTTGGACATCATCTCCGTCACCGCGCCTGCAGATTGGCTGATCAGCTCATAGAGCGGTCCTTCAAGCGTGATCTGCTCAGCGAGATGTTCCCGTTCAGGATCGTCTTCTCTAGTCTCGTATCGGGAAATTTTCACAGCGCACTTACGTGGCATTACAGCGCTAGGCACAGGATGAAAGAGCAATGCCGCCGCGGCCCTAACTTCCCAGGTTTTGTAGTCGACTAGATTTTGGTTGATAATAAATTCCAAAGAGTCAGTCTTTGGCGAGTAGTCACCAAGAAATTTGACCACCTCCGGTGCCTCTGTGATTAGTTCTGTCGGCAGGCCAGCCAGAACGCTGTCCTCAAAAGATGTGGCCCCTTTCGAAAATGCAAGTTCCTGGATTCTGCCTGGATCCTTAATGGTGATGGATTGAGCTCCGTGGCGTACCACGACCCGCCCATCAGAAGTCGAAAGAACTTCCGCGGATTTTTCTATCGTGAGTCGTAGTAGATAGCCCTCTGCAATGTCACACGTAAGTAGCTCATAGCGCACGTTCACAGCAGGTTTGATGTCAAAGACTGCTTGCAGACCGGAGTTCATTGCCTCGATCTCGGAGAACCCATCCCACCGGTCTATGGCATCTTCGGCTTCACTCTTGTCCTTGATACCAACAACGAACTCGCCGCCATCCGCATTCGCGAATGCAACCGCAATCTTTTGTATTCCACGTCCATCAATCTTCTTGGCCTTGTGATCAAAAAAGTGACTTTCTTCGCGGTCTGCGATTGCCTCGAATTCCTCAACGGAGATGTTGGATGTTTTCAAGCTTATTCACCTGTGCCATTAGTGCCTTCCGGCAGAAGCTATGACGATATCCCACTGAAATCCACTACAATTCAGATGCTTGTCCACCTCTGTCAAAAAATGCTCTTGCATGCACAAGGGCTTTGACGGCGAGCCAGCTTCCCTAACAACCCCAGCGGCTTCCTCGCGGCGACCTGCGGCCTTGATTCCGCGCCGGGGTCCAGGCTCCTCTGCCGCGCTTTGGGAACTTGGCTCGCCGGTCATTTGGGTCCGCCCAAGCCACCCGTTGCGTCCCCACCGTACGCCCCGCTTCCCGGATCTTAACCGCCAGCGGCTATACAGGACCGGAGACCTTCGAAAAGGACCCCGCCATGCCCGCACTCACACCAGTCGCCCTTTGCCCCATCAAGGATGGCCCCAACGAAAAAGGCCCCCGCTTGCGCGAGGGCCTTCCAATTTGTCAGAGAGGCAAATCTCAGAGTCCGGTGGACACGTCGATGGTGTTGCCTTCTTCCAGAGTGACATAGGCTTTTTTCACGTCTTTCCGCTTGCCCATCTGGCCGCGGAAACGCTTGACCTTACCCTTGGTGACGGTGGTGTTGACCGCTTTCACCTTGACGCCAAAGAGAGCCTCGACAGCTTCCTTGATCATCGGCTTGTTGGAGTCGATTGCCACTTCGAACACCACTGCGCCGTTCTCAGACGCCATGGTGGATTTCTCGGTGATGATCGGCTTGCGGATCACGTCGTAGTGTTCTGCCTTCACGCTCATTTCAGACGAGCCTCCAGTGCTTCGACACCCGCCTTGGTGATCACCAGGGTGTCACGCTTCAGGATGTCATAGACGTTGGCACCGATGGTCGGCAGGATGTCCAGACCTTCGATGTTGCGCGACGCTTGCAGGAAGCCTTCGTTGACCGCTGCGCCGTCGATGATCAGCGCGCGTTTCCAGCCCAGGTTTTTCACCTGCTTGGCCAGAGCGGCAGTCTTGCCTTCGGAAGCAGCGTCCTCGATGATGACCAGTTCGCCCGCTTTGGCTTTGGCGGACAGCGCGTGGCGCAGGCCCAGCTTGCGGAACTTCTTGGTCAGCTCGTGGCCGTGCGAACGCGGGGTCGGACCCTTGTAGATACCACCCTTGCGGAAGATCGGCGCGTTGCGGTCACCGTGGCGTGCGCCGCCGGTGCCCTTCTGGCGGTAGATCTTCTTGGTCGAATAGGAGGTCTCCGAGCGGGTCTTCACCTTGTGGGTGCCGGCCTGCGCGTTGTTGCGCTGCCAGCGGACCACGCGGTGCAGGATGTCCGCACGCGGCTCCAGGCCGAACAGGTCTTCGGACAGTTCGATGTCGCCCGCTTTGCCGCCGTCCAGTTTGATCACGTCAAGTTTCATGCTTCACCACCTTCCGCGGCAACTTCCGCAGTTTTCAGAGCGGCCGGGAACGGCAGGCCCTCGGGAGCTTTCTTCTTCACGGCGTCCTTGACGGTAACCCAGCCGGATTTCGGGCCCGGTACGGCGCCCTTGATGAAGACCAGGCCGCGCTCGGCGTCGGTTTTCACCACTTCCAGGTTCTGGGTGGTCACGCGGGCTGCGCCCATGTGGCCGGCCATTTTCTTGCCTTTGAAGACCTTGCCCGGGTCCTGACACTGACCGGTCGAACCGTGCGAACGGTGCGAGATCGACACACCGTGCGAGGCGCGCAGGCCGCCGAAGTTGTGCCGTTTCATGGCACCGGCGAAACCTTTACCGATCGAGGTGCCGGTCACGTCCACTTTCTGGCCAGCCAGGAAGTGTTCGGCCGAGATCTCGGCGCCGACTTCGATCAGGCCGTCCGCGGGAACGCGGAATTCGACCAGCTTGCGCTTGGGTTCGACCTTGGCAGCTGCGAAGTGGCCGCGCATGGCTTGCGAGGTGCGCTTTGCCTTGGCGGAGCCAGCACCCAGCTGAACAGCGGTGTAGCCGTCTTTTTCCTCGGTGCGCTGAGCAACGACCTGCAGGCCGTCCAGGGACAGAACGGTCACAGGGATCTGCTTGCCGTCTTCCATGAACAGGCGGGTCATGCCCACTTTCTTAGCGATAATTCCGGAACGCATAATCTATACCCTCCGAACTTACGACTGCAGCTTGATTTCGACGTCAACGCCGGCAGCCAGGTCGAGCTTCATCAGCGCGTCCACGGTCTGCGGGGTCGGGTCGACGATGTCGAGAAGGCGCTTGTGGGTGCGGATCTCGAACTGGTCGCGGGATTTCTTGTCCACGTGGGGGCCACGCAGAACAGTGAATTTCTCGATCTTGTTCGGCATCGGGATCGGGCCGCGCACTTGCGCGCCGGTCCGCTTGGCAGTGTTGACGATCTCTTGCGTGGACGCATCCAGCACGCGATAGTCAAATGCCTTCAGCCGGATACGGATGTTTTGGCTTTGCATCGTACAGCCTTTTAGTCAGGCGTTGGGGTTGAGAGGAGGGCCTGCGACCACCGCAACCCCTCATCGAACCCAAAAGGCGGGAATCATCCCGCCCCAATTCGCACTTGGCGAACTCGCGCCCTATACGCGCTATGACCCGATGAGGCAAGGGGTTTCGCCGCGAAACCGTTGCGTTTGGGGAGAACGGTGCGTTTGGGGATTGTTAGGAGAGGTTAAGGGACAATAGTGGTAGGTAGATCACCCAGCATACAAAGACCGCCTTGCAGAACGCGATAGTTCCTCCTTCCAACTAAACTATTAGTTCAGTTGGCCATCTTCCCTCGAAATTCGGAAACAAGCTTCTTTATTAAAGGCACACACTCTTTATCGTATTCGTTCCAAGCTTCCCTGCGAAAACTTCTCTCGGCAGGCTCATCAATCGCCATTTCTCTGCTAATGAGTGAGCCATGTAATTTGTCGCAAACCGACCGAACCAGCTCGAAAGTATCTGTTTCAAAGAACAGTTCTTTTGATCGTGTTACTCGATCTAACTCGCTGAAAGCTGTGGCCGCTTCTGCAAACCTCTTTCGATCCACCATCCGTGAGAAACTCTTTTGAACATCAGACGACGCCAAAATCTCCCTCATTTGCCAGACTTGAAGATCAAACGACTGCAGATACTCCTCTCTAGCCGCTTGATCCATTCTACTCAGATCAGAATACTGCTGAAGAGGAGAGATCGAAATAAGCAACTTTTCTTGAGCACTCTTTAATGCTTCCCAAACACTGAGCATCGCTTCGAACTGCCTTTCTTGAAGACGAATTCGAGCGCGTAGCGCACCATCAATTTCTGCTCGAAGATGCTCTAACTCTTTCGCCTTATCGTGTCTGAACGCTTCAAGCTGCTTTGAAAACTGCGCTTCCAGCCAACCTGCCGCAAGGGCTTTAAAAACAGCGAAAGCGACAACTGCTCCGCCCCCTCCCGCAGTGAGGATGGTCAGAACAATTGATTGAACGTTTGTATCCATTGGACCCACTTATGAAAATTGGAAGAGATCAGCATAGTTGGCTGGATGCTTCGACCCTGATGCCCAACACCCCAAATAGAACTAAGCTCCCCAATAGAGTTCAGCGTCGTGAGTAAAGACCGTTCCACGATGAAGGAAAAGACAAATACAGTTATTTCCAAGAAACTTATCTGCCACAACAGAAAAGGGCCTCCCGGAGGAGGCCCTTTCTTAGATCAGAACCGTGTGGGCTCTCAGCGGTTTTCTAACGAAAACCGCCTGCCGCCCACCGTTTCAAAATCATTATTCAATGATTTTCGACACAGTCTTAGTGCGCGCGTCTCGGGATCATCGCGTTCAAACAAAAAGGGCGCCGCAAGGGCGCCCTTTCCGTTCGAACATTCGCTGATGCGAATTACTCGATGATCTTCGACACAACGCCAGCGCCGACGGTGCGGCCGCCTTCGCGGATGGCGAAGCGCAGGCCGTCTTCCATCGCGATCGGCGCGATCAGCTCAACGCCGAACTTCAGGTTGTCGCCCGGCATCACCATCTCGGTGCCTTCCGGCAGGGTCACGGTGCCAGTGACGTCGGTGGTGCGGAAGTAGAACTGCGGACGGTAGTTCGCGAAGAACGGGGTGTGGCGACCGCCTTCTTCCTTGGTCAGGATATAGGCCTCGGCTTCGAACTTGGTGTGCGGCTTCACCGATTTCGGCGCGCACAGAACCTGGCCGCGCTCAACGCCTTCACGGTCGATGCCGCGCAGCAGCGCGCCGATGTTGTCGCCCGCTTCACCGCGGTCCAGCAGCTTGCGGAACATTTCCACGCCGGTGCAGGTGGTGGTCTGGGTGTCGCGGATGCCGACGATCTCGATCGAGTCGCCCACGTTGATCACGCCACGCTCCACACGGCCGGTCACAACGGTGCCGCGGCCGGAGATCGAGAACACGTCTTCGATCGGCATCAGGAACGGCTGGTCAACCGCACGCGCCGGGGTGTCGATATACTCGTCGACAGCCGCCATCAGCTCTTTGATTTTCTCGGAGCCGATCGCGTCGTCGCGGCCTTCCATCGCCGCCAGCGCGGAGCCTGCGATGATCGGGATATCGTCGCCCGGGTAGTCGTAGGAGGACAGCAGCTCGCGGATTTCCATTTCCACCAGCTCCAGCAGCTCTTCGTCGTCGACCTGGTCAACCTTGTTCATGAACACGACCATCTTCGGGATGCCGACCTGGCGGCCCAGCAGGATGTGCTCGCGGGTCTGCGGCATCGGGCCGTCAGCAGCGTTCACAACCAGGATCGCGCCGTCCATCTGCGCCGCGCCGGTGATCATGTTCTTCACGTAGTCGGCGTGGCCGGGGCAGTCGACGTGCGCGTAGTGGCGCGCTTCGGTCTCATACTCGACGTGCGCGGTCGAGATGGTGATGCCGCGGGCTTTTTCTTCCGGTGCGCCGTCGATCTGGTCGTAGGCTTTGAAGTCACCGAAATATTTGGTGATAGCCGCGGTCAGAGTGGTCTTGCCGTGGTCAACGTGGCCGATGGTGCCGATGTTGACGTGCGGTTTATTGCGTTCAAACTTTTCCTTAGCCATGATGGCCTCCTTTTGTTTCGAGGGAGGCCCGCACAGTTTGCGAGCCCCCGTATTTACTGACGCTTACGCGTATTTCGCCTGGATCTCTTCCGAGATGTTCTGCGGCACCGGATCGTAGTGATCGAACTGCATGGTGAACTGGGCGCGGCCCGAGCTCATCGAACGCAGGGTGTTGATGTAGCCGAACATGTTGGCCAGCGGCACGAAGGCGTCGATGGCGATGGCGTTGCCGCGGTTCTCCTGGCCGGACACCTGGCCGCGGCGGGAGGTCAGGTCGCCGATGATGCCGCCGGTGTATTCTTCCGGGGTGATCACCTCAACCTTCATGACCGGCTCGAGCAGTTTCGCGCCAGCTTTGCGCATGCCTTCACGCATGCCCATGCGGGCGGCGATTTCAAAGGCCAGAACCGAGGAGTCCACGTCGTGGAACTTACCGTCGATCAGGGCAACCTTGAAGTCGATCACCGGGAAGCCTGCCAGCGGACCGGAGTCCATGACCGACTGGATGCCTTTTTCAACACCCGGGATGTATTCCTTCGGAACCGCACCGCCGACGATACGGGATTCGAAGGAGTAGCCTTCGCCCGGCTCTGTCGGGGAGATGATCAGTTTCACCTCGGCGAACTGGCCCGAACCACCCGACTGTTTCTTGTGGGTGTAGGAATGCTCGACCTCTTTGGAGATGGTCTCGCGGTAGGCCACCTGCGGCGCACCGATGTTCGCCTCAACCTTGAACTCGCGCTTGAGGCGGTCCACCAGGATGTCCAGGTGAAGTTCGCCCATGCCCTTCATGATGGTCTGGCCCGACTCGATGTCGGTTTCGACGCGGAAGGACGGGTCCTCGGCAGCCAGACGCTGCAGGCCCTGGGACATCTTCTCCTGGTCGGCCTTGGTTTTCGGCTCAACCGCGATCTCGATCACCGGATCGGGGAAGGTCATGGTTTCCAGAACGACCGGGTCGTTGACGGCGCAGAGGGTGTCACCGGTGGTGGTGTCCTTCAGGCCTGCCAGCGCGATGATGTCGCCTGCGAACGCTTCCGTGATTTCCTCACGGTTGTTCGAGTGCATCATCATCATCCGGCCAACGCGCTCTTTCTTGCCTTTGGTCGAGTTCAGCAGGGTGTCGCCCTTGTTCATCACGCCGGAGTAGATCCGGGTGAAGGTCAGGGAGCCGACGAACGGGTCGTTCATGATTTTGAACGCCAGGCCCGCAAAGGCCATATCGTCGTCCGCGCGGCGGGCGATGTTACGCTCTTCGTTCTCGTCGCCCGGCTTGAAGCCCATGTAGTCGACAACGTCCAGCGGGCTGGGCAGATAGTCGATCACGGCGTTCAGCAGCGGCTGCACACCTTTGTTCTTGAACGCGGAACCGCCCAGAACCGGCACGAAGTGCAGCGCCAGGGTGCCCTTGCGCAGCAGAGCGCGCAGGGTCGGCACGTCGGGCTCTTCGCCTTCCAGGTAGGCTTCCATGGCGTCGTCGTCTTCTTCGACGGCGGCCTCGATCATCTTGCCGCGCCACTCTTCGGCCATGTCCTTGAGCTCGTCGCGGATCTCGGCGTGGACCCAGGAGGCGCCCAGGTCTTCACCCTGCCACAGCCACTCTTTCATGGTGACCAGGTCGATCAGGCCTTCCAGCTCGTTCTCTGCGCCGATCGGGATACCAACCGGAACCGCGCGGGCGCCGGTGCGGTCTTCGATCATGCGGACGCAGTTGAAGAAGTCGGCGCCGATCTTGTCCATCTTGTTGACGAACACCATGCGCGGAACCTTGTAGCGGTCAGCCTGACGCCACACGGTTTCGGTCTGGGGCTCAACACCGGCGTTTGCGTCGAGAACGCAGACGGCACCGTCGAGAACCGCCAGCGAACGCTCGACTTCGATGGTGAAGTCAACGTGGCCGGGGGTGTCGATGATGTTCAGGCGGTGCTTCGGGGTGTCAGCGGTCTGACCGTCCTCGGTGCGTTCCCAGAAGGTGGTGGTCGCAGCCGAGGTGATGGTGATGCCGCGTTCCTGCTCCTGCTCCATCCAGTCCATGGTGGCTGCACCGTCGTGCACCTCACCGATGTTGTGGGATTTGCCGGTGTAATACAGGATGCGCTCGGAGCAGGTGGTCTTGCCCGCATCGATGTGCGCCATGATACCGAAGTTACGGTACAGGTCGAGGGGATATTCGCGTGCCATAGGTCTATGTCCTCCGGCTTACCAGCGGTAGTGGCTGAAGGCTTTGTTCGCCTCGGCCATCTTGTGGGTGTCTTCGCGCTTCTTGACCGCGGTGCCACGGGACTGGACGGCGTCCAGCAGCTCGCCTGCGAGGCGCTCTTCCATGGTGTTTTCGTTGCGGTTGCGGGCGGCAGCGATCAGCCAGCGGATGGCCAGCGCTTCGCGGCGCTCGGGGCGGACTTCAACCGGAACCTGGTAGGTTGCACCGCCAACACGGCGGGAGCGGACCTCGACGGACGGTTTGATGTTGTCCAGAGCTTCGTGGAAGACTTCAACCGGAGCGCGCTTGATCTTGCCTTCGACGCGGTCGAATGCGTTGTAAACGATACGCTCTGCGACCGACTTCTTGCCGTCGATCATCAGGTTGTTCATGAATTTGGTCAGAACGCGGTCGCCGAACTTGGCGTCGGGCAGAACTTCGCGTTTTTCAGCGGCGTGACGACGTGACATATCAGCCTCTCCTTCTTACTTAGGACGCTTCGCGCCGTACTTCGAGCGGCGCTGCTTACGGTCTTTGACGCCCTGGGTATCCAGAACACCGCGCAGGATGTGGTAACGGACACCCGGAAGGTCTTTTACACGGCCGCCGCGGATCAGAACCACGGAGTGTTCCTGAAGGTTGTGGCTTTCACCGGGGATGTAGGAGATCACTTCGAAACCGTTGGTCAGGCGGACCTTCGCAACTTTCCGCATAGCGGAGTTCGGTTTCTTCGGAGTGGTGGTGTACACGCGGGTGCAGACGCCGCGCTTCTGCGGGCACTGCTCGAGGTGCTGGGACTTCGAAACTTTACGCTTCGGCTGACGCGGCTTGCGGATCAGCTGCTGGATCGTTGGCATTCAGGTATTCCCCGTTTAGCAACTTGTCATGCACGCCGGCGCGTGCGGGTGATTTCGCTGCACCTGTGCGTCCACAAGCGCAAAAACCGCAATCGCTCCCATTCCGAGGTGAGACGACGCGGTGTGTTTACAGAGGATCCGGGTGGTAAAAGTGCCCGGACCTTGAGCCACTGCAATTTTGAATTCGGCTGACGAAGAATACACTCCGGGTGCCGGATAGGCGCGCGTATATGGGGAGTCGCGGGGGTTGTCAACAGCAGCCGGGCGCAGCGCGCCCGTATCAATGGCAGGCGCGCCTTGCACAACGGTTGCCAGCCTGCGCGCCACCCGCCATAGTTGCCGGTGCAGGCATTGGCAATACACGGATTTTCGATATGCAGGTCATCGGGCTGTGCCGGTTTTCCTACCCGGCGCTTGGCGGGTTTCAGGTTGAGCATGACACCGTGGCGGAGCGGATTGCCTATCTCTACGCCGAGGACCGGATGGAGGAACGCTTCCGGCTGTTCGAGACCGTCGCCCTGCCCTCGCTGCGGGCGCAGACCGACGCCGATTTCGACCTGATCATCGTGACCGGCGACAGCCTGCCCCGGCAGCACCGCGACCGCCTGCACGATCTGACCGCGGATATGCCGCAGGTGCGGATCGTGGCAGAGCCGCCGCGCCGCCACCGGCAGGTGATGAAAGAGATCCTGAACGCCGCCCGCCGCAACCCGGACCAGCCCTGCCTGCAGTTCCGCGCCGATGACGACGACGCGGTGGCGGCCGAATTTGTCCAGCGGCTGCGGGAAACCGCGGCCGATTGCGCCGGGCTGCTGGAAAAGACCCCCACCGCCGCCATCGACTTCAACCGGGGCTACATCGCCGAGTTCGGCGCCGAAGGGATCACGGCCTCTGAACCGGCGGTGCGGTCCTATTTCACCGCGGCGCTGGGGATGTATGCAGGCGGCGGCGTGCGCCAGACCATCATGAACTTCGGCCACCACCGCATTCACCACCACATGCCGTCTGTCACCATCACCGATGTGCCGATGTGGGTGCGCAGCCACAACACCTATAACGACTCCCGCCAGCGCAATGCAGGCGCCGAGGCACTGGAACCGCTGACCCCGAAACAGGAGCGGGAGTTCGAAACCATGTTCGGCATCAAGGCCGCCCATGTGCGCGCGGTCTTCACACCCCAGCTGAGCGGATCCTGCGGCTGATCTGCCGCTCCCGGTAAAAGGTGAAGATCCCGGCTCCGGCAACCACCGCCGCGCCCGCCAGCGTCAGCAGGTCCGGCCATTCGCCGAACACCAGCCAGCCCAGCAGCAGCGCCCACAAGAGCCCGCTGTAGCGCAAGGGCGCGATCACCGCGATCTCGCCCACCCGCATGGTCATCACCGAACACAGGTAACCCGCAAAGATGAACAGCGCCGCGCCGGTCAGGATCAGCAGATCCATTCCCGTCACCGGCTGCCACGGAACCGCGGTGGACAGGGCAATGCCGAACCCCAGCACCGACAGCGACGACGCCAGCGTCACGGTCATCGACGGCACCTCCGGCGGCATCCGCCGGGTGACCAGGTCGCGGGCGGTGATGCAGGCGACCGAGGCCAGCGCATAAAGCGCGCCCTCGCTGAACCCCTCCGGCCCCGGCCGCACGATCAGCAGCATGCCGCAAAAACCTGCGGCAATCGCCGCCATCCGCCGCCAGCCCAGCGGCTCGCGCAGGAACAGCGCCGCGCTCAGCGTCACCGCCAGCGGCAGCACCTGCAAAACCGCGGTCACATTGGCAATCGGCATGCGCATCAGCGCGGTCAGGAACAGATAGGTGGCCGAGACCTCGCCTGCGCAGCGCAGGGCGATCATGCCCCAGGCGCGCGGCGGCAGCCGCAGGTGCAGCCCGCCCATGCGGCGGGCCAGCAGATAGATCAGGAAACTGGCAGCGATGCCGCGGATGGTCAGGATCTGCGCCAGCGGCAGCGCGCCGCCGATCAGCTTGACCAGCGCATCATTGAACGTATAGGCCGCCATCGCCCCGGTCATCAGCAGCGCGCCTGTCTGGTTCGGGGTCATCGCCGCCCTGCCATGAACATATCCATCCCTGCCTCCTCCCTGCCCCGCAACTGATAGACCCGGACGCAGGAACGGAAAAGCCCCCGCATGTCGCCATGCGGGGGCTTCCCTGTTTCTGTATCAGACCGCCGGTCTTAGTCGCGGCTTTCCGGGGTATCGACCAGGGTGTCGAGACCTGCGTCCATCACGTCCTCGTCGATCACCGGCGCAGCCAGGGCTGCAGCGGCTTCGGCTTCTTCGCGGCGGGCTTCCAGCACCACGTTGTCGCGGCCCTGGGCGATCTGGCGCACCCGCTGGGTGGCGCCGCCGGTGCCGGCCGGGATCAGGCGGCCCACGATGACGTTCTCCTTGAGGCCGACCAGCTTGTCCTTCTTGCCCTGCACCGAGGCCTCGGTGAGAACCCGGGTGGTCTCCTGGAAGGAGGCCGCCGAGATGAAGGAGCGGGTCTGCAAGGACGCCTTGGTGATACCCAGCAGGATCGGTTCGCCCTGAGCGGGGCGCTTGCCGCGGGCAAGGGCCTTCTCGTTGGCGGCGTCGAACTCCTGCTTGTCCACGTGTTCGCCTTTCAGCAGCGTGGTATCGCCAGAGTCGGAGATCTCCCACTTCTGCAGCATCTGGCGGACGATCACCTCGATGTGCTTGTCGTTGATCTTCACACCCTGCAGGCGGTAGACGTCCTGGACCTCGTCGATCATGTAGTTCGCCAGAGCCTCGACACCCATGATGGACAGGATGTCATGCGGCGCCGGGTTGCCGTCCATGATGTAGTCGCCCTTCTGGACATAGTCACCTTCCTGAACCGGAATGTGCTTGCCCTTGGGCACCATGTATTCGACGGCCTCCATCGACTCGTCCGACGGCTCGATCGCGATACGGCGCTTGTTCTTGTAGTCGCGGCCAAAGCGCACGTAACCATCAATTTCGGCGATGATTGCGTGATCTTTCGGACGGCGGGCTTCGAACAGTTCCGCAACGCGCGGCAGACCACCGGTAATGTCCTTGGTCTTGGCGCCTTCACGCGGGATACGCGCGACAACGTCACCGGCCATGATCTGCTGGCCGTCTTCGACCGACAGGATGGCGTCCACGGACATCGGGTAGGTCAGCGGGTTGCCCGCATCGCTGCGCACCGGCTCGCCGTTGCTGTCCACCAGAATGATTTCCGGCTTCAGGTCAGAGCCCTTCGGAGCCGTACGCCAGTCGATCACGATCTTCTGGGTCATGCCGGTGGCTTCGTCGGTCTCGTCGCGGACAGCCAGGCCCGAAACCAGGTCGACATACTTGGCGGTACCCGGCTTCTCGGCGATGATCGGCAGGGTATAGGGGTCCCACTCGAACAGCTTGTCGCCGCGGGCAACGGTCTGGCCTTCCTTGACGAACAGCTTGGAGCCGTAGCCCAGCTTGTGGCTGGCGCGCTCTTCACCGTGCTCGTCCTGGATGATCAGCTTCATGTTGCGCCCGACAACCAGGGTCTCGCCATTGGCGTTCTCCAGGGTGTTCGGCATCTCGAAGACGATCTTGCCTTCCTGGCTTGCTTCCAGGAACGACTGCTGGCCGCCCTGGGCAACGCCGCCGATGTGGAAGGTCCGCATGGTCAGCTGGGTACCGGGTTCACCGATCGACTGCGCCGCGATGATGCCGACGGCTTCGCCGGTGTTGACGCGGGTGCCGCGGGCCAGGTCACGGCCATAGCACATGGCGCAGACGCCTTCTTCGCTTTCACAGGTCAGCGGCGAGCGGATCCGGGTCGACTGCACGCCGGCCTCTTCCACTGCGTCGGCCATGCGCTCGTCGATCAGCTGGCCTGCGGCCACGATGATCTCTTCGGTGCCGGGCTTCTTGATGTCATCCGCAGCCACACGGCCCAGGATGCGCTCGCCCAGAGACGCCACGACCTCGCCGTCGTTCACAGCCGCTTCTGCGGTGATCGCACGCTCGGTGCCGCAGTCGATCTCACGAACGATGCAGTCCTGCGCCACGTCCACCAGACGGCGGGTCAGGTAACCCGAGTTCGCCGTCTTAAGCGCGGTATCCGACAGACCCTTACGGGCACCGTGGGTGGAGTTGAAGTACTCCAGAACGGTCAGGCCTTCTTTAAAGTTCGAGATGATCGGGGTCTCGATGATGTCGCCGTTCGGCTTGGCCATCAGGCCGCGCATGCCGCCCAGCTGCTTCATCTGAGTAACCGAGCCACGCGCACCGGAGTGGGCCATCATGTAGACCGAGTTCGGCTCCATCACGGCACCGTTCTCGTCCCGCTTGTCAGCGGAGATGGTGCCCATCATCGCTTCGGTGACCTTGTCGTTACACTTCGACCAGGCATCGACAACTTTGTTGTACTTTTCGCCCTGGGTGATCAGGCCGTCCATGTACTGCTGTTCAAAGTCTTTCACCTGATCGCGGGTCTCGTCGACAATGGTCCACTTGGTGTCCGGGATCACCATGTCGTCCTTGCCGAACGAAATGCCGGCCTTGAACGCTTCGCGGAAGCCCATGGTCATGATCTGGTCGCAGAAGATGACCGACTCCTTCTGGCCGCAGTAGCGGTAGACGGTGTCGATGACCTGCTGAACCTCTTTCTTCCGCAGCAGGCGGTTGACCAGTTCAAACGGCGCCTTGGCGTTCTTCGGCAGCAGCGCGCCCAGACGGACACGGCCCGGGGTGGTCTCGAAACGCTTGAGAACCTCGTTGCCTTCCTCGTCGATCTGGGTGATCCGCGCGGTGATCTTGGTGTGCAGATGCACTTCGCCGGCGTCCAGCGCGTGCTGAACCTCGTCGATGGTGCCAAAGATCTTGCCTTCGCCCGGCATGCCTTCGCGCTCCAGGGTCACATAGTAGAGACCCAGGATCATATCCTGCGAGGGAACGATGATCGGCGCGCCATTGGCGGGCGACAGAACGTTGTTGGTCGACATCATCAGGACGCGCGCTTCCAGCTGGGCCTCAAGGCTCAGCGGGACGTGCACAGCCATCTGGTCGCCGTCGAAGTCCGCGTTGAACGCCGAGCAGACCAGCGGGTGCAGCTGGATGGCCTTGCCTTCGATCAGCGTGGGTTCGAACGCCTGGATCCCCAGACGGTGCAGCGTCGGTGCGCGGTTCAGCATCACCGGGTGCTCGCGGATCACCTCATCGAGGATATCCCACACTTCGGGACGCTCTTTTTCGACCAGCTTCTTCGCCTGCTTCACGGTGCTGGACAGGCCCTTGGCCTCCAGACGCGAGTAGATGAAGGGCTTGAACAGCTCCAGCGCCATCTTCTTGGGCAGGCCGCACTGGTGCAGCTTCAGTTCCGGACCGGTCACAATCACCGAACGGCCGGAGAAGTCGACGCGCTTACCCAGAAGGTTCTGGCGGAAGCGGCCCTGCTTGCCTTTCAGCATGTCGGACAGCGACTTCAGCGGACGCTTGTTGGCGCCGGTGATGACGCGGCCGCGGCGGCCGTTGTCGAACAGCGCGTCCACCGATTCCTGCAGCATCCGCTTTTCGTTGCGGACGATGATGTCCGGCGCGCGCAGTTCGATCAGCCGCTTCAGGCGGTTGTTCCGGTTGATCACGCGGCGGTACAGGTCATTGAGGTCGGAGGTCGCAAAACGGCCGCCGTCCAGCGGAACCAGCGGGCGCAGTTCCGGCGGAATGACCGGGATCACGGTCATGATCATCCATTCCGGACGGTTGCCCGATTCCAGGAAGGACTCCACGACTTTCAGGCGCTTGATGATCTTCTTGGGCTTCAGTTCGCCGGTCGCCTCGGCCAGTTCGGCGCGCAGCGTTTCGGCTTCCGATTCCAGGTCGATCTGAGCCAGCATGTCACGGATTGCCTCAGCGCCGATGTTGGCGGTGAAGGCGTCCATGCCATAGGCATCCTGGGCGTCCATGAACTCTTCTTCGGTCATCATCTGACCATAGGAGAGGTCGGTCAGGCCCGGCTCGATGACGACGTAGTTTTCAAAGTACAGAACCCGTTCCAGGTCGCGCAGGGTCATGTCCAGCATCAGGCCGATGCGGCTGGGCAGCGACTTCAGGAACCAGATGTGCGCGACAGGTGCCGCCAGTTCGATGTGGCCCATGCGCTCGCGGCGCACTTTCTGCAGGGTGACTTCGACGCCGCATTTTTCACAAACGACGCCGCGGTACTTCATCCGCTTATATTTGCCGCAGAGGCATTCGTAATCTTTGATCGGGCCAAAGATGCGGGCGCAGAACAGGCCGTCGCGCTCCGGCTTGAAGGTCCGGTAGTTGATGGTCTCGGGCTTTTTGATCTCGCCATAGGACCACGACAGGATCCGTTCCGGGCTGGCCAGCGAGACTTTGATTTCGTCAAAGACCTTCGGCGGCGTCAGCGGGTTGAACGGGTTGTTGGTGATTTCCTGGTTCATCAGGTATCCTTTCCACTATCACGGCATGTGAACATGAAATGCTGTCCGGAGCCGGTAATTGCGTATGTGTGATGGAAGCCACTCATTTCGGAGTGAGTTTCGCAAATTGCCGAAGCAACCTCAAAAGCGTCCCAACCACTTTCGTAGGCTGCAATACGACCGGCAGCGTCACCGGTCGCATCTATTTCCAGGCTCACTTGAAACTGCGCTGCTTGGCCAGAATACCAACCAGCAACGAAAGTGGCTGCGCTCGTGATTAGCAACACAGCAACTATCGCAATCAGTTTCAAAGCGCGCCTCTGCGTCACTCATCTACCTCCGCATCCAGGAGTTCCATGTTCAGGCCGAGGCCGCGGACTTCTTTGACCAGAACGTTGAACGATTCCGGCACGCCCGCCTCGAAGTTGTCCTCGCCCTTGACGATCGACTCATAGACCTTGGTCCGGCCGGCGACGTCATCCGATTTCACGGTGAGCATCTCCTGCAGGGTGTAGGCGGCGCCATAGGCCTCCAGAGCCCAGACTTCCATCTCACCAAAGCGCTGACCGCCGAACTGCGCCTTACCGCCCAGCGGCTGCTGGGTGACGAGGCTGTACGGGCCGGTGGAACGCGCGTGGATTTTGTCGTCCACCAGGTGGTGCAGCTTCAGCAGGTACTTGATGCCAACGGTCACAGGACGCGCGAACTGCTCGCCGGTGCGGCCGTCGAACAGGATCGACTGGCCCGAGGTGTCAAAGCCCGCACGCTTCAGCGCGTCGTTCACGTCGCCTTCCTTGGCGCCGTCAAAGACCGGGGTCGCAATCGGCACACCGCGGGTCACGTTGCCTGCAGCTTCGATCAGCGTGTCCTCGTCCATGCTGGCGATGCCTTCGTCGTAGACATCGTCGCCATAGGCGTGGTGCATCGCTTCACGGACCGGGGTCAGGTCGCCCGAGCGGCGGTATTCCTGCAGCGCATCGTCCACCTTGATGCCGAGGCCGCGCGCGGCCCAGCCCATGTGGGTCTCCAGGATCTGACCGACGTTCATACGCGACGGCACGCCCAGCGGGTTGAGGCAGAAGTCGACCGGGGTACCGTCGGCGAGGAACGGCATGTCCTCCATCGGCACCACTTTCGAGATCACACCTTTGTTGCCGTGACGGCCGGCCATCTTGTCGCCCGGCTGCAGCTTGCGCTTCACCGCGATGAAGACCTTGACCATCTTCATCACACCCGGCGGCAGGTCGTCGCCGCGGCGGACCTTCTCGACCTTGTCCTCGAAACGGGCGTCCAGGGCGCGCTTCTGCGCCTCGTACTGCTCGTTCAGGGCCTCCACAACCTGGGCGTCCTGCTCATCCTCAAGGGCAAGCATCCACCACTGGCCGCGGGACAGGCTGTCCAGCAGGTCCTGGTCGATCGGGGACCCCGCGCGCACGCCTTTCGGGCCCTTGACCGCCACTTTACCCAGCAGCATGCCGTGCAGACGGGCATAGATGTTGCGGTCCAGGATCGCCAGCTCGTCGTCCCGGTCACGGGCCAGACGCTCGACTTCCTCACGCTCGATCTGCAGCGCGCGCTCGTCTTTCTCCACGCCGTGGCGGTTGAAGACGCGCACCTCGACCACAGTACCGTAATCGCCCGGCTTCACGCGCAGCGAGGTGTCGCGCACGTCAGATGCTTTTTCACCAAAGATGGCGCGCAGCAGCTTTTCTTCCGGGGTCATCGGGCTTTCGCCCTTCGGAGTGATCTTGCCGACCAGAATGTCGCCCGGCTCCACATCGGCACCGATGTAGACGATGCCCGCCTCGTCGAGGTTGCGCAGGGCTTCCTCGCCGACGTTGGGGATGTCGCGGGTGATCTCTTCCGGCCCCAGTTTGGTGTCACGGGCGGCGACTTCGAATTCCTCGATGTGGACCGAGGTAAAGACGTCGTCACGCGCGATGCGCTCGGAGATCAGGATGGAGTCTTCGTAGTTGTAGCCGTTCCACGGCATGAACGCGACGACCACGTTCTTGCCCAGTGCCAGTTCGCCCATATCGGTCGACGGGCCGTCAGCGATAACCTCGCCCTTGGCAACGGTGTCGCCCACCTTGACCAGAGGCTTCTGGTTGATGGTGGTGTTCTGGTTGGAACGCTGGAACTTACGCAGACGGTAGATGTCGACGCCCGCATCGCCCAGTTCCAGGTCCTCGGTGGCCCGGATAACGATACGCTGCGCATCGACCTGGTCGATGATGCCTGCGCGTTTCGCCTGGATCGCCGCGCCGGAGTCGATCGCAACCTTTTCCTCGATGCCGGTGCCGACCAGCGGCGCCTCTGCACGCAGCAGCGGAACCGCCTGACGCTGCATGTTCGAGCCCATCAGAGCGCGGTTGGCGTCGTCGTTTTCCAGGAACGGGATCAGCGAGGCCGCAACGGAGACCAGCTGTTTCGGCGACACGTCGATCAGGTCCACGCTTTCGCGCGGCGCCAGGGTGTAGTCGCCGGACTGACGGGTCGAGACCAGATCGTTGATGAACTTCCCGTTCTCATCCAGGGTCGCGTTCGCCTGCGCCACGGTATGGCGCATCTCTTCGGTTGCCGACATATAGTGCACTTCGTCGGTCACCTGGCCTTCGTTCACCACCCGGTAGGGGGTTTCGATGAAGCCGTATTTGTTGACGCGCGCAAAAGTCGCCAGTGAGTTGATCAGACCGATGTTCGGGCCTTCCGGGGTCTCAATCGGGCACATCCGGCCATAGTGGGTCGGGTGCACGTCGCGGACCTCAAAGCCGGCGCGCTCGCGGGTCAGGCCGCCCGGGCCAAGCGCCGACAGGCGGCGTTTGTGGGTGACTTCCGACAGCGGGTTGGTCTGGTCCATGAACTGCGACAGCTGCGAGGAGCCGAAGAATTCACGCACCGCGGCAGCAGCCGGTTTCGCGTTGATCAGATCCTGCGGCATCACGGTGTCGATCTCGACGGAGGACATCCGCTCCTTGATCGCACGCTCCATGCGCAAGAGGCCGACGCGGTACTGGTTTTCCATCAGCTCGCCGACGGAACGCACGCGGCGGTTGCCCAGGTGGTCGATGTCGTCGACATCGCCGCGGCCGTCGCGCAGGTCGACCAGCGCCTTGATACAGGCGACGATGTCTTCCTTGCGCAGGGTGCGCTGGGTGTCCTCGGCGTCCAGCGCCAGGCGCATGTTCATCTTCACGCGGCCCACAGCGGACAGGTCGTAACGCTCGGAATCGAAGAACAGCGTGTCGAACAGCGCCGACGCTGCCTCGACGGTGGGCGGCTCGCCCGGGCGCATCACGCGGTAGATGTCCATCAGCGCGCCGTTGCGGTCCAGGTTCTTGTCAGCCGCCATGGTGTTGCGCATGTACGGGCCGACGTTGACGTTGTCGATGTCCAGAACCGGAATGTCGGTGATGCCCGCGTCCAGCAGCTCCTTCAGGGAACCGCCGATCAGCTCGCCGTCCTTGTCGTATTCCAGGGTCAGCTCATCACCGGCCTCGACATAGATCGCGCCGTTGTCTTCGTTGATGATGTCCTTGGAGACATATTTGCCGACGATGTGCTCGAACGGAACCAGCAGCTCGGTGATGGAGCCTTCCTCGATCATCTTCTTGACGGCGCGCGGGGTGACCTTTTTGCCGGCTTCGCAGATGATCTCGCCGGTGGCAGCGTCCACCAGGTCATAGGTCGGGCGGGTGCCGCGCACGCGTTCCGGGAAGAACGGGGCAACCCAGCCGCGGGATTTCTCCAGCTTGAAGGAGACGGTGTTGTAATAGGCATCCATGATGCCTTCCTGGTCCAGGCCCAGGGCATAGAGCAGGGTGGTCACCGGCAGCTTGCGGCGGCGGTCGATACGGGCAAAGACGATGTCCTTGGCGTCGAACTCGAAGTCCAGCCAGGAGCCGCGGTACGGGATGATGCGGCAGGCAAACAGCAGCTTGCCCGAGGAGTGGGTCTTGCCTTTGTCGTGGTCGAAGAACACGCCGGGCGAGCGGTGCATCTGGGACACGATCACACGCTCGGTGCCGTTCACGATGAAGGTGCCGTTCGGGGTCATCAGGGGCATGTCGCCCATGAAGACGTCCTGTTCCTTGATGTCCTTCACCGACTTCGCGCCGGTGTCCTCATCGACATCGAACACGATCAGGCGCAGGGTGACCTTCAGCGGCGCGCTGTAGGTCATGTCGCGCTGCATGCATTCTTCGACGTCGTACTTCGGCTTCTCGAACGAGTATTTCACGAACTCCAGAACGGAGGTTTCGTTGAAATCCTTGATCGGAAACACCGACTGGAACACACCCTTGATGCCTTCGCCGTCCAGCGGCTCAGCTGCATCGCCGGAGCGCAGGAAAAGGTCATAAGAAGATTTCTGCACCTCGATGAGGTTCGGCATCTCCAGCACTTCGCGGATTTTGCCGTAGTATTTGCGTAGACGTTTCTGGCCAAGGAACGATTGAGCCATGTCAGATGTCACCTTTCGAGTTCTCACCGGTCAAGGAAGCCGCCGGGCCCCGGCTCCTTGCCCATACGAGACAGCGCGTTCGGATCAATTCATGGCCACCGTCCCGAAGGCAGCCTCCCGATCCCTTGAACTCCGCCTGAGAAAACGCCTCTTGGATGAGGCCCTTTCTAAGACAGGTTCGGCTGGGCCCGGAAAATTCCGGACCCAGCCAAATTTCCGATGCATCAGAAATGCACCAGAGGCAGTGCTTAGGCCAGCTCGACTTCGGCGCCAGCTGCTTCCAGCTTGCCTTTGATGTCTTCTGCTTCGTCCTTGGACACGCCTTCTTTGATCTTGCCGCCAGCTTCGACCAGCTCTTTGGCTTCTTTCAGGCCCAGGCCGGTGATGCCGCGGACTTCTTTGATCACGTTGATCTTGGAAGCGCCGGCGTTCTTCAGAACGACGTCGAATTCGGTCTTTTCTTCTTCAGCTGCACCGCCGGCGTCGCCGCCAGCTGCCATGACAACTGCGCCGCCTGCTGCGGGCTCGATGCCGTATTCGTCTTTCAGGATGGTTTTCAGTTCTTGTGCTTCCAGCAGGGTCAGACCCACGATGCTTTCTGCGAGTGCTTTCAGATCAGCCATTTTATCAGCTCTTTCCGTTTACAGTATGTGTGTTCCAACGTGCGGGCTTTTGCCCCACGCCGGCCGTTCAGTGCCAACCGCTTACGCAGCTTCCGCCTTCTCTTCGATGGTCGAAAGGATGCTTGCGATGTTGCTTGCAGGTGCGCCAATTGCGCCGGCGATGTTGGAAGCAGGTGCGCCAATGCAGCTTGCGATCTGAGCGATAAGCTCGTCGCGGGACGGCATTTTGGACACAGCTTCGACGCCTGCGCGGTCCAGAGCGTTCTCACCCATTGCGCCGCCAAGGATCTCAAACTTTTTGTTTTCCTTGGCGAAATCCTCGGCCACTTTAGCAGCGGACACGGGATCTTCGGAGTAGGTCAGAACGGTCATCCCTGTCAGCAGGTCGGCCATGCTTGCACACGGCTTACCCTCGAGGGCGATTTTGGCGAGCCTGTTCTTGGCAACACGCACGGAGCTGTTCGCGTCACGGGCACGTGCGCGCAGATCCTGCATCTCAGCAACTGTCAGACCGGCGTAGTGAGCTACCACCACGACGCCAGAGCTTTCGAAGATCTGGCCGAGTTCCTCGACCACTTTCTCTTTCTGGGCTCTATCCACAGTTCTCTCCAAGTTAGGGATGCTTGCACACCCCGGCTCATATTTGCCGAACCAGATGGCCCGGCGTTCAGGTCCGTTTTACGGGATGAGCCAAATCCGCCCGAGGGATTGAAAACCCCCGATCTTTCTTGGTCTGTACCCGTCTCAGGAGGGAAATTAAGGCCGATCGGAGGCCACCCACCATCTTGGACGAAATGAAATAAAGCGCACGACGAATCGCACGCTTTATCTCAAGGCCGTAGTTAGCCCCATTGACGGAGATTTCCAAGGGGCAAATCCGCCTCAGCCGGCAATTTCCCGCGCGTCCAGGCGGCGGCCGGCACCTGCGGTCCCGGATGCCTGCGGTCACAGCCACAAGGGCGAGAGCGCACAGGCAGCCAGACCCGCCAGCGCCGCAGCCAGGATCACGCGGCAGATCAGGCGGAACCCTCCGCCGCTGTTCAGCAGCTCTTCGGTCTCGATCCGCCCCGTCACCCTGCAGATATACCCCGGAACCACATCACCCGCACGGTGCGGGCAAGAGTTCCGCCAGGCATGCGAAGCATAGCTTTGCGAAGCCCCCTCAGCACCATGCACCTGCAGCACCGGCTGATACTGCCGGTAGCGCTCCAAGTCCCCCTCGCTATCTGCCCTCTCAGCCCACCGGACACGCACTTGCGCAACATGCACCAGCGCCGGTTCAGCGGCCTTCAGAAATTGCCGCCTGCTGAGCGCGGCAATGCCCAGAATGGTTCCGGCGCACAGGGCCGCAACCGACAAGATTATTACAAGCCCAGCCATCAGATCCCCACCCGACCCTCCTCCAGGCTGGAAGAGGTCAAAATGACATCAAAGTAAGAAGCAAAACAAAAAAGAAGGCCCGGCAGGATCGGATCCGCCGGGCCTCCTGACATCAGCTGTGCGTCCGATTACTCGGTGACAGCGTTGTCCACGTCAACCGTGATGCCCGGACCCATGGTCGAGGACAGGTTGATCTTTTTCATGTAGGCGCCTTTTGCGCCCGACGGCTTGGCTTTGGCCACGGCCGACACGAAGGCACGGACGTTCTCGACCAGCTTGGCTTCGTCAAAGGACGCTTTGCCGACGCCGGCGTGCACGACACCGCCTTTTTCCGCTTTGAACTGGACTTCGCCGCCCTTGGCTGCTTCCACGGCCGCTTTCACGTCCATGGTCACGGTGCCGACTTTCGGGTTCGGCATCAGGTTGCGCGGGCCCAGGATTTTGCCCAGACGGCCGACGACCGGCATCATGTCCGGGGTGGCGATGCAGCGGTCAAAGTCGATCTTGCCGCCCTGGATCGCTTCCATCAGGTCTTCTGCGCCGACGATGTCTGCGCCAGCCGCGGTGGCTTCGTCCGCTTTCGGGCCGCGGGCGAAGACTGCAACGCGCATGTCTTTGCCGGTGCCGTTCGGCAGGCCGACCACGCCGCGGACCATCTGGTCTGCGTGGCGGGTGTCAACGCCCAGGTTCAGGGCGATCTCGACGGTTTCGTCGAACTTCGAGGTTGCGTTGGCTTTCACCAGGGCAACTGCTTCTTCCACGGACAGGTTTTCCTTGCCAGCGAAAGCTTCGCGCGCGGCGCGGGTGCGTTTACCGAGCTTTGCCATCTTACTTCACCTCGATGCCCATGGAGCGGGCGGAGCCCAGGATGATCTGCATTGCGCCGTCGATGTCGTTGGCGTTCAGATCTTTCATCTTGGCTTCGGCGATTTCTTTCACCTGGGCCACGGTCACGGTGCCGACGGTTTCCCGGCTCGGGTTGTTCGCGCCGGATTTCACCTTGGCCGCCTTCTTCAGGTAGTAAGACGCGGGCGGCGTCTTGATGTCCATGGTGAAGGACTTGTCCTGATAGTAGGTGATCACGGTCGGGCACGGCGCGCCGGGCTCCATGTCTGCGGTCTTGGCGTTGAACGCCTTGCAGAATTCCATGATGTTGATGCCGCGCTGACCCAGGGCCGGGCCGACGGGCGGAGAGGGGTTTGCCTGACCTGCAGGAACCTGCAGCTTCATCGAACCAACAAGCTTCTTAGCCATTTGGTTTTCCTTTCAACGAGGACGGAACGCGTTCCGCCCGGAGAATGTTGCGTGGTCCGATTTCAGGATCGCGATCCCTTGATCTCCCACGAGAGAATCTCGCCCGAAGACGATAGAGGCGGCGTTTACAGGGGAATGCGGGGGTTGGCAAGTGGGTGAACTTCGCAAACCGGGTTGGTTGCTTCGAGCCCACCGCTTACACCATTCACCTTGCACCGCACCGCGCTTTTCGATCGAGTGGCCTCGAAATACATTTCCCATGAACTGAGGAGAAGACCATAAAATGGAGGAATTTTCTCGCATACATAACGAGCTCGACAAGCAGTGCCGCTACTACTGTAGGCACCTTGGCCATCTGAAAGGACTGATCGAAAATGACGACTGGATTAGGGTCGTTGACGGCTCAATGTCAGGGCGGGTTTTGTTGCTAGGCAATAGTGAAATCACAAATGCCCTAATTTTGTTCAATACACGGATGTTCGATTCACAGCCCGATACCGTTACAATACACAAGTTGGCCCGCAAACTTCCGACTGAGCAAGAGATTGAGACGTACCACAACACTCGAATGAAAGAGGAGGGAGTACGCTGCGAGCTTGAAGCTTACTTCTCCGCCAGATCGAGATTTGTGGAAGTCAGACGAGCATTGAAGGGTAACAAAACACAAGACAAACTGAGATCATTGCGCGATTACACCCTGGCCCACAACATTGTTCCCGAGACCAAGCCGGAGAGAGCAACCCTAAACGATCTTGTGGGATTAACCGAAACGGTGAATGAACTAGTGGATCTGGCTGGATACATCTTGAACAGCACTCGGTCAGTTTATCGCGATTTTTCAAGCAGAGCCGAGAAGGAAACCAGGATGCTCTATGCTGCGCTTCCGGTGCTTACAACGGTCGAAGCGGAATAAGACTATAAGGCAGTTTCCTCCTAAGCCCCCAAACAAAAAACGCCGCGTTGAACCCAACGCGGCGCCATGAATTCCACCAACGGAGCCTATCACCCCTGCTTGGTCACCTGGGTAAAGTCCAGCTCCACCGGGGTCTCGCGGCCGAAGATCGACACGGTGACCTTGAGCTTCTGATTGTCCTCGTCGACCTCTTCGACCATGCCGTCGAAATCCTCGAACGGGCCGTCGTTCACTTTCACCTTCTCGCCGATCTCGTAGTGGATCAGGGTGCGCGGTGCCTCGACGCCCTCCTCGACGCGGCCCAGGATGCCCTGCACCTCTGCGTCGCGCATCGGCATCGGGCGGCCCTGCGGGCCCAGGAAGCCGGTGACCCGGTTGATCGAGGAAATCAGGTGATAGCCGCGGTCGGACATTTCCATATGCACCAGCACGTAGCCGGGCATGAAGCGGCGCTCGGTCGAGACCTTCTTGCCGCGGCGGATCTCGATCACCTCTTCGGTGGGGACCAGAACCTCGTCGATCTCGTCCTCAAGGCCCTGTTCTGCGACCGAGGTGCGGATCTGCTCTGCGATTTTCTTTTCGAAGTTCGAAAGAACGCTGACCGAATACCACCGTTTCGCCATGAACCGTTGTCCTTGTTCTGCCGGGCGGGCCAGTGCCGCGCCTCTGCTTCATCATCCCGATACAGCTAAATGCTGCGCTCTCCAACAAAAAGCGGCGTGCAAACCGAATCGCTGCACGCCCGCCTCAATAGTTCCGGCTCACCTACCGCCCATCGCCGCCAAGATCAAGGCCTGCGCGGCATCCGCGAAGGGAGCCTCAGTACCGCTGCGGGCTTAGCCGAACATCCCCAGAAGCCCTTGCAGGCCAAAGCGGATCAGCAGGTCCACCAGTGCAAAGAACAGCGCCGTCAGCGCCGCCATGATGAACACCATGACCGTGGTCAGCAGCACTTCGCGGCGGGTCGGCCAAACGACCTTGGAGACTTCGGCGCGGACCTGCTGGATGAACTGAACGGGGTTGATAGTTGCCATACTGGGGGTGTCTCTCTGCTAGCAGTCAGGGCGATGTAACCGGAGCGGCCCGTGAATTCAAGCCCTGCGGCCCTCCTGCCCGGCCTGTTGCGGCTGTTGCGCGGGCAGCGAACGCCCGGTCAATCTAATTTTAATCCACTAATGGCTAAAATGACTCGAAAGCGGTTCCCTGCGGCCTCCCGGCTGCCAGGGGGCCGGACTGTGTGATTGATTGAGGCAGACCACCATGACACCAGCCAATTCCCTGTCCGAGGCCGAACAGTTCGAACGCGAAGCCAAGTTTGAAGATGCCGCCATGGCCTATGCCGGCATCCTGTCCCGCAACCCCCGCAACAAGCGCGCCCAATCGGCGCTGGAGGGGCTGCGCAAACGGCTGGACTCGCAGACCGATCCGTCGCCGGTGCATCAGGCCGGGCTGGAGGAGGCGCTGGCGCAGGGCCGCCATTTCGAGGCCGCCGAAAACTGCGGCGCACTGCTCAAGACCTTCCGCGAATCGCATTTCCTGTGGGATTTCCTGGGCCGCTGCCACCTGGCTGCCGGCCATCTGGACAATGCCGCCACCTGCCTCAACAAGGCGATCGGGATCAATCCCCGCGCGGCCGGCAGCTATGCCGCCATGGGCCGGGTGAAGGCCGCCCGCGGCGAGTTGGACAATGCCATGGCGCTGTTTGACAAGGCGCTGATGCTGACCGCCGGCAGCCTGCAGGCGCTGCACGGCAAGGCAGAGGTGCTGATCAAACAAGGCCAGAGCCAGCGGGCCGCAACCATGCTGCGCAAGGCGGTGAAGCTGGCGCCGCATGACGCCGCATTGCATGTCACGCTGGCCGGGCTGCTGAACCAGCAGGGCAATGCCCAGGATGCCAAGGAACACTATACCCAGGCCGTCCGCCTGAACCCCGCCCTGACAGAGGCCCGCTACCAGCTTGGCCTGCTCTTGAAGGCCGAGGGCGCCTTTGCCGCGGCCCTGCCCTGTTTCGACAAGGTGCTGCTGGCCAATCCTGCCGATGACCGCGCCCGCACCCAGCGGCTGCATGTGCTGGCGGAATTGTGCGACTGGAAATGGCTGCCGGAATACGGCGATTACCGCCGCCAGCTGGGCCTGCGCGGTCCGGGCTGCGACCCCAGCGCCCTGATGCTGATGGAGGACAACCCCGACCTCCTGCGCGCCCGCGCCCAGTCCTATGCCAGCGAGTTGTTCGGTGCGGCAGAGCTGAACAGCACCCCGCCCGCAGGCCAGCGCCCCGCGCGGCTGCGGATCGGCTATTTCTTCGCCGCCCGCGACGCCGCGGCGGTGCTGGACCAGCACGGCGCGATGCTTGCCGCCCACGACCAGGGGCGCTTTGACATCCGTATCTATGCGGTTGGCGCCGGCCTGCCGGACAGCGCGGCGCAGAAATTCGACGGTCTGAGGATACTGGACGCCAGCGCTCCGGATCAGATGGCCGAGGCAGTGAAGGCAGACCAATTGGACGCCGCGGTGGATCTCTCCGGCTATTCAGGCGGCGGTGCGCTGCCGCTGTTTGCCGCCCGCCTGGCGCCGCTGCACATCCTGTTCCCCGGTTATCCCGGCACCATGGGCACCGCTGCCTATGATTACCTGATCAGCGATGCCGCCGCCTGCCCGCCCGGCAGCGAGCGCTATCACAACGAACACCTGCTGCGCCTGTCCGGCGGCCACCAGGCCGTGCCCCCGTCTGCGGCCTCCGCAACGCCGGACCGCGCCGCCTGCGGCCTGCCCGCGCAAGGCTTCGTGTTCTGCAGCTTTGCCAGCGGCAGCCGCATCACGCCGCAGGAATTCGATATCTGGATGCGCCTGCTGCACGGCGCCCCGGACAGCGTGCTTTGGCTGGCAGATAACGGCGATCACTCCACGTCCAACCTGCGCCGCGCCGCCGCGGCCCGCGGGGTTGATCCGGACCGTCTGGTCTTTGCCCCGGCGGCCAGCCGTGCGGACCATCTGGCCCGCCAGCCGCTGGCGGATCTGTTCCTGGACAGCTTCACCGTGAACGCCGCCGCCCCGGCCCGCGACGCCCTGGCCGCCGGCCTGCCGGTCCTCACCCTGCCCGGCCAGCAATCCGCCGCCCGCACCTCCGCCAGCCTGCTGCAATCCGCCGGACTGCCGGAAATGATTGCCGAAAGCATGCAGGACTATGAGGCCAAGGCCGCGGAACTGGCGGCAGACAGCGCTGCCGCGGCCAGCCTGCGCGGCAAGCTCCGTACCCAGCAGCAGACCGCCGCGCTGTTCAGCCCCGAGCGTCTGGCCCGCGGGGTGGAGCGCGCCTTGGACGCGGCTTGCGGCCGCCAGCAGCAGGGGCTGGCACCGGCCCATCTGGATCTGGAGTAACCGGACACGCGACACGGCCTGCCCGAACGGGCAGCGCTGAACCGGCAATGTGCTGGGAAATGGCAGGGGCAGCAGGGTTCGAACCCGCGACCTACGGTTTTGGAGACCGTCGCTCTACCAACTGAGCTATACCCCTGTGGTGCGGCATGTCCTACGGCAGGCGCGCTGCAGAGGCAAGAGGGAAAAGCGCATTTTCTTGCGCGTCCCGGATGGTTTGCAAGCGGCGGGCTTTGCCCCGGCGCAGCCATGCAGTATGACGGTGCAAATACCGGGGCCAAGCCCCTGTGCCCCCTGCAGGAATGAGCCCGAGCCCCGTGAGCCTCAGAAAGAAAATCGCCGACAGCCCAAAGGTCAACCGCGCCGTGGAGGGGCTGTTTGCCGCCTATGTGCGATTCGCCTTCCGCACCTCCCGCTGGACCCGCACCGGGTTCGAGGAAATGGACGCCTGCGTGCGCCGCGGCGAGCCGGTTATTTTCGTGCTCTGGCACCAGCGGCTGATCATGGCGCCCTATCTGTTCGACACCTCGCTGGGCCGCATCTGCGCCCTGACCTCGGCTGCGCGCGCCGGGCGGCTGGCGGGGCAGATCCTGGTGCGGCTGGGGTTTGAGACCATCCCGATGTCGAGCCACAAGCGCCACGTCGCCCTGTCCCGCGAGGTGCTGCGCCGCACCAAAGACGGCTGCTCCATCGGCATTGCCGCCGACGGTCCGCGCGGGCCTGCACGGGTCTCCTCCACCGTGCCGGTGGTCTGGGCCCGGATGACCGGCTGCCGGGTGTTCACCGTCGCCTTTGCCGAGAAAAAAGTGGTGAAACTGCCGACCTGGGACCAGCAGATGCTGCCGATGCCGTTTTCCCACGGCGTGCTGATGTGCCGGGAATGGACGGACGAAGTGCCGAAAAAGCCGAGCGACGAACAGGTGGAGATGCTGCGGCAAAGCCTGGAGGCATCGCTGGATGCGATAACGGACGCGGCGGACGCGGCAGCCGGGCGGGGCGGTGCAAGTCAGAAGTCCGCCAAATCCTGATCACACGCCGCCAAGAAACGGTTGCATTTACGGCCTTCCGAGCGTTCAGGGCTTGCCCCCCTTGGAACAAGACGCGTTTCAACTCAAACTTCACGCTTTGAGGGAGGATTTCTGATGACACAAGAAGAACAGATTGCTGCACTGGACGCGTGTCAGCACCTTCAATTGACACGTTACGAAGAGGCACCTGACACTCTGGATCTCAAGCTGGTAGTTCAGGAAGCGCGGGCTGAAACCACCCCGTCCAAATTTGACACTGGAAACGAACGCTTGGATTCCATTCTTGGAGAAGCCCGCTCCGTTGTCAGTTTGCCCGATTATTCTTCTTTCACGGTCATTTTTCAAAACTATATTGGATTTTCAATAAGGGATGCAGGTTATGTCGACCCGGAACCAGGAGAAGACTTCTCCAGAAAATTAAGAACATACACCAGCTCCGCGTTTCTCAGGTTTATTACTGAGTCAACAATTGCAATGCAGGTTCAAGACGCTCCACTGCAGCATTTCGCCGTAGTTTGCACAGACCACGTCGTCGACGTGATCTGTGCAAGAGCACCTCAAGTATCTTGCACGAAGATCACAGATTGCGACCAGTAAATTTGGATTGATCGGACTGCAATTTATTACACTGTAGATGCTTGTTCCTGCCGGTCCATCACCCCTTTGCCATTGAGGGAAACTTTTTTCCGCCCGGACGCCCCGCGTTCGGGCGCGGTCGACCTGCGCCTAACTTGAGGTTTGCCTCAGGCAAAACGGGCGGGCGCGATTGCATCGCACCCGGAGCTGGCGCTCCCTGCGGCCTCAAAAGCTCCGCTGGAACTTTTGCAAGACGGCCTCCGGCCCCAGGCCGGCCCCTGCTCTATCCGTAGGTCTCCGCCGTTTTTCGCCGCGAAAAACGGCCATGAAAAACCGATTTTTCATGGCCGGAAACCGCGCCGGTTTCCGGGTTGCCGCATGGAAAAAGGGCCTCCCGGAGGAGGCCCTTTCTTAGATCAGAACCGTGTGGGCTCTCAGCGGTTTTCTAACGAAAACCGCCTGCCGCCCACCGTTTCAAAATCATTATTCAATGATTTTCGACACAGTCTTAGTGCGCGCGTCTCGGGATCATCGCGTTCAAACAAAAAGGGCGCCGCAAGGGCGCCCTTTCCGTTCGAACATTCGCTGATGCGAATTACTCGATGATCTTCGACACAACGCCAGCGCCGACGGTGCGGCCGCCTTCGCGGATGGCGAAGCGCAGGCCGTCTTCCATCGCGATCGGCGCGATCAGCTCAACGCCGAACTTCAGGTTGTCGCCCGGCATCACCATCTCGGTGCCTTCCGGCAGGGTCACGGTGCCAGTGACGTCGGTGGTGCGGAAGTAGAACTGCGGACGGTAGTTCGCGAAGAACGGGGTGTGGCGACCGCCTTCTTCCTTGGTCAGGATATAGGCCTCGGCTTCGAACTTGGTGTGCGGCTTCACCGATTTCGGCGCGCACAGAACCTGGCCGCGCTCAACGCCTTCACGGTCGATGCCGCGCAGCAGCGCGCCGATGTTGTCGCCCGCTTCACCGCGGTCCAGCAGCTTGCGGAACATTTCCACGCCGGTGCAGGTGGTGGTCTGGGTGTCGCGGATGCCGACGATCTCGATCGAGTCGCCGACGTTGATCACGCCGCGCTCGACACGGCCGGTCACAACGGTGCCGCGGCCGGAGATCGAGAACACGTCTTCGATCGGCATCAGGAACGGCTGGTCAACCGCACGCGCCGGGGTGTCGATGTACTCGTCGACAGCCGCCATCAGCTCTTTGATTTTCTCGGAGCCGATCGCGTCGTCGCGGCCTTCCATCGCCGCCAGCGCGGAGCCTGCGATGATCGGGATATCGTCGCCCGGGTAGTCGTAGGAGGACAGCAGCTCGCGGATTTCCATTTCCACCAGCTCCAGCAGCTCTTCGTCGTCGACCTGGTCAACCTTGTTCATGAACACGACCATCTTCGGGATGCCAACCTGGCGGCCCAGCAGGATGTGCTCGCGGGTCTGCGGCATCGGGCCGTCGGCTGCGTTCACAACCAGGATCGCGCCGTCCATCTGCGCCGCGCCGGTGATCATGTTCTTGACATAGTCGGCGTGGCCGGGGCAGTCGACGTGCGCGTAGTGGCGGTTCTCGGTCTCATACTCGACGTGCGCGGTCGAGATGGTGATGCCGCGGGCTTTTTCTTCCGGTGCGCCGTCGATCTGGTCGTAGGCTTTGAAGTCACCGAAGTATTTGGTGATAGCCGCGGTCAGAGTGGTCTTGCCGTGGTCAACGTGGCCGATGGTGCCGATGTTGACGTGCGGTTTATTGCGTTCAAACTTTTCCTTAGCCATTGCTTAGGCGCCCTTTTGAAATGAGGGGTCGCTTGCCGACCCGGTTTCCTCTGCGCCGGCGGATTATTTGGTTTGCCGGCAAAAATCAACCCGTTCCTGCTTGACAGGGGCGGTTTTCCCGAGCCTCAGCCAGCCGGTTGCGCCTCTGCCGCAGCCGCGCCTGTGCCGGCGCTGGAATCCGCCGCCGCACGCGGGGCAAACCAGCCTTCCGCTTCATGCTGCTCGGCCATCCATTCCTCGACCTTGTCGGCGATATTGATGGCGAGGCCCTGGATCTGCTCCTCCTTGGTGCGGGCATGGCCGGATCCCAGGAGGGCGCTTTCGCCGGTGGTGCTTTCGAAGATTTCCATCTGGTGTTTCTTCGCCAGGAATTTCTTCTGCGCGACGTCATAGACAAAGACGTTCACCACCACCGCGCTTTTGGGGGAGAACAGCACCGGCACGCCCGGCGGCGCCAGCATGAACCCCTCGAGCGTCACTGCGACGTCGTATTCCTGAGCCCCCTGGTAGCGGCGCAGGCGGGTGTTCAGCGCGTTTTCGATCGGCGCGGTCCATTCGCTGTGCTCGGCATCGCGAGACAGCGGCCATTGCAGCGCCTTGTCGGTGTAGACGTGGGTCACCCGGGCCTGGAAGGCGCCCAGATCCTCCGGTGCCTCGTTCAGCTGGGTTTCGCCGCAGGCGGTGAGCAGGGCCAGCGCAGCCAGCATGGAAAGAACGCGGATCATGGAAATCCCCCAAGAAAAAGTCTGTCCCGCCCAGATAGCCGGGGGCAGCGGGCAGGGTAAAGGCCCGGAAACAGCAACCCCCGCGCGGGTGGCGCGGGGGGCACAGGCAGGCGGCAGGTTTCTGCTGCCTTACCTGAACTTGTAGTTGCGCGGGAAGCCGTGCGGCGGGCGTTTGCCCACCCCGGCCCGCTTGCCGAGCCACTGGCTGAGGTCGGCCTCGTGGCGGGTCTTGCCGCCGCCCATTTCCCACTTGAGGCCCTCTTCCCAGTTGAACGTGGTGATGTCGGAGAGGCCGCCGTCCAATTCCAGCGAGCCCTGCTTGCCGCGGGCCATGTTGTATTTCTGCAGGCGCACGCCCTTGCCGCGGGTCAGCTCGGGCATTTCCTCGACCGCGAAGACCAGGAACTTGCCGTTTTCGGAGACGATGGCGACATGGTCGCCCTCCACCGGGATACAGATCCTGGCGCGTTCGTCGTCCTTGACGTTCAGCACCTGCTTGCCGCTGCGGGTCTGGGCGACGATTTCCTTCTCCGCGCAGATGAAGCCGTTGCCCGCATCCGAAGCAACCAGCAGGCGGCCGTCGGGGTTGTGGATCATCAGGTCGACAATCTCTGCCTCGTTCGGCAGGTCCACCATCAGGCGCAGCGGTTCGCCCATGCCGCGCCCGCCCGGCAGGCTGGCAGCGGACAGGGTGTAGAAACGGCCGTTGGAGCCGAACACCAGCAGGCGGTCAGTGGTTTCGGCGTGGAAGATGAAGCGCGGGCCGTCGCCGTCCTTGAACTTCAGCTCGCGGTTCAGGTCGATGTGGCCGGTCATCGCCCGGATCCAGCCCATCTGGGAGCAGACCACGGTGATCGGCTCGCGGTCGATCATTGCCTCCAGCGGCACGTCCTCAACCTCGCCGGCCTCGGCAAACAGCGTGCGGCGGGCGCCGCCGGCGTAATCCTTGCCGAACTGCTTCTTGGTGTCCTTCAGCTGTTCGGAGATGCGGGACCACTGGAGGTCCTCGGAGGCCAGCAGTTCAACCAGCCCGGCGCGTTCCTCGCGCAGGGCGTCGCGTTCGCGGGTCAGTTCGATCTCTTCCAGTTTGCGCAAAGACCGCAGGCGCATGTTGAGGATCGCCTCGGCCTGCACCTCTGTCAGCTCGCCCGCGCCTTGCGCCGGGGTGATGTAATCGGCCTCGGTGAGGGCGCGCGGGTGGTCCTTGCTCCAGTCCTCGCGGATCAGGGCGGCCTTGGGATCCTCGTCATAGCGGATGATGTCAATCACCCGGTCGAGGTTCAGGAAGGCGATGATGAAGCCTTCGAGCACCTCCAGCCGGTGGTCGATCTTTTCCATCCGGTGGCGCGAGCGGCGCTGAAGCACGTCGCGGCGGTGATCAAGGAAGGCGCGCAGCACCTCCTTCATCGAGCAGACCTTGGGGGTCACGCCGTCAATCAGCACGTTCATGTTGAGGCTGAAGCGGATTTCCAGGTCCGAGTTGCGGAACATCATGTTCATCAGAACCTCCGGGTCCACGTTCTTGGACTTGGGTTCCAGGATGATGCGGATGTCATCCGCCGATTCGTCGCGCACATCGGCGAGGATCGGCACCTTCTTGGTCTGGATCAGCTCGGCGATCTTCTCGATCAGCTTGGACTTCTGGACCTGGTAGGGGATTTCGGTGACGACGATCTGCCATTGGCCGCGGCCCAGGTCCTCGACCTCATGCTTGCAGCGCAGGCGGAAGGAGCCGCGCCCGGTGCTGTAGGCCTTGGCGATGTTCTCCTTGGGCTCAACAATGATGCCGCCGGTGGGGAAATCCGGGCCCGGCACATAATTCAAGAGCGTGTCGTCGCGGGCATCCGGCGTCTTGATCAGATGCAGGCAGGCGTCGATCAGCTCTGCAATGTTGTGCGGCGGGATGTTGGTCGCCATGCCGACCGCGATGCCGGCCGCGCCGTTGGCCAGAATGTTCGGGAAGGTCGCGGGCAGCACCGCCGGCTCGGTCAGGCGGCCATCGTAGTTGTCGCGGAAATCGACCGAATCCTCGTTCAGCCCTTCCAGCATCGCCTCGGCCACGAAGGTCATCCGCGCCTCGGTGTAGCGGGAGGCCGCCGGGTTGTCGCCGTCGATGTTGCCGAAGTTGCCCTGGCCGTCGACCAGCGGGTAGCGGACGTTGAAGTCCTGCGCCAGGCGCGCCATCGCGTCATAGATCGCGGCGTCGCCGTGGGGGTGGAAATCACCCATGGTGTCGCCGGAGATCTTGGCCGACTTGAGGAAGCCGCCGGTGGAGCTGAGGCGCAGGCGGTTCATCGCATAGAGAATGCGCCGGTGCACCGGCTTCAGCCCGTCACGCGCGTCGGGCAGCGCCCGGTGCATGATGGTGCTGAGCGCATAGGTCAGATAGCGCTCGCCAATGGCGCGGCGCAGCGGTTCCAGGATTTCACCCTGTTCAGGGGCAGACGGCATGTCGGGATCTTCTACCAGGTCGGTCATGAAATCGTGATACTGCCGCCGCCGGAATTGGTAAAGCGGGCGCGCGCGAATTTCGCGCGGATGCAGCGCCGCGCCAACGTTTTGGGGGAGAAGATTGCGGACTCTCCCCTGTTTCCCCGCCGTTAACTTGCCCTAGATAGAAGGGAACCAGGCAGCTGCGCCGTGCGTTTCTTTTTCAAACCAATGCTATTTCGTGCAGCCGCCATGTGTGGTGGTACTAGGGGGGACTGGGTTATGTCGCGTTTTGTTTTAGTTTCTTTCGCATTTCTGGGCTGGGGGTTCTATGAGCTCAGCGGGGGTGCGGATTTCGAGCCGCGCAAGGAACGCTCTGACGCGCTGGAGATCGCCAAGGCCGCGTTTGCCGCGCCGGAGGAGACCCGCCAGGGCAGCCGCAGCAGCAGCGCCAGCGAGGATGCCAAATCCCTGATCAGAAACGTGACTTTCCGCCCGGCCTCCGGCACGCAGGAGGCCGGACGGCCAGTGCGCCCTGCTGCCGACCCGCAACTGCGGTCGCGGGTGGCGCTGCGGCAGATCACCCAGGCCCGGCTGGCGATCGGCGACAGCACCAGTGTATTCCCGGCGGTGGCGGACGAGGGTGCGCCGCTGCAGCTGGCGTCGCTGGAGGGCGGTCTTGCCGCTATTCAGCAGGCCTCTGCCACGGCTGACGCGCAAAACGATTCGCCGGAACCGGCGGGAGCCGCGCTGGCAGAGCCGCAGCCTGCACCGGAGCCGGACATCCGCCAGATCAGGGCCTCCCGCGTGAACATGCGGCAGGGGCCGGGCACCAATTACCCGGTGATTACCCGCCTCTTGGGCGGGGATGAGGTGATCGTGTTCGAGGACAGCGGCACCGGCTGGCTGCACCTGCGCGCACCCGGCAAAGGCAAGGTCGGCTGGATTGCCGCTTCCCTGGTGAGCAAGAAACGCCCATAACTGGCCCCGGAGACATCCGGGCAGAGGGGCACTCTCTTGAAAAAAACGATTCTGATCACAGGCTGTTCCTCCGGGATCGGCCTGGATGCGGCCCGCGGCATGCGGGAGCGGGGATGGCGGGTGTTTGCCTCCTGCCGGCAGCAGCGCGACTGCGACCGGATGCGGGCGGAAGGTTTTGAGAGCCCGCGGATAGACTACACCGATCCCGAAACCATCACCGCTGGCCTGGCGGAGGTGCTGGAGGCCACCGGCGGCACCCTGGATGCGCTGTTCAACAATGGCGCGCACGGGCTGCCGGGCGCGGTGGAGGATCTGCCGACCGAGGGTCTGCGCTCCATCTTCGAGGCGAATTTCTTTGGCTGGCATGAGCTGACCCGGCAGGTGATTCCGGTGATGCGCAGGCAGGGCCACGGGCGGATCGTGCAGAACTCCTCGATTCTGGGGTTTGTGACCTTCCCCTGGCGCGGCGCCTATGTGGCGACGAAATACGCGCTGGAGGGGCTGACGGATACGCTGCGGGTGGAGCTGCAGGGCACCGGCATCCACATGGTGCTGATCGAGCCGGGGCCGGTGACGTCGAAAATCCGCGAAAAGTCGATCCCGCATTTCGAGCGCTTCATCGACTGGAAGGCCTCGCCGCTGCGCGAGCTTTATGAATCGCGGCTGCTGAAGCGGCTGTATGAAAGCAGCGGCCCGGACCGGTTCGAGCTGCCGGCCTCTGCCGTCACCGCCAAGCTGGCGCATGCCTGCGAATCCCGGCGGCCGCGTCCGCGCTACTACGTGACCACCCCCACCCATATCGCAGGCTTCCTGCGGCGCATCCTGCCGACCCGGGCAATTGACCGCATCCTGGTCAGGCTTGGATAGGGTCGCCATCCGCCTCTGCTCGGGTTAGATGGGGTGCAACGGAATAAACGCGCTTGGGGGACAGGATGTTCGATCCGCTGTATTATCTGGCACTGGCAGCCGTGGCGGCTGTGGTTGTGGCGCTGGTCATCGGCATTGGCGGCTTTGGCAAGGGCGGCGAGTTCAACCGCCGCAACGCAAACAAGATGATGCGGCTGCGCATCCTGTTTCAATTCATTGCGGTGGTGCTGGTGCTGACCTACGTCTACCTGCGCAACCAGGGAGGATAAGGGGCGATGGTCGTTCTGAACAAGATTTACACCCGCACCGGCGACAAGGGCGAGACCGCGCTGGGGAACGGCGAGCGGGTGGCCAAGCATTCGGCGCGGGTCAATGCCTATGGCACCTCGGATGAGCTGAACTCTTTTGTCGGCGTTGCACGGCTGGAAGCGGAGGGCGAGATGGATGCCGCCCTGGCACGCATTCAGAACGATCTGTTCGATCTGGGCGCCGACCTGTGCCGGCCGGAAATGGAAAAGGACGCCACTGCGGAATACCCGCCGCTGCGGGTGGCCGTGGCGCAGGTTGAGCGGCTGGAAGCCGAGATCGACGTGATGAACAAGGATCTGGAAGCGCTGCGCAGCTTCATCCTGCCGGGCGGATCCAAGCTGGCCGCGCATCTGCATGTCTGCCGCACCGTGGCGCGGCGTGCCGAGCGGCTGGCCACCGACCTCAGCACAACCGAGGACGTGAACCCGGCCGCCGTGAAATACCTGAACCGCCTCAGCGACTGGTTCTTTGTTGCTGCCCGCACCGCCAACAATGGCGGCAAGGACGACGTTTTGTGGGTGCCCGGCGCCAACCGCTGAGGCCCCCTGCCCCGATCCGGCCCCGGTCTGATTCGCCCTCTGGCGCCGGATTCCTGCGAATCCGGCGCCAAACGCGTCACCCGGGCCGCCGGCGCCCTGCCGCTGCGGCAGGCGGATTTCCCACCGGAAACATTCATGCGGAAATGATGTTCCAAATGCGCAAACGCGACGTCGCCGTGCGCTAACGTGACGATTTTGCCCTGTTGCGAGCCCGCACCAGCCGGTATCAACGCTGCGAGAGCATAGAGGGGGAGTCGCCCTGGGGCGGCTTGCCGTTTGTTAAGGAGAGAACGCAAAATGAAGGTACTCGTGCCTGTCAAACGCGTGATTGACTACAACGTGAAGGTCCGCGTCAAAGCGGACGGCAGCGGTGTCGATCTCGCCAACGTGAAAATGTCGATGAACCCCTTCGACGAAATCGCTGTCGAAGAAGCCATCCGCCTGAAAGAAGCCGGCAAGGCTGATGAGGTGGTTGCGGTTTCCATCGGCGTCAAGCAGGCTCAGGAAACCCTGCGCACCGCCCTGGCGATGGGTGCGGACCGCGCCATCCTGGTGGTTGCTGCCGACGACGTGCACACCGACATCGAGCCGCTGGCCGTTGCAAAAATCCTGGCCAAAGTGGTCGAGGAAGAGCAGCCCGGCGTCGTGCTCTGCGGCAAGCAGGCAATCGACAACGACATGAACGCAACCGGCCAGATGCTGTCGGCGCTGCTGGGCTGGTCCCAGGGCACCTTTGCCTCGGAACTGGACATCGAAGGCGGCAACGCCAAGGTGACCCGTGAGGTTGACGGCGGCCTGCAGACCATCTCCGTGAAGATGCCCGCCATCATCACCGTGGACCTGCGCCTGAACGAGCCGCGCTATGCGTCGCTGCCGAACATCATGAAGGCGAAGAAAAAGCCGCTGGACGAGAAGACCGCCGCCGACTACGGCGTCGACGTCACCCCGCGCCTGGAAATCGTCAAGACCGAAGAGCCGCCGGCACGCGCCGCAGGCATCATCGTCGGCTCTGTCGACGAGCTGGTTGAGAAACTCAAAGAAGCGGGGGCTGTGTAATGGCTGTTCTTCTCCTTGCTGAAGTGACCGACGGCGCGCTGGCGCTGGACGCGACCGCAAAAGCCGTTGCCGCTGCCGCACCGCTGGGCGACGTGACCGTTCTGGCCGCTGGCGCCTCTGCTGCCGCAGCTGGCGAAGAAGCTGCCAAGATCGCAGGCGTTGCCAAGGTTCTGGTTGCTGAGGACGCATCCCTGGGCCACCGCCTGGCGGAGCCGACCGCGGCGCTGATCGCTGGCCTGGCGTCCGACTTCGAGCACATCGTTGCGCCCGCCACCACCGACGCCAAAAACGTTCTGCCGCGCGTTGCAGCCCTGCTGGACGTGATGGTGATCTCGGACGTGTCCGGCGTTGTCGACGGCAACACCTTCGAGCGCCCGATCTATGCCGGCAACGCGATCCAGACCGTGAAGTCGAACGACGCCAAGAAAGTCGTCTCCTTCCGCACCGCGTCGTTTGACGCTGCTGGCGAAGGCGGTTCCGCTTCCGTGGAAACGATCTCGGCTGCGGCAAACCCGGGCCTGTCCGAGTGGGTCGAAGACAAGGTTGCCGCAAGCGACCGTCCCGAGCTGACCTCGGCCGGCATCGTTGTCTCCGGCGGCCGCGGCGTTGGCTCCGAGGAAGACTTCAAACTGATCGAGAACCTGGCCGACAAGCTGGGCGCCGCCGTTGGCGCGTCCCGCGCGGCGGTCGACTCGGGCTATGCCCCGAACGACTGGCAGGTGGGTCAGACCGGCAAGGTTGTTGCACCGGACCTGTATGTCGCTGTCGGCATCTCCGGCGCCATTCAGCACCTGGCCGGCATGAAGGACTCCAAGGTCATCGTGGCGATCAACAAGGACGAGGAAGCACCGATCTTCCAGGTTGCGGACTTTGGCCTGGTTGCCGACCTGTTCGAAGCCGTCCCGGCCCTGACCGAGAAACTGGGCTGAGCCCAGCCGGACAGCTGACCAATAGGAAGGCCCGCCAATTGGCGGGCCTTTTTCCGTTCTGCGGGTGGCGGATGGCTGGGGCGGGACCTTGACGGCTCAGGCGCGCAGCAGCGGTTCCAGATCGCAGGCCAGGGCCTCTGCGATTTTCATATGCTCCTTGGGGCCGATCATGTGGCGTGCAGCGGGCAGCTCCATCGGGCCGAAGATCATACCGGAAATGTCCTGCGCCGCGGCGGCGGAGGCGGCCTTGATCTCCAGGATACCCTGCACCTTGGGGCGCAGCGCCTCAGCCATGGCGCGGTTGACCAGCACCGGCTCCTCCAGGAAGCCGGCTTCGGCATCGAGGGCATAGCGCAGCCACAGCAGCAGGACGCGGCCCTCCAGTTCCTCCACCAGCTTACTCATCCGGTCGACCCAGCTGCGCTGCAGCTGTTCGCGCACCTGTTCAAACCGCTGCGCGGAGATATCCCGCAGCGAGCACAGCAGGTGCTTGTTGAAGTGGAATTCGGTGAAATCGATCTCGGGGTACAGGGTCTTGAGCGCGGGCTGGGCTGCCAGAAACCGGTCATTGCGGCGCGGATGCACCCGGTAGTAGGGATTGGAAATATTCTGCGCGCCCAGCATCTGCACCACGGTGAGCCGGGCGTTGCGGGCAATGCGTGTCAGGCTGTCATCAAAGGCAAAGCTGTCGAGGCCCGCGTTCACGCTGCCCAGGTTGACGCAATCCACGCCGAGACGCGCCTGCAGAGACTCCACAAACGGAAATTCAACGAATCGCCCATAGACTTCGGTTCCGCCCAGGAAGGCGACGTAAGGGTCGTCCAGGGACCGCCGCGGCCCCCGTACCAGCAGTCTGGATTGACCATATCGGACTGGTTCCCCCGCAAGCCCCCCCGGGCTTTTGAGTTCATAGCTCATAAATACCACCAATTTTTCACCCGAGACTCACCTTGGCGGGCAACCATTGCAATTTCCCTAAAGTGAGAATTTGCCTCAAATCCCGCCTAGCTGCCCTTGTGCCTGCCCGCGCCCGGCCAGTATGGTTGCCGCAGCTATTTCAGGAGCCTGAGGCATGGAAATTCAGAAGGTTGGAGTGATCGGCGCGGGTCAGATGGGCAATGGGATTGCCCATGTCATGGCGCTGGCCGGGTACGAGGTCGTGCTGAATGACGTCAGCCAGCAGGCGCTGGACAGCGCGCTGAGCCTCATCCACAAGAACATGGAGCGCCAGGCCAGCAAGGGCAAGATTTCCGACGCTGACGTGAAGGCGGCGCTGGCGCGCATCGTGCCGTCGCTGAAGCTGGCGGATGTGGGCGCAACCGATCTGGTGATCGAGGCAGCGACCGAGCGGGAGACCGTGAAGCAGGCGATCTTTGAAGACCTGCAGCCGCATCTGCAGCCGCATACCATCCTGACCTCCAACACCTCCTCGATCTCGATCACCCGGCTGGCCAGCCGCACTGACCGGCCTGAGCGGTTCATGGGGTTCCATTTCATGAACCCGGTGCCGGTGATGCAGCTGGTGGAGCTGATCCGCGGCATCGCCACCGATGAGCCGACATTCAGCGCGTGCCAGGAGGTGGTGGCGCGGCTTGGCAAGACCTCAGCCAGTGCCGAGGATTTCCCGGCCTTTATTGTCAACCGCATCCTGATGCCGATGATCAACGAGGCGGTCTATACGCTGTATGAGGGTGTCGGGTCGGTGAAATCGATCGACGAATCGATGAAGCTGGGCGCGAACCACCCGATGGGGCCGCTGGAGCTGGCGGATTTCATCGGGCTGGACACTTGCCTGGCGATCATGAACGTGCTGCACGACGGACTGGCGGATACCAAGTACCGCCCCTGCCCGCTCTTGACCAAATACGTCGAGGCCGGCTGGCTGGGCCGCAAGACCCAGCGCGGGTTCTATGACTACCGCGGTGAGGTGCCGGTCCCGACCCGGTAATCAGCCTGGACTGAACAAGAAAGCGCCCCGCAGGGCGCTTTTTCGTTTTCCAGCAGTGAGATCAGGCAGGCTCAGCCCTGTTTGCCAAGGCTCAGCGTGTGCTCGCGCAGCCAGGCCATGAACCCGCGCGGATCGGTTTGCAGCTGCTCCATCTGCTCATCGGTCAGCGGCTTGCCAACCACCGGCGCCTGCGGCTTGTTGCAGGAGCGGACGATTTCATGCAGCAGCAGGCCCTGGCGCAGGATCGGGGAGATCTGGCAGGCGATCTGGTACCAGCGCGAGTTCGAGCCGGGATAAAAGATCGGCACCACCCGGGCGCCGGAGCGGCGGATCAGCTGGGCGGTGAAGACATTCCATTCACGCTCGACCGCGGGGCCGAACCAGCTGTCTGACGACATCACCACGCCTGAGGGGAACAGAGCCACCGCACCGCCCTCCTTGAGGTAGGCCATGGTCTTGGCGCGCATGTCGACCATCTTGCGCTGCGCTTCGGGGTCATGCGGGAAGGGCACCGGGATCATGAAGGAGGTCGCGGCCTCATCCAGGCCGGTCAGAACCGAGCGGGTCAGGATGCGGTAATCGAGGCGGCGGCGGCCGATCAGGTCGGCAAAGATCATGCCGTCGACCATGCCGTGCGGATGGTTGGCGACGATCACCACCGGGCCCTCTGCAGGAATGTTGTCGATCTGCTCCTGCGGGGTCTGCAGGTCGATACCCATGGTGTTGAGCGCGCCGCGCCAGAACTTCTGGCCGCGGTATTCGGCGTTGTTCTTCTCGAACTTGTTGACCATGCGCAGGATTTTCAGCTTGCCGGTCAGCCATTCGATGGTCTTGATCGCCAGCGAGGTCCAGCGGTCGTCAAAGGAGTTGGCATAGGTCAGGGTGCGGCGGTCATAGACCTCGCCCGTTGTCTGCTCAGCGGTGTCCGGCGCGATGCCGGTCTTCCTGTCTTGTGCGGTGTCCGCCAATGTGCTTCTTCCCGTTCCGCGGCCGGCGCGGAGCCTAGTAGCCCTCGCCGAACTTGTCGGCCACCAAAGCCTCCAGCGCATGCGCAAGCGCGTCAGCATCGGGCCCCGAAGTCTCGACGTCAATAGTCGTTCCTTTCGAGGCTGCCAACATCAAAAGGCCCATAATACTGTCGCCGGAGGCCGACATTCCGTCCTTCAGCACCTCTGCCGTGGCGTCAAACGCTTCGACCACCTCCACCAGTTTGGCGGAGGCGCGGGCGTGCAGCCCTTTTTCATTGATGATTTTCAGCGTCTTCAGAGCCATTTAATGTGCCTGCTCCCCGTCAGGGTTTACGTTCTGGGCGTTGATGTACTTGCGCCCTGCCTCCATCGCCTGCCGAACCGCATCGGCAACCGGAAGGTGGCGGGATTTTGCCAGTTTGATCAGCATCGGAAGGTTGGCGCCATAGAGAATCCGCCGGTCCGCAGGCGCGCAGGCCTTGAGGCTGAGGTTCGAGGGCGAGCCGCCGAAGAGGTCGGTCACCACCACAACGCCGCCGCCGCTGTCGACTTTGTTGGCCGCGGCGCAGATCTCGTCCTGCTTGGCGGCGCGGTCATCCTCCGGACCGATGGCGATGGCCATCAGGCTGGGCTGCGGACCCACTACGTGTTCCACCGCGGCAAGGTATTCCCGTGCCAGTCCGCCATGCGCTACGATCACTATCCCGATCAACCCGGCCTCTCACTTCTTTTGCTGGCCTTGCAGCTCGCGGTGTCTAATTGACACTTGCAGGCCGTCCTCTGCAAGGGCCTTGGCCAGGGTTTGTGCCATTGTCACCGATCTGTGCTGGCCGCCGGTGCAGCCGAAGGCGATGGAAAAATGCGATTTGCCCTCCTCCCGGTAGGCCGGCAGCAGCAGCCGGGTGAGGTCCAGCACCCGGTCGAAGAACGGCTGGAACCGGGGATCGGCACGGACGTAGTCCTGCACTGCCGGGTCCTGGCCGTTCAATGCGCGCAGGTCCGTATCCCAGTAGGGATTGGCCAGAAAGCGGCAGTCGAACACCATGTCGATGCCATGCGGCATGCCGCGTTTGTAGGAGAAGCTTTGCACCGACAGCGCCAGGGTGCGGCCGCCCGGGGCAAACCAGCGCTCGATCTCGGCCTTCAGCTGGTGGACGTTCATGTCCGAGGTTTCCAGCAGGATGTCAGCCCGGTCGCGGATCGGCGCCATCAGGTCCAGCTCGCGGCGCACGCCCTCGCCCGGGGATTCTGCCGGGGCCAGCGGGTGGCGGCGGCGGGTTTCAGAGTAGCGGCGCAGCAGCACGTCGGCCTGGGCGTCGAGGTAGAGCACGGTCAGCTCCAGCTCGCGGCGTCCTGACAGCATGTCGATCACGTCCAAAAGCGCGCGCGGCGAGAAGTCCCGGTTGCGGCTGTCCAGTCCCAGCGCCATCGGACGCGGTGCGGCGGCGGCGTCGAACAGGCCGGGCAAGAGCCGCAGCGGCAGGTTGTCGATCGCCTCGAACCCGAGATCCTCCAGCACGTTGATCGCGGTGGTGCGGCCCGCACCGGACGGGCCAGTGACCAGCACCGCCGGGACCGCCTGTTGGTTCTGGTCAGGCATCCGGGTCCAGTGCCCCGCATCTGAGGTATTGCATCAGCGCCGGGGCAAAATGGGCGCCATCCACCCGTTTCACGCGCGCCACCTCCCGCCCCAGAAGCAGGGTGGTGTGGCGCACCGGCAGGCGCTCGGTCTCCGCCTCGTCCAGGTCCACCAGCGCCGTCACCGGCACCGGGCTGCGGATCTGCGCCTGCAACAGCCCCATGTAGCGGGCCTCGATCAACCCGCGGATCGGCTCCGGCGCGCTGGCAACCAGCTCGCCGTGCAAGAGCTGCACCAGCACCCGGTCGTCGGCCACCAGCTGGGCGCCGAAGGCCATCAGCTGCAGCGCCAGCGCGGATTTGCCCTGGCCGGAGGTGCCGGTGATCAAAAGCCCCTGCCCCTCCAGCGCAACGCAGGAGGCATGCAGGATCAAGCTTTGTGTTTCAGGCATGGGATAAACCTAAACCGGCTTCAGACAGGCAAGCCTACCACAAATCGCGCGCCAAGCGGTTCGGAAGTGACGTCCGCCTCTGTCGGGCGGATGTTTTCAGCCCAGATCACGCCGCCATGCGCCTCGACGATCTGCTTGGAGATTGCCAGGCCAAGGCCGGAGTTATTGCCGAAATGCTCTACCGGGCGCTGCGAGTAGAAGCGTTTGAATATCTTGGAAAGCGCCTGGTCGGGGATCCCGGGGCCGGTATCCTCGACCACGATCAGCACCCGGTTGGCGCGGCGGCGCGCCCAGACGCGGATGGCGTCGCCTTCCTCGCAGAAGGAAATCGCGTTGGTGATCAGGTTGACAAAAACCTGCGCCAGACGTGCCTCCAGCCCCTGCAGCAGGACCGGCTGGGCGGGCAGATCGGTGATGTAGTCGATGCCCTTGGCGCGCGCGTCCTCTCCCAAGTACTGGTTGAGGTTGCCGAGCATGGTCAGAAGATTGAACTCTTCCTCTTCCTCCTTGACCAGTTCGGCATCCAGCCGCGAGGCGTTGGAGATGTCGCTGACCAGCCGGTCAAGGCGGCGCACGTCGTGTTCAATCACCTCCAGCAGCTTTTGCCGCTGGTCGTCGCGTTTGACCATGCGCAGGGTGCCAACCGCGGATTGCAGGCTGGCGAGCGGGTTCTTGATCTCATGCGCCACATCCGCGGCGAACTGCTCGTTGCTGTCGATGCGGGAGTAGAGCGCCTTGACCATGCCGCGCAGGGCGCGGCTGAGGCGGCCGATCTCATCGGGGCGGGCGGACAGGTCGGGGATGCGGATCCGGCCCGGATTGGATTTGCGGCTGCCGCGGTCGCGGCCCAGTTCAGCCGCCTCTGCCAGGTCGGCCAGCGGGTTCGCGATTGTCGAGGCCAGCACCAGGCTGAGGCCGACAGAGACCAGGAGCGCCACGATGAACATCTGCAGCACCCGTTCCTGTTCGCTGCGCACCAGCGCGTCCACTTCGCCGGTGGGCGAGGCCAGGGCGATCACCCCCACGGCGGTGCCGTTGTGCATGATCGGGGTCGCGGCGGAGATCACCCGGCTGCCGCTGGTATCCACCACGGTTTCCACGCCGGTGCCGCCGTTCATCGCCCGGTCCACCAGCCCGCCGAGACGGTCCTCCAGCGCCGGGCCGGAAACAGCCGCCTGCTGCTCAGCCCCGCCGGCCAGTCCCCAGAGCCTGGACAGCGCATCGCTGATCAGGGTGCGGCGCTCACCGCTGTCATTCAGCACGTTCAGCGCATCGCTGCGATTGACGCCCTTGATGCTGGAAATCAGATTTCCGGTGGTGTCGAACACAAAAGCCTCAACCCCGCCGCGCAGGCTGAGACGGGCCAGCGTGTCCTCGACCTGGATGCCGTCACCAGCGGCAAAGCTGACGGCGCCGGCGGCAGGCATCTCTGCCTCGAACACGTCGGCGGCCAGCATCGCCTCGGACACCAGCGCGCCGGCGCGCTGCTGCACCAGGCTGTGGCGCGTCGAGTTCAGGTACAGGATACCCGCAACCATGATGGTCAGCGCGATCAGGTTGAAGGTGATGATCCTGCGGGTCAGCGGCGACCCCTTGAGCGGCAGGAACCCCCGGCGGGCGCGCTTGACCTGCATCTCCCGCGTGACCGACTGGTCCGGGGTGACCCAGTCCTCGCCCAAGACCACATCGCCGTCCTGCTGGCGTTGCATAACACTGGTATCGCGCATCCGCGCCACTCCCCTGGCCGGGGGCACAAGGCCCCGCTTGGATAGGCCGCTTACTCTTCGTTGTAGCGGTAACCGATACCATAGAGGGTTTCGATCGCCGCGAAATCCGAATCCGCGCTGCGCATCTTCTTGCGCAGGCGCTTGATGTGGCTGTCGATGGTGCGGTCGTCCACATAGACCTGATCGTCATAGGCCACATCCATCAGCTGGTCGCGGCTTTTGACGAAGCCGGGCCGCTGAGCCAGCGCCTGCAGCAGCAGGAATTCGGTCACCGTCAGCGACACGTCCTTGCCCTTCCAGCTGACCGCGTGGCGCAGCGGGTCCATCCGCAGGTTGCCGCGCTCCATCACCTTGGCCTCCGGCGACGCGGTGCCCTCGGCGTCGCTGCTGATCGCCTCCTGGCGGCGCAAGAGCGCCCGGATGCGTTCCACCAGCAGGCGCTGCGAAAACGGCTTCTTGACGTAGTCGTCGGCGCCCATGCGCAGGCCCAGAACCTCGTCGATCTCATCATCCTTGGAGGTGAGGAAGATCACCGGCATCTGCGATTTCTGGCGCAGCCGCTGCAACAGGTCCATGCCATCCATGCGCGGCATCTTGATATCCAGCACCGCCATATCCGGAAGCTTCTTGTTGAAGGCATCCAGCGCGGCCTGGCCGTCATTATATGTTTCGACCTCGAAGCCCTCGGCCTCAAGCGTCATGGAAACCGATGTCAGGATGTTCCTGTCATCGTCAACCAAAGCAATCTTTGACATCGGATTTGCCCCTAATCTGCTCTGTTATGTTTTGTTTTTACCATGTTCATCGCCGTTCTGGTGCGCCGAATCAATCCCATTTGAAGAATCGGGACGATCTTTGGACACAATTGGGGCAAAAATACCTTAGCGTTCGCTGAACAGACGGGCACTTGCCGCGGTGCAGAACAATGGTTGCGCTAAACATCGCCTTGATGGCGCTAACTGGCTGAAACCGGCCTGTTCAGCCCCCGAAACGCCATGTTAAGACCGCGCCACCGGCAGCGATGCCGTTTCTATTGCCCCACTGGCGCAGCCGCGCAGCCTGCGTGCCGCCCGCGCCGCCACAGGAGAAAAAACGCATGACATCTGGACGGGTTAACCCGCAATTCCGCCTCGAGGATCAGGGCATCGAGGGTCTGGGCAATGTCTATTACAACTTCATGGAGCCGGCGCTGATCGAAGCCGCGCTGAAGCGCGGCGAAGGCACGCTGGGCAATGGCGGCGCCTTCCTGGTCACCACCGGCAAATTCACCGGCCGGTCGCCCAAGGATAAACATGTCGTGAAAACCGACAGCGTGCGCGACACCATCTGGTGGGACAACAACGCCGCAATGAGCGCAGAAGGCTTTGATGCGCTCTACGCGGACATGCTGGAGCACATGAAGGGCAAGGACTACTACGTCCAGGACCTGGTGGGCGGTGCCGACCCGGCGCATGCAATCAACGTCCGCATGGTGACCGAGCTGGCCTGGCACAACCTGTTCATCCGCACCATGCTGCGCCGTCCCGACCGCGAAGACCTGGATGATTTCATCGCCGACTTCACCGTCATCAACTGCCCCAGCTTCCAGGCCGACCCCAAGAAGCACGACTGCCGCAGCGAAACCATCATCGCGATGAACTTCGACCGCAAGATGATCCTGATCGGCGGCACCGAATATGCAGGCGAAAACAAGAAATCGGTGTTCACCCTGCTGAACTACCTGCTGCCGGAAAAAGGCATCATGCCGATGCACTGCTCCGCCAACCACGCCAAGGGCAACCCGGTCGACACCGCCGTGTTCTTTGGCCTCTCGGGCACCGGCAAGACCACCCTGTCCGCCGACCCCGACCGCGTGCTGATCGGCGATGACGAGCACGGCTGGGCCGACAACGGCACCTTCAACTTCGAAGGCGGCTGCTATGCCAAGACCATCAACCTGAATGCCGAGGCTGAGCCGGAAATCTACGCCACCACCTCCAAGTTCGGCACCGTGATCGAGAACATGGTGTTCGACCCGGAAACCAAAGAGCTGGATTTCAACGACGACAGCCTGACCGCCAACATGCGCTGCGCCTACCCGCTGCATTACATCTCCAATGCATCGTCCAGCGCCCGCGGCGGCCATCCGAAGAACATCATCATGCTGACCTGTGATGCCTTCGGCGTGCTGCCTCCGATCGCGCGGCTGACCCCGGCGCAGGCGATGTACCACTTCCTGTCCGGCTTCACCTCCAAGGTAGCAGGGACCGAGCGCGGCGTGACCGAGCCGGAGCCGACCTTCTCCACCTGCTTCGGCGCCCCCTTCATGCCGCGCCGCCCCGAGGTCTACGGCAACCTGCTGCGCGAGAAGATCGCCCAGCATGGCGCGACCTGCTGGCTGGTGAACACCGGCTGGACCGGCGGCGCCTATGGCACCGGCTCGCGCATGCCGATCAAGGCCACCCGCGCGCTGCTGACCGCGGCGCTGGACGGCTCGCTGGCGGATGCGGAATTCCGCAAGGACGTGAACTTCGGCTTTGACGTGCCGGTCAACGTGCCCGGCGTGCCGGAACTGCTGCTGGATCCGCGCCGCACCTGGGACGACAAGTCGGCCTATGACGCACAGGCGGCCAAGCTGGTGCAGATGTTCTCCGACAACTTCGAGCAGTACCTGCCGTTCATCGACGAGGACGTGAAGGCCGCAGCCATCGGCTGATGCTTTCCCCTTTGGAAACAGAAAACCCGGCCAGTGGCCGGGTTTTTTTGTTTGAGGTGCTGAAAGCCGGTCAGACGGTCAGGCTGCCGGTCACCATGTCCCGCACCTTGACCGCGTAGCGGTCGGTCATGCCGGAGACGAAATCCGCCAGCGAATGCATGGCGGTATATGGGTCCTCCACCCCGCGCAGGTCCAGGTCGACGGCGCGGATCAGCTGCGCCCAGTGGGGGTGCTGCTTTGCGAAAGCGGGCTGGTCCCAGCCGCAGGCGGCCAGATCGGTGTAGAGCCCCTGGAAGTGGCCGAGGATATGGTGCAGCACCTGGCGGCCCGCGACCTCCAGCTCTGTCTTGCGGCGTGCGGCAAAGATTCGTTCCACCGACAGGCGTTGCAGTTCGGCAAAGGCGTCTGCCTTGGAGGAGGCGCCGATCAGGTCGCCGTCGAACTCGCCGCTCATGATGGCGTCGTAATTGTCGAGGAAGGCCTGCACCGCAGCGCTGGTGGCGGCACCGATGGAGAGCGCGCGCAGCAGGGCGACACGCTCGCCCAGCGGCATAGCGGCGTCTTCCTCGCGGTTGGGTTTGCCGGTGATGTCTTCCAGCACCGCCGCCACGTCCGCGCGGTCCAGATCGCCCACTGCACCTGCGTCCTCGATATCCATGATGCGGTAGCAGATGTCATCCGCGGCCTCGACCAGAAAGGCGAGCGGGTGGCGGCGGTACCAGCCGGCGCTTTCGCGGATCATGCCGGTGGCGGCGCAGATTTCGTCGAGTAAAGCGGTATCGGAAGCAAAGACGCCGAATTTCTTGAGGCCTGCATAAGGCGCCGGGCCATCGCCGCAAACGGCATCGCGCACCTGGCGGGTGCAGGGGTATTTCAAAAAGGCGCCCAGCGTCGCGTAACTGAGCCGCATTCCGCCCTCGCGCCGGGCCATTTCCAGGCGGCCGGCGATACGCAAACCCTGGGCGTTGCCTTCGAAATGCGCGAACTCGGCCTGGCGGTCTGCCGGGATCCGGGCGGCCAGCCCTGCGCCTGCCTTGAACTGCGCGGCGAACCAGCCGCCAATGCTGTCTTCGCCGGAATGGCCAAAGGGCGGGTTGCCGATGTCATGCAGCAGGCAGGCGGCCTGAACGTGGCCCGCTATGCGCAGCACCTGATCGGGAGTGATGCGGTCTGCGGCCAGCAGCGCCTGGCCGACGCCGGAACCCAGCGAGCGGCCGACGCTGCAGGTCTCCATGCTGTGGATCATCCGGTGATGCACGTGGTCGTGACTGTAGAGCGGGTGCACCTGGGTCTTCTGCGCCAGCCGCCGGAACGGCTCGGAAAACAGGATGCGGTCATAATCCTGCAGATAGGCCTCGCGCCCAGGGGCCTCGGGGAAGTCCGGCCGGCACAGCCGCCCCGGGTTCAGCAGCCTGTTCCACTCCATCGCCATGTGCCTGCTCCTTTGCCAGTTTGAGAGCGGTTAAACGGGAGGCAGCGGGGAAATGCAAACGCTTCAGCGCGGCTCGATCCCGGCCGGCTCCAGCTTGTGCTCCGGCTCCACGTGAATCACCGCCTGCACATCAGGAATGGCGTCACGAAGGGCGGCCTCGACCCGGTCGCAGATTTCATGGGCAGCGCGCACAGACATGGCACCGTCGACCACCATGTGGAACTCGACAAACAAGGCGCGGCCTGCACGGCGGGTTTTCAGACCATGCACCTGCATTGCGCCGTTTGCGGTGCGGTGAATGATCTTCTCGATCCGGATGCGCTCCTCCGCCGGGGCGGCGGTGTCCATCAGGCCATTCACGGAGGCCGCGATCACCAGCCAGCCCTCGCGCAGGATGTTGACACCAACCAGCAGCGCCAAGAGAGGGTCAAGCACTGCCCAGCCGGTGGCAAGCGCCAGAAGCAGCCCGGCCAGCACCCCGGCAGAGGTCCAGACATCGCTCATCAGGTGGCGGCCGCCGGCGGACAAGGCCGGGGACTTCAACCGTGTGCCCGTGCGCAGCAGAACCCGCGCCCAAGCGAGGTTCACCAGCATCGCCAGCGCGTTCACTCCCATGCCGGCAGCGCCCCAGGCGGGATCGCTTGCGCGGGACAGCGCAGTGAACGCCTCGTGCAGGATCACCAGGGCAGCGATCACGATCAGGATGCCCTCGATCACCGCCGAGAAGTATTCCGCCTTGTGGTGGCCGTAGGGGTGGCCTGCATCGGGGGGCCGCTGGGCATAGCGCACCGCGAACCATGCCATTACCGCACCGCCGATGTTAACAAGCGATTCCAGCGCGTCCGACAAAAGCGCCACGGAGCCGGTCATTTGCCAGGCGGCCACCTTGAGCGCCATGACCGCCAGCGCGACCAGGATGGAGCCGGTTGCAAGTTGTTCTGCGCTGAGCCTTTGCTTCATGGTGCCCTGCCCCCCTGCTACATCAGCACGCCGCGGCGCAGCAGGTTCAAACCGGCGATCAGCAGCACCACCAGCGTTGCGCGGCGGAACAGCACCTGATCGATCCGGTCATGCAGCTGCCCGCCGATCCACATGCCCGCCACCGCCGGCACAACAAGCGCCAGCGAAAAGGGCGCGGTCTCAGTGCGGATCACGCCGGAGCCGATATGCGCCACCAGCAGCGCCACCGCGCCAAGGCCGTAGATCACCCCCTGCACCCGGATCTGTTCTGTCTTTTCAGTATTCAAGGCAGTCAGATAGGCAACGGTTGGCGGTCCCCAAACGCCGGAAACCCCACCAATCAGGCCCGCAATGCCGCCGACAACAGCCTCGCTGCGGCGGGAAGGATTGGTTATGGTGAATGTCTTGCCCATCAGCTGGATGCAGGCAAAAACGGTAACCGGCAGGCCAATGACCAAGAGCAGCGCCTGTTGCGGCAGCAGCCGCACGGACTGGGCGCTGAGCAGCAGGCAAACAAGGCCGATCAGCAAAAACACGTGGAACTTGCGGATCGAGGCCAGGGCCGCCGCAGGCCCCTGGCGCAGCGCCTGCATGCCGTTTGTCACCAGCGTGGGAAGAATGAGCCCGGCCAGCGCCAGGTCCGGTGCCAGGAACATGCTGAGGCCGGAGATGAAGATCATCGGCATGGCAAAGCCCACCAGGCCTTTGACCGTGCCCGCCAGCAGCGCGATGCCAAAGGCCGCTGCCAGCTCTGCCGGGGAAAGAAGCGAAAACAATGCGGTCATACCTCCGCTCTACCACATCCGCAGCGTGCTGCACGGGCAAAATCAACACGCAAGATTTGATCCAAATGACGCACCCGTGAGTATTTTTGTTGCGCTGCACCTGCAAAATGATTTACCACCGGGCGACCGAAGAAGGATCTGATTCATGGCCCACGACGGACAGGACTTGCATATGAAACCGACTCTCATTCCCGACCTGCTGGCGCTGACCGGCGCCGCGCTGGAACCGCTGGACCAGCTGCTTGAGGCCGCGCGCGCCTCCGTCAAGGACATGGTGAGCAGCGACGGCCGTGTCTCCGGCAAGCTGATCGAGGAAAACCAGGTGGCGGCGCATGGTCTGTCCTGGCTGGCCACTTATGTCTACTCGCTGCGTCAGATGCAGAAATGGGCCGAAAAGCTGCAGGGCGAGGGCAAGTTCGGCGAGATGGAGCAGTTGCTGCACCAGATCGGATTTGGCGAATACCTGTGGCAGGTCTACGGCGGCATCCAGATGAACCAGGGCGAGATCATCCGCCTGCAGGACCTGGGCCTGAGCCAGGACGCCCAGCGTGGGCTGATGGTGCCTGCTGTTATGACGCTGTGCGAGCGGGGCAACAGCCAGGCCGCCCGCACCCGTCTGGTACAGCTGATGGAGGAACAGGCCGGTTCCACCATGTTCGGCGCCTCCGGCCTGGAGGAAGAGCTGGAAATGATCCGCGACCAGTTCCGCCGCTACGCGGTGGAGAAGGTCGAGCCGAATGCCCATGAGTGGCACCTGAAGGATGAGCTGATCCCGATGGAAGTGATCGAAGAGCTGGCAGAGATGGGCGTCTTCGGGCTGACCATCCCGGAGGAATACGGCGGGTTCGGCCTGTCCAAGGCCTCGATGGTTGTGGTCTCCGAGGAGCTGTCGCGCGGCTATATCGGTGTCGGCTCGCTGGGCACCCGCTCTGAGATTGCGGCGGAGCTGATCCTCTGCGGCGGCACCGAGGAGCAGAAGGCCAACTGGCTGCCGAAACTGGCCAGCGCCGAAATCCTGCCCACTGCCGTTTTCACCGAGCCGAACACCGGCTCCGACCTCGGCTCTTTGCGGACCCGCGCGGTCAAGGACGAGAACGGCGATTACAAGATCACCGGCAACAAGACCTGGATCACCCATGCCGCCCGCACCCATGTGATGACGCTGCTGGCGCGCACCGATCCAAACACCACCGACCACCGCGGGCTGTCGATGTTTTTGGCGGAGAAGACCCCGGGCACCGACGAGGCCCCCTTCCCCACCCCCGGCATGACCGGCGGTGAGATCGAGGTGCTGGGCTACCGCGGCATGAAGGAATACGAGCTGGGCTTCGACAATTTCCACGTGAAGCAGGAAAACCTGCTGGGCGGCGCGGAGAACAAGGGCTTCAAACAGCTGATGGAGACCTTTGAATCGGCCCGAATCCAGACTGCCGCCCGTGCCATCGGCGTGGCGCAGTCGGCGCTGGACATCGCCATGCAGTACGCGCAGGAGCGCAAGCAGTTCGGCAAGTCGCTGATCAATTTCCCGCGGGTCTCGGGCAAGCTGGCGATGATGGCGGTGGAGATCATGATCGCCCGGCAGCTCACCTATTTCTCGGCCTGGGAAAAGGACCACGGCCACCGCTGCGACCTGGAGGCCGGCATGGCCAAGCTCTTGGGCGCACGGGTTGCCTGGGCGGCGGCCGACAATGGCTTGCAGATCCACGGCGGCAATGGATTTGCAATGGAGTACAAGATCTCCCGCGTGCTGTGCGATGCCCGTATCCTCAACATTTTCGAAGGCGCCGCCGAGATCCAGGCGCAGGTCATCGCCCGCCGCTTGCTGGGCTGACCGCTGTCAGAGACCACCGCAGGGGAGCAATCCCCTCCTTGCCCGGCGTTCGCGCCGGGCTTTTTTGTCCGGAATCGCGTTTCATGCGTCCAGCCCGCAACCCTTCCGCAAAATAAATCTGTTTCCGATTCAGGTTATTCGCAGCCAGGCAAAACCAGTTTAACAAGGAGGCATGACCTTCCTGCGCTGCCTGTTTCTGCCCTTTCTGTTTCTGCTGTCCGCCTGCGGCGATACGGTGCCGGAAGGCCAGTCCGCACGTATTCTTGCGATGGGGGATTCCCTTCTGGCCTGGCACAGCCTGGCGGGCAAATCCATTTCGGACACGGTATCGCGGGAATTGCAGGAACCGGTGGTGGACCGCTCGGTCTCAGCCGCGCGGATCCTCTACAAGCTGCCGGTTTCCGGTGCTGCAGGCATGAACATCGGCAAGCAGTACACGCCTGGCGAATGGGACTGGGTGATCGTGAACGGCGGCGGCAACGACCTGTGGCTCGGCTGCGGCTGCTTTGCCTGCGACCGCAAGATGGACAGGCTGATTTCCTCTGACGGAAGCACGGGCGCGATTCCGGCGATGCTTATCGGATTGCGCGAAACCGGAGCCAAGGTGATCTACGTCGGCTATCTGCGCAGCCCCGGCGTGGGATCGCTGATCGAGCATTGCCGGGACGAAGGCAACGAGCTGGAAGCCCGCATCACCCGTCTGGCATCGCAGGAGGACGGTATTTTCTTCCTGTCGAACAAGGACCTGGTGCCCTATGGCGACCGCTCCTACCACGCAGCGGACATGATCCACCCGTCGGTCAAGGCCAGCAACGAGATCGGCCGCAAGGTTGCGGAGATCATCCGGCAGAACTGAAAGGAAAGGCTCCCGCCCCCTTGGCTGCGCATTCACGGAATGCGTCCAAGGCGTTGGGCCTGGCGCCGTGCTTCGCACGGCGCGGAAGCACTCCCTTTGAACGGCGCGGCAGGCACCGCGCACCGCGCGGTGCCGGGCCCAACGGACGCAAGGCATTTGGGATGCCGCAGCGGCGGGCGGGAGACACATCGTGCGGTTGTTGCCTTGTGCGAACCGCCGTTGACCTCCAAAGTAGTTGAAGACACTGCTGCCGGAGGCCGTCATGCTGCGCGCTGTTCTGATCACTTCCCTGTTGCTGCCGAGCGCCTGCACAGGCGATGAAACCCTGTCGGCCTATGGTGCCGCCGGCAACGCATGGCGGTTGCAAAGCATTGACGGGACCGCCTTTGCCGCCGATGCCACCCTCACCTTTCCGGAACCGGGCAAGATCGCCGGTCAGGCGCCTTGCAACAGGTTTCTGGGCAGCCAGAGCGCGCCCTACCCCTGGTTTGAGACCGGCCCGCTGGCGGTGACGCGCATGGCCTGCCCGGAGCTGGAGGCGGAGACGGCTTTCCTGAAAGCGCTGCAGGAGATGACGCTGGCAGAGGTCTCAGGCGATGTGTTGATCCTCAGCAATGATGCGGGGCGCGAGATGCTGTTCAAAGCCGGCGGCTGAGCAGATCCAGCAGCCGGGCCCGCGCCTCTGGCGGCGGGTGATTGCCCAGCGACGGGGCCAGATGCGCCTCCAGGAAATGCCCGGTCGTGCGCAAGGCCTGGATGATTTCGGCGTCTTCCGCATCGCCCAGGCCCAGCATCACAGGCGGCAGCGGCAGCAGGCGGTCTGCCCAGTCTCCGGCGCCTTCACGTGAAACAGCCCGGCCGGTTTTTGGCGAGACATAGGCCAGGCCGAAACGGCTGCCGGTCACGGCGCAGGCCGACAGGTCCAGTCCAAAGCCCATCTCCTCCAAAAGCGCCATCTCCCAGCGCAGGTAGGCGAGCGGCCAGAGGTCCTCGTTGCCCAGCAGGTCCAGCAGCTGTTCGCTGCGGCTGTAAAGACCAGCGTGCGGTTCGCGCTCCGGCAGGCAGAAGGACAACAGCGCGGTGACTGTGTTCAGCCCGGCCAGCGCCAGCCGGCCGGAGAGCGCCGCGGCAGCGCGGCTGCGCAGGGGTTCAGCGTGATAGCTGCCCAGGTGATCCTCCAGCCGCGCCCGCCAGGACACATCCAGCTGTGCACCGGGCTGCAGGACCGGCGCCATCCGGCGGCCGGCGCCGCCACGCACCACGCCTGCGTGACGCCCGTGTTCTTCGGTGAAGACGTCAATGATGGCCGAGCTTTCGCCGTGGCGGCGCACCGAAAGCAATATGCCGTGATCACGCCATTCCAAAAGCGGGCCTCCCTGTCCTGCAGTCCGCCCCAACAGAGCGCATTGCCGGATGGGCTGCAAGCAGCAGGGTCATTCCAGGCCGGGTTCGTCCAGCAGATGACGGCCCTGGCGGTCCTCCACCTCAATCACCCAGAGATCCGGATCGAAGTTCCGCTGCCGGCTTATTGAAGCATCGACGTCCATTTCGGCACCTGCGGCCAATTCATCCCATTTGCGGTTGCCGGTCATCAGGTCATAGGTGCGGTGAAAGGCGCGGGCCTGGCCATCCAGAGTGTTGAGTTTGACGAGCACCGCGCCGGCGGTGTCATCGCCGTGGGAGGTTACAAAGGCCGGGATATCCTGGAACCGCAGGCGGGCCAGGTAGGCGTCGACCCAGAAGCGGGCGGTGAGGCGGGTCATGCCGCGCCCCCGCCTGTGACAGCGCCTGCCGATAGTGCGGGAGCCTCCGGCGGGAGTATTTTCACAAAGGTGAAAAGCATGGGCTTCTTCAGTTGCCGTCTTTGAAGTCGAGACCCATTTCCGAATAGCGCTCGGCCTCTTCCAGCCAGTTCGGGCGCACCTTCACCTGCAGGAACAGATGCACCTTACGGCCCAGGAACTCTTCCAGCTCGGCGCGGGCGGCCTGGGAGACGGCTTTAATGGTCTCGCCGCGCTTGCCCAGAACAATGCCCTTGTGGCCGTCGCGGACCACATAGATCATCTGGTCGACCCGGGCGGAGCCGTCCTTGCGCTCTTCCCATTTCTCGGTCTCAACCGTCAGCTGGTAGGGCAGTTCCTGGTGCAGGCGCAGGGTCAGCTTCTCGCGGGTCATTTCCGCCGCGATCATCCGCATCGGCAGATCAGCGATCTGGTCCTCGGGGTAGAGCCAGGGGCTTTCCGGCAGCTTGCCCGCCAGCCATTGACGCAGGTCGTCGACGCCGTGGCCGCGCTCAGCCGAGATCATGAAGGTTTCCGCAAAAGTATAGCGGCTGTTCAGATCCTGGGCGAGGCCAAGGAGTTTTTCAGCCGGCACCCTGTCGATCTTGTTGATTGCCAGCGCCACGGTGCGGCCTTCGCCGATTTCCGAAAGGCCTTCGAGGATGGTTTCCACCCCTTCGGTGATGCCGCGGTGGGCCTCCACCATCAGCACCACGACATCGGCGTCCGCAGCCCCGCCCCAGGCGGCGGCAACCATCGCGCGGTCCAGGCGGCGGCGGGGTTTGAACAGGCCCGGCGTGTCAACGAACACCAGCTGCGCGTCGCCCTCCATCGCCACGCCGCGGATGCGGGCGCGGGTGGTCTGCACCTTGTGGGTCACGATCGAGACTTTGGCCCCGACCATGCGGTTCAGAAGGGTGGATTTGCCCGCGTTGGGCTCTCCGATCAGGGCAACGAATCCGGCGCGTGTGGTCATCAATACACATCCTGTTTGCAGAGCCGATCCCCTACAGGATTTTACCCACAGGGGCCAGAGGCGTTTTGAAACCGGGCTTCAGGCACAATCTCACAGGCTTGCCCTATGTCAAAGACCTGTGGCAGATCCCGTGAAAGAACCGCAGCGCCAAGCCAATCCGACAGCCAGGCCTTTCTTCGAGAGCACATAAGGGGGCTTGCCCGATGAACCGCCGGGATTTTCTGCTAGGAACTGCCGTATCCGCCGGGGCGCTTGGAGCGGGAGTGCTTGGCGCGGGGGGATGGAGCCTTGCGGGCGCGCCAGCCGCGCAACAGCTGACGATCCAGCCGGCCAGCTTTACTTTCCGTGAAACGCCGACCCAAGGGCTGGTGAGCCTGTCGCCGGATGCGCCGCCGCCGGTTTTGTTTGGCACCCAGGGCAAGCCGATGCGCCTGTGGGTTGAGAATGGCACCGAAGATTACACCGCGATGCACTGGCACGGGCTGCGGATAGCCAATGCGATGGACGGGGTGCCCTATCTGACCCAGATGCCGATCGCGGGCGGGGAGAGCTTTGACTACGCGTTTACGCCGCCGGATGCCGGCACCTACTGGTATCATCCGCATTGCATGACCATGGCGCAGATGGCGCATGGGCTGACCGGGGTGATGGTGATCCGGGAGGCGGAGGATCCCGGGTTCGACGCCGATCAGGTGATCAACCTGCGGGATTTCCGGCTGGATGATGCGGGCGCGTTCCTGCCCTATTACACCGCACGGGGCGCGGCCCGCGGCGGGACGCATGGCAATGTGCTGACTGCAAACTGGCTGCAGGCGCCTGTCTATCACCATCCGGCAGGCGGGCTGGTGCGGCTCAGGGTGGTGAACAGCGACACCACGCGGATCTACAAGCTGCATCTGAGCACGGACCAGGCGCGGATCATTGCCTGGGACGGGCATCCGGTGGAGATCGAACTGCCCCTGCCCTCCGCTCAGGAGCCGCTGCTGGTTGGCCCCGGACAGCGGGTGGATTTTGCAGTGCAGATGCCTGCGGAGGAGGGGCAGACGGCGGAGCTGCTGGCAGAGCTGCCGGGCCAGCCCACCCTCGTCATGGCGCGGCTGCAGTCGGTTGGCGCGGACATGGCACGGGATCTGCGGGAGCTGAAGCCGCTGCCTGCCAACCCGGTTGCCCGGCCTGATCTGGCAAACGCAGAGGTGCATGATTTCGTCTTTGGCTGGACGCCGGAGGGCGGGCCGCCGAACGACGGCTACTGCGGCTCGATGGGCTACAGTTTCTGGTCGATCAACCGCACCCCCTGGGCCGGGGATGCGGCCAAGGGGATAGGGCCGCTGGCGGTGCTAGAGAGGGGCAAGAGCTATGTCCTGCGGCTGCGGAATGAATCCCCGAACCTGCATCCGATCCACCTGCACGGGCTGGCGTTTGTGCCGGTCCGCTCCAACCTGCGGACACTGCCACCGCTGGTGACGGACACCATGCTGCTGCTGAAAGATGAGGTGGCGGACATCGCGCTGGTGGCTGACAACCCGGGCGACTGGGCGTTTCATTGCCATGTGATCGAGCACCAGAAAACCGGCCTTGCCGGTTTCATCCGCGTGACCTGATACCTAGCCGAGCTGTTCCAGCAGCGCCTTGGCGGCGGCCTGTTCGGCCTGCCGCTTGGAGCCTGCGGTGGCCTGTGCCTCTGTGCCGTCCTGAAGACGAGCCGCGATGGTGAAGACCGGCGCGTGGTCCGGGCCGCTGCGGGAGACCTCCACATAGGTCGGCACTTTCTGCCCCCGGGCCTGCGCCCATTCCTGCAGCGAGGTCTTGGCGTCGCGCGCGTCGGTTTCGACCTGATGGATGCGGCTGCCCCAGAGGCGCAGGATCACCTCCGCTGCGGCGTCAAAGCCTGCGTCCTTGTAAACCGCGGCAATCACCGCCTCCATCGCGTCGCCCAAGAGCGCCTGCTTGCGGCGGCCGCCGGACATCATCTCGGAGCGGCCCAGCTTCAGCACAGCGCCGAGGTCGATGTCTTTGGCGACGTCGGCGCAGGCCTCCTTGCGCACCAGCGTGTTGAAGCGCGGCGCCAGCTGGCCCTCGGTTGCGGTCTTGTCATGCTCCAGCAGCGCCGTGGCCATCACCAGCCCCAGCACCCGGTCGCCCAGGAATTCCAGACGCTGGTTGTCCTTGCGAGTGGAGGAAGACACCGACGCGTGGGTCACGGCACGCTGCAGCAGGTCGGGTCGGGTGAACTTGTGCCCGATCCGCTCTTCAAACGCGCGCAATTCCTTGGACAGTTTCACTGGATCCCCTTGAAGAAACGGTCGCTGCGCCAGGTCCAGAAGTAGAGCATCGAGCGCCCGGCGGAGGAGAACATGATCCGGTCGGCGCGGCCGATCAGGTTTTCAAACGGCACGAAACCAACCCCGCCTGCGGATTGCGGCAGCCGGCTGTCCGAGGAATTGTCCCGGTTGTCGCCCATGAAGAAGTAATGGCCTTCGGGCACCTGGTAGACACTGGTGTGGTCGACGCCCTGGTTGGTGATGTTGAGCACGGTATGCTCATTGCCGCCGGGCAGGGTTTCGATCTGGCGCGACTTCTTGCAGATGGCGCCCTGGCCCACCGGCGCGTTTTCGCAGCGCGGCATCGAGCCTTGCGGGCCCTGACGCTCCATCACTTCCTCAAAATCGCCTGCATCCTGCAGCTTGACTGCTTCGCCGTTGATGAACAGCACGCCGTTCTTCATCTGGATTTTGTCGCCCGGCAGGCCGATCAGCCGCTTGATGAAATCATTGCCGTTAACGGGATGGCGGAACACCACAACATCGCCGCGCTCCGGTTCGCCGCCGATCAGACGGGTGTTGTCGCCATCGAGAAAGCCGCAGATGTTCTTGGCGTCAATGTTCACCCCGATCGCAGGCATGCGGATGCTGGGGCAGGACGCGTAGGAATAGCCGTAGGCCATCTTGTTCACGAACAGGAAATCCCCGATCAGCAGGGTTTCCTTCATCGATCCCGACGGAATCCAGAAGGGCTGGAAAAACAGGGTGCGGAAGACACCGGCGATCAGCAGTGCGTAGACAATGGTCTTGATCGTCTCGATGATCGAACTGCCGGTCTTTGCTTTGGCCGTCATCAGGCTCTCCGGTTTGGAAACAGGGTCCGGGGCTACATGCGGGCCTGAGGGGGGCAAGTCAAGTTCCGGCGGGTGATTCCGCGGGCTTCGCGGGGATTGGGCGTGCCTCGATCAGCACAAAGGCCTGCGCCCAAGGGTGATCATCGGTCAAAGTCACGTGAATCACCGCCTCATGGCCGGGCGGGGTCATCTCTTGCAGGCGCTCCGCGGCCCAGCCGGTCACATGCATCACCGGCTGGCCTGTCGCCAGATTGCTGACAGCCATATCCTTCCAGGCGATGCCCATGCGCAAGCCGGTCCCCAGCGCCTTGGAGCAGGCTTCCTTGGCGGCCCAGCGCTTGGCATAGGTGCCGGCCACATCGCGGCGGCGCTCGGCCTTGCGCTGCTCGGTCTCGGTGAAAACACGGTTGCGGAAACGGTCGCCGAACCGGTCCAGCGTGCGCTGGATGCGCTCGATATTGGCGAGGTCGGTTCCGATGCCCAGGATCATTCTTCCAGCCGCTTCAGACCCAGTTTAATGCCATGGCCCAGGAACAGGCGGTTGACCATCAGGATGACGGCCAGCAGGAGCAGGAAAATGCCCGCGAGGTAGACAAAGGGAATTGTCTGCCGCGCCTCTGTCACCATCGGGCTGTTCCAGTAGAGCGGCAGCTGGATGACGGTCAGCACCGCCACCACCCCGGTCATTGCCGCGGCGCAGATCCAGGCATCCCTGCCCGGCAGGGGTGCGCGGGTCGCCCGGGCAATGCGCATCCCTTCCACAACAGAGGCGATCATCGGCGGCAGCACCGTCGCCAGCCCTGCGGGCATGGCGATCCCGAACTGCCCCAGCAGGAGGCCTGCCAGCAGCATCGCGACGGAGGCCCCCATCCACCAAAGACCGTAACGGATCAGATTGACCTGCATATTCATCCTCCCCCCGCATCGCAGCCATCGGCCAGCGTGTTTTCCGCGCCGCCCGGCTCATGCTCCTGGCAGATCTGCGTTGTTTCCTCGCCTTGCAGCGGCACATCCAGCAGCGCGCAATGGGCGCCCTGAGCAGACGTCCGGTGATGGCGGCAGCTGCGGCACAGGCCAAAGCTGCGCCCGCCGCGGGCCGCTATCATGCCCTTGACCAGCAGCCTCAGCGCATCCCGGATATCCTCCAACTGGCGGTCCGGCAGGTCCACGGGTGGCGTAGCGTCCAGCGCATCGGCCACAGCCCGGCCTTGCGGTGTCAGGTCATAGCGCCGCGACCGCCGGTCGCTGCCGCCCGGCCCTTCCTCGGCAAGCCCCTTGGCAGCCAGCGATTTCAGAGTCTGGGAAACCGTGCCGCGGGTCGCCGACAGGTAGTCGGCCACGGCAGACGGCGTCCGGGAAAACCGGTTGGCGCGCGCGAGGTAGTCCAGCGCCGACGCCTGCGCGGGGTTGAGCCCGGCGGCCCGGCGCCCGGTGCCATGCAGGCGCGAGAGCCGATCGAGGAGGCTGGCGATTTCATGTGCCGCTGTCATGCAAGCTTGATAGCGAGTCAAAATCATCATTGCAATTATATCGACTCGATACTATTCAATGTGGCATCGAGTCGAAACCAAGGAGGTCGATATGAAACTCGCGTATTTTGCGGCGGTGCTCGCCGCCCTTGCAGCCGGACAGGCAGCACAGGCCGGCGGCAGCCACGCCTTTCATTCAGAGCCGCTGCTGTCGGAAGCCAAAGACGGGATCGCACCGGACACCGATATCCGCAGTGTGCAGGCCAGCCGCAGCGGCGGGCATGTCACTTTCCGGATGGAAACCGGCGGGACGGCCGGCAGCACCGTGCCGCCTGCCACTGGTTCCCTGGGCGGTGCCGGGGTGCAGGCCTATGTCTGGCCGCTGTCGCTGGATCCCTCAGCCGCAGGCTTTGAAGCCGGCAGCGGCACGCTGGCGCTGGTTGCCACTGCGCATCCGGATTTTGACGACACGCCGCTGTTCGACGAGAACGGCGATGGCGATCTGGCCAACGATGGCGCCGGCTGGCACAGCCACTGGGTCGTGCTGACCCCGAACGACGGCTGCGGCGACGGGATGCTGTCCGTCAAGGATATTCCCGAAGGCGCCGCCCCGGCGCTGCCTGCAACCTGGCCCGGCCTGCCGCTCTACATCGACAGCCCCGGGTATTCTCCGGTCCTGAACGGCAAGGAAGTCAGCCTGACGGTGCCGCTGGCGGCAGGGGCGCTGGCCTTTGACGGGGTGACCGCAGGGCTGGAGGTCAATGCAAACATCCACGCGCCGCTGCTCTGCGTGACAGATGTGTTCGACATTGCATCCGGCGACCTGAGCCTGCCCGGCAAACTGGAATGATCAGCCCCCTGTAGGAACCGGAACTGGCCTGGGGCAGCGGCAATTGCCCTGCCCCGGCTTCATGCCTTTGCCCGGCAGCTCTCAGCTGCGTGCGGCATTCATCAGGCGGCGCATTTCCTGCACGGCGGGGGTCAGGCCGCGGAAAATCGATTCACCAATCAGGAAGTGGCCGATGTTCAGCTCGTGCACTTCCGGGAAGGCAGCAACCGGCTGGACCGTTTCATAGGTCAGCCCGTGGCCCGCGTGCACCTCGAGCCCCAGCGAGTGGGCATAGGCGGACATATCCCGCAATGCCTCCAGTTCACGGTCGCGGTCCGCAAACCGCCCTTCGGCGTGGTAGTCGCAGTAAGCCCCGGTGTGCAGCTCGATTACCTCAGCCCCGATGCGATGGGCGGCGTCGATTTGTTTCCGGTCCGCCGCGATGAAGATCGACACCCGGCAGCCTGCATCCCGCAGCGGCGCAATGAAATGGGCGAGGCGGTTTTCCTCGCGCGCCACTTCCAGCCCGCCTTCGGTGGTGCGCTCCTCGCGCTTCTCCGGAACGATGCAGACTGCGTGCGGCTTGTGGCGCAGGGCGATCTTCTGCATTTCGTCTGTTGCGGCCATCTCGAAATTCAGCGGCACGGTCAGCGCCTCCATCAGCGCATCGATGTCCGTGTCCGTGATATGGCGGCGGTCCTCGCGCAGGTGCGCAGTGATCCCATCCGCGCCCGCCTCTTCGGCCAGTTTTGCAGCCCGGACCGGGTCCGGATAGGCGCCTCCGCGGGCGTTGCGCACAGTGGCCACATGGTCAATGTTCACGCCCAGGCGCAGCTGATTATCTGTCATGAGAAGTCTCTCATCCGTCTGAAGTCAAAGCCTTGGTTCCGAGACTAGACAGACAGCCGGCAAGAGCAAGCCTGCAGGCAATAATGGTACAATGCGGCGGCCCCGCTCAGGTGCTGGTATCGACCTCGGCGCGTTTCTTGATCGCCTCGAACTTGGCCTTGATCTTGGCCCGGCGGCGCTGCTGGTAAACCCGGATCACCGGCAGGCTGAGCAAGTAGCAGGCCGTGGCAGAAATGATGCCGGGAATGATACCGCCGATCATGTAGGGATAGAACACCTCGTTATAGAACAGGTGCAGGCCCTGCCAGTCGGCGGGGCGGTCCAGAAACAGGGCAATCAGGTTGTCCTTCAAATCCCCGCCTGCGGCCAGAAATTTACCCACCAGGGATTTGTCCACTTCCTGATCAAACTCGGTCCCCAGCAGCCAGTGCCCGGTCTGCAGCGAGGCGACCCCGATCGGCACATAAGTCAGCGGGTTGCCAAAGAAGGTGGCGCTGAGCGAGGCCAGGATATTACCGTTCATCAGCCGGGCTATGAATGCAGCAACAAAGAAATGCAGCCCGTAGAAGGGTGTGAAAGTCGTGAACACCCCGGCCCAGATGCCGCGGGCGATGCGCTCAGGCGAATCGGGAAGGCGCCGGACCCGGTGCTTTACGTACAGGAACGCCCTGCCCCAGCCGCCGCGCGGCCAGAGGAAGTCCGCCAGCGCCCGGAGGGGCGGACGTCTGTCCCGGCGCCTGAATACCAAAGCTGTGCGTCCTTCCCAGTTCCCGGCTCAGAGTTTCAGCGGCTTACCCCGGAAAATGGCGCTCTTCCGGCTTTTCCCGGAACCGCGCCACCGCGGCAACATCGCTTTCCGCCTCAAGCGTCAGCATCAGCGAGTGCAGCTGCTCCACATCCCGCAGCTCCACATTGATCATGAGCCGGTAAAAGTCTGGTTTCCTGTCTACAAATTCCAGGTCCGAGATATTGGCCTTTTTCTCGCCGATCAATGTGCAAATACGCCCCAGCACGCCCGCGTCGTTGCCGATGGTCAGCTCCAGCGTGGTGCCATAGGCGGCCGGGTGGGTGCCGCTGTGCCACTGGACGTCCATCCAGCGCTCCGGCTGGTCTTCGAACTCGCCCAGCCTGTCGCAATCGGCTGCGTGCACCACCACCCCGCGGCCGCGGTAGGTGATGCCGATGATGCGCTCGCCCGGAAGCGGCTGGCAGCAGGCCGCGCGCTCGAAGCTCTGACCCGGTTCCAGGCCGATCACCGCCCGGCGCGGGGAAATCTCGTCGCCGTCGCCGGTGGAGGTCAGCTCCGGATAGACAGATTGCACCACGTCATGGGCGGTGATCTCAGCGGCGCCCAGCCGCGCCAGCAATTCATCCACGCCGCTGGCCCGCAACGCGCGGGCTGCGGTTTCCAGCGCCTTGTCGGTGGCCTTCTTGCCGACGTGCTCAAAGGCCGAGCGCGCCAGCTCATGGCCAAGCTTGACGAACCGCGCCCGGTCCGCTTCGCGCAAAGACCGGCGGATAGCGGTGCGCGCCTTGCCAGTGGTGGCAATTTCCAGCCAACTGACCTGCGGGGTCTGGCCCTCGGCGGTGATCACATCAACCGACTGGCCGTTGCGCAGGCGCGTCCACAGCGGCACCCGGATACCGTCCACCTTGGCTCCGACGCAGGAGCCGCCGATACGGGTGTGGATGGCGTAGGCAAAATCGATCGGCGTGGCGCCCTTGGGCAACTTGATCACGTCCCCCTTGGGCGTGAAGCAGAACACCTGGTCCGAATACATCTCGAGCTTCACGGCCTCGAGGAATTCGTCGTGGTCGTCCTCGGCATCGAACTGCTCTGTCAGCGAGGCGATCCACTTGGCTGGATCAACGGCAAAGGGGTTTTCGGTGCGCACCCCGTCCCGGTAGGACCAATGCGCCGCCACGCCTGTCTCCGCCACATCATGCATCTGGCGGGTGCGGATCTGCACTTCCACCCGCTTGCCGTCGCGGCCCGACACCGTGGTGTGGATCGAACGGTAGCCGTTGGACTTCGGCTGGCTGATGTAATCCTTGAACCGGCCCGGCACCGCCCGCCAGCGCTGGTGGATGGCGCCCAGCGCACGGTAGGCGTCCTCTTCTGACAGGGTGATAACCCGGAAGCCGTAAATGTCGGACAGCCGCGAAAAGCCCTGGTCCTTGGCCTGCATCTTGCGCCAGATCGAATAGGGTTTCTTGGCGCGGCCGAAGACCTCCGCCTCGATCCCGGCCTTTTCCAGCTCCAGACGCATGTCGCCGGTGATCCGGTGGATGACATCGCCGGTTTCCCGCTGCAGGGTCACAAAGCGGCGGATGATCGACTGGCGGCCTTCCGGATTCAGCACGCGGAAGGCCAGATCCTCCAGTTCCTCACGCATCCATTGCATGCCCATGCGGCCTGCCAGCGGCGCGTAGATATCCATCGTCTCGCGCGCCTTCTGGGCCTGCTTCTCCGGGCGCATCGCCTTGATGGTGCGCATGTTGTGCAGGCGGTCGGCAAGCTTGACCAGGATCACCCGCAGGTCCTTGGACATCGCCATGAACAGTTTGCGGAAGTTCTCGGCCTGTTTGGTCTCACGGCTGGAGAGCTGCAGGTTGGTCAGCTTGGTGACGCCATCGACCAGCATCGCCACCTCTTCGCCGAAACGGCGGGAGACTTCTTCGTAGTTGGCCTTGGTGTCTTCGATTGTGTCGTGCAGCAGCGCGGTGATGATGGTTGCATCATCCAGGCGCTGTTCGGTCAGGATGGCGGCCACCGCCACCGGATGGGTGAAATAGGGCTCGCCTGAGTGGCGGAACTGCCCTTCATGCATCTGCTCGCCAAACGCAAAGGCGTCCGCGATCCTGTCCGCATTTGTCTTGGGATTGTAGTTGCGGACCAGAGCAATCAGGTCGTCAGGGGAAATCATGTCCGGTCCGCAGCCTCAAATAGTCAGACGCGCGCTTCAGCCCTGGCCCTGGGCCTCCATCAGCGCACGCAGCAGTTTCTCTTCCGACATGTCGTCGTCAGCCGGCTTATCGTTGTCCGCACCCATCAGCAGAGCCATGGAGTCTTCTTCCGGCTCATCGACCTCGATCTGGGTCTGGTTGCTCTCGATCAGGCGCTCGCGCAGATCATCGGCGCTCTGGGTCTCGTCGGCGATTTCGCGCAAGGACACAACCGGGTTCTTGTCGTTGTCGCGCTCGACGGTGATCGGAGCACCGGCCGAGATTTCGCGGGCACGGTGCGCAGCCAGCATCACCAGCTCAAAGCGGTTGGGCACTTTATCGACGCAATCTTCAACCGTCACGCGGGCCATCAGCGACTCTCCATATCATTCCTGGTCCAGAAGGCAGACATTTACGCCCATATCTTTCTCTTGACAAGGGCGGAAAACACCGCATTGCGCGGCTCAGAGCGGTGTCACCTCTGCCACGTCCTGCGGCGGCAGTTCCGCCAGCATCTCAGCCACGGTTTTCTGCAGCACCGGGTGGCGCCAGCGGGGCGCGATGTCGGCCAGCGGCACCAGCACGAAGGCACGGTCCTGAATGCGCGGATGCGGCAGAACCAGCTGGCCAGGCGCCTCCTGCATCTGGCGTTCCAAGGGCAGCCCTTGCCAGCGGGTGTACCCGGCCGTGTCCGGCAGCACCGCGCTGTCAAAATCCACCAGATCCAGATCCAATGTCCGCATCCCCCAGCGCTGCTCCCGCACCCGGGCAAACTGCGTCTCTACCTGGTGCAGCCTTTCCAGCAGGCCGCCGGCGGACAGCGTTGTTTCCACCGCCACCGCAGCATTCACATAGTCCGGCCCGGCACCTGCCGGGAAACAGGGGGTCTGAAAGAACCGGGACACGCTGCGCAGGAAAACCTCCTGCGACTGCAGCGCACGGATGGCCTTTGCCAGGGTGGTCTGAGGCGCATCAGCGTCAGCGGGCAGGTTGCCGCCCAGCGCGATCAGCGCCGTTTTACGGATTCCGGTCATCTTTGACCCTATTCAAACGGACAGTATACTTGCGGCAAATGACAAATAACTTACATTAAGTCTACCCGTTTCGCCGATTTCAAAATCACACTCACGGAACCCCCGGACGAGACGGTTATACCGGAAGGAAAATTTTGATGTTTTACAAGGACGAACGGCTCGCGCTGTTCATAGACGGTTCAAACCTGTACGCCGCCGCCAAGGCGCTCGGGTTTGATATCGACTATAAGCTCCTGCGGCAGGAATTCATGCGCCGCGGCAAGCTTCTGCGGGCCTTTTATTACACCGCCCTGCTGGAAAATGACGAGTATTCGCCGATCCGGCCGCTTGTCGACTGGCTGCACTACAACGGTTTCACCATGGTCACCAAACCGGCCAAGGAATACACCGACAGCATGGGCCGCCGTAAGGTCAAAGGCAACATGGACATCGAATTGACCGTCGATGCCATGGAGCTGGCACCGCGCGTCGACCATATCGTGCTGTTCTCGGGCGATGGGGACTTCCGCCCGCTGATTGCCAGCCTGCAGCGCCAGGGCGTGCGCGTTTCGGTGGTCTCGACCATCCGCAGCCAGCCGCCGATGATCTCTGACGACCTGCGCCGCCAGGCCGACAATTTCATCGAGCTGGAAGAGCTGCGCGACGTGATCGGCCGCCCGCCGCGCGAGCAAAGCGAACCGCGTTCCGCAACAGCCGCCCACGGCTGAGCCCGGACCGCCGGAAGACAGAGCGGAACAGGCACCAGATGGGGTGGGGCCTGTTCCAGTGCTTCCGGCCGTCAGCCCCGATGCGGAGGCCGGCTGACTGGCCCTCCTATGCAGCCTCTGCCGGCCGCTCGGATGGTGTGGCCTGTTGCCATCGCATCCAGACCGCTCCGGCACTGGACCTTGCCGCACGAAGCGCTTACCTCTGGCGCGCAAGGAGACACCCATGACCAAGCCAGCCCTGACCCTCTACCTCGCCGCACCGCGCGGCTTTTGCGCTGGCGTGGACCGCGCCATCAAAATTGTCGAAATGGCGATCACCAAATGGGGCGCGCCGGTCTATGTGCGCCATGAGATCGTGCACAACAAATTCGTGGTCGATTCTTTGCGCGAAAAAGGCGCAGTTTTTGTCGAGGAACTGGATGAATGCCCCGACGACCGGCCGGTGATCTTCTCCGCTCACGGGGTGCCGAAATCGGTGCCCGCCGCGGCCGAAGCACGCGAGATGATTTATGTCGATGCGACCTGCCCGCTGGTGTCCAAGGTGCACATCGAGGCCCAGCGCCACGCCGAAGCCGGGCTGCAGATGATCATGATCGGCCACAAGGGCCACCCGGAGACCATCGGCACCATGGGCCAGCTGCCCGAGGGCGAGGTACTGCTGGTAGAGACCGCCGCAGATGTGGCAACAGTTGACGTGCGGGATCCGGACCGGCTGGCCTATGTCACCCAGACCACCCTGTCGGTGGATGACACCAAGGGAATCGTTGCGGCGCTGGAAGAACGGTTTCCCAACATCACCGGCCCGCACAAGGAAGACATCTGCTATGCCACCACCAACCGCCAGGAGGCGGTGAAGTCAGTGGCCCCCAAGGCAGACGCCCTCCTGGTGGTCGGCGCGCCGAATTCCTCCAACTCCCGCCGGCTGGTCGAAGTCGGGGCCAAGAACGGCTGCGATTACGCCCAGCTGGTGCAGCGTGCCGAAAACATCGACTGGCGCGCGCTGGAGGGCATCCGCTCTGTCGCAATCACCGCTGGCGCCTCTGCGCCTGAACTGCTGGTCAACGAGGTGATCGACGCTTTCCGGGAGCGGTACGAGGTGACTGTGGAAGTCGTGGAGACCGCGGTGGAAACAGTGGAGTTCAAGGTGCCCCGCGTGCTGCGGCAGCCTGCGTGAACGCACAGGCCGGCGCGCAAACCAAGTGACAGAAACTGCTCACGTTTCAGGCGAACCGTGTTACGCATGAGGTCCCGGGTTTTATTTCTGGAGCCATATTGATGATCACGCTGCACTTTCTGATTACCGCCTTTGTCGTCGTCCTCGCGCCCGGCACGGGTGTCATCTACACGCTGGCGCTTGGCCTCGGCCAGGGCTGGCGCGCGTCCATCTGGGCCGCAATCGGCTGCACCTTCGGCATTCTCCCGCATCTGGCCGCGGCGACGCTGGGGCTTGCCGCCGTCCTGCACAGCTCTGCCCTGCTGTTTCAAATCGTCAAAGCCGCGGGCGTGGCCTATCTCCTGTACCTTGCATGGCAAGCGCTGCGCAGCGGCGGCGTGCTGGCTGTCTCCTCGAAACGCACCAGCCAGCCCGGCTGGAAAATCGCCTGGCGCGGCGCGCTGATCAACATCCTGAACCCCAAGCTGTCGGTGTTCTTTCTGGCACTGCTGCCGCCGTTCCTGAGCGGCAATCCCGCCAGCGCCACGCTGGAAATGTCAGTTCTGGGGCTGGTGTTCATGGCAATGACCTTTGTCGTATTCGTGCTGTACGGTCTGTTTGCGGCCCAGGCCCGCACGTACCTGATGAACAGCGAACGGGTGCTGAAATGGATGGGCCGCGGTTTTGCCGCCGTCTTTGCAGGCCTCGCCGCCCGGCTGGCCATGGAACGCGCCTGACAGCTTAACGGGGAGATAGCAGATGAGCGACCGGCAAACACTGGAGGTCTATGCCAAGGCAGCGCAGGCATACGCGGATGGTTTTGCGCGGTCCGATGACGGGTTTCACGATCCGGATTTTGAAGCTTTCACATCTCTATTGCCGACCGCCGCCCATGTTCTGGATCTGGGCTGCGGTCCAGGCCATTGGGCGGCACGCTTCAAGGCGCAGGGCTTTGAGGTTTCGGCCCTGGATGCCTCCGTTGAGATGGCCGAACTGGCGAAATCTGATTTCGGAATTGAGGTGGAAGTTGCGCCCTTCGAAGCGCTGGAGAGCAAAAGCGGCTATGATGGCATCTGGGCCAACTTCAGCTTGCTGCATGCGCCGCGGGCTGATCTCCCCGGTCATCTGACCCGCATCCATCGAGCCTTGAACCCCGGCGGCATCTTCCATATTGGCATGAAGCTCGGAGACAGCGAGGGGCGTGACAAACTGGGACGTTTCTACGCCTATTACAGCGAGGACGAATTGAGAAATCAGCTTCAAAACGCGAGTTTCACCGTGACCCGGTCCCGCCGCGGCAATGGCCAGGGATTGGCCGGAGGAATTGAAACCTACGTGATCCTGACCGCGCATGCCTGAACTGTTTGCTTATACCGACGGCGCCTGTTCTGGAAACCCCGGCCCCGGCGGCTGGGGCGTTCTGCTGCGCGCCATGGACGGTGACACCATCGTCAAAGAAAAAGAACTGAGCGGCGGCGAGGGTGAGACCACCAACAACCGGATGGAACTCCTGGCCGCGATCAACGCGCTGGAAAGCCTGGCACGGCCCTCCACGATCACAGTGGTCACCGACTCGGCCTATGTGAAGAACGGCGTCACCGGCTGGATCTTCGGCTGGAAAAGGAACGGCTGGAAGACGTCGAACAAAAAACCTGTGAAAAACGTCGAGCTGTGGCAGCGTCTGGACGAAGCGCAAGCCCGCCACAAGGTGACCTGGGAATGGGTTAAGGGCCACGCAGGCCACCCGGAAAACGAGCGCGCGGATGAACTGGCGCGCGCGGGCATGGCGCCCTTCAAGAAGAAGAAAAGCGTCTGATGCGCGAGGGCATCGCATGACCTTTCTGGCGCTGTTGGACTATGCCTCGGTGCTGGTCTTTGCCCTCTCCGGCGCGCTGGTGGCCAGCCGGGCGCAGCTGGACATTGTCGGTTTTGCCTTTGTCGCCAGCCTGACCGCGCTTGGCGGCGGCACCTTGCGCGACCTGCTGCTGGACCGCAATCCGGTGTTCTGGATCGGCAACCCCAACTACATCCTGCTGGCCGCGCTGGCCGCCGTGGCGGTGTTCTTCACTGCGCATCTCTTGGAAAGCCGCCTGCGCTGGGTGGTCTGGCTCGACAGCTTTGCCCTTGCCATTGCTGTACCTGCCGGCACCGGCGCCGCGATCTCGCTGGATAGTCCGCCGGTGATCGTCGTGCTGATGGGTATGGCCACCGGCACCATGGGCGGGCTGATGCGCGACGTGGTCTGCAACGAAGTGCCCTTGGTGCTGAAACAGGGTGAGCTTTACATCACCTGCGCCATGGCAGGCGCGATCACCGCCGTTGCGGCCATCTGGCTGGGGTTTGAGCTGAAGTTCGCGCTGCTGTCCTGCGCCGGGGTCTGCTGGGTGCTGCGGGCTGGCTCCATTCTGTTTGGCTGGCACCTGCCGGTCTACAAGAGCCGCCCGCCGCGCAGCTAGGCCAGGCTGTTAGCGCTGGATGTATTTCTGCCAGAGCCAGATCAGCACAAGGGCGCCCAGAACTGCGCCCACGAAACCGGCCATGAAGCCCATCACCGCCAGCAGCGCGCGCAGCACCAGACCGCCCACCAGCGCCCCAGCCATGCCGATGCAGACCGTGGTGATGATATCGGTTTCCAGTTTCATCAGCCGGGTTGCCAGAAAGCCTGCCGCGGCACCGATGATGATCAGGGCAATGATGGGCATCAGACCCTCCGGTTACAGGCGGCGGCCCTTGGGAACCGGGAAGCCGCGCAGGAATACATCGGGATCCTGCGCGCTTTTGCCTGCCCGTTGCAAGCGCAACAGCTGCACCGCTCCTTCGCCGCAGGCCACGGTCAGGCTGTCGTCCAGCACCTCGCCGGGCGCCCCCTGCCCCTCCGCCAGCCTCGAGGCCAGCAGCTTGACCCGCTGGCCTTCGATCTCGCACCAGGCACCGGGGAAGGGCGACAATCCGCGGATCTTGCGGTCCACTTCCACAGCCGGATGGGACCAGCCGACCTGCGCCTCTGCCTTGTCGATCTTTTCGGCATAGGTGACACCCTCATCGGGCTGCACTTCCGGTGTCAGCTCCGGCAGGCGGCCCAAGGCTTCGGTGATCAGCGCCGCGCCCATTTCAGACAACCTGTCGTGCAGCTGCGCGGTGGTTTCTTCCATGCCAATTGCGGTTGCCTCGCGCAGCAGCACCGGACCGGTGTCCAGCCCTGCCTCCATCTGCATGATGCAGACGCCGGTTTCGGCGTCGCCCGCCATGACCGCCCGGTGGATCGGCGCCGCGCCGCGCCAGCGCGGCAGCAGGCTGGCGTGGATGTTGAGGCAGCCATGCGCGGGTGCGTCCAGCACCGCTTGCGGCAGGATCAGCCCGTAGGCCACGACCACTGCCACATCGGCATTCAAAGCAGCAAAATCCTCCTGCTCCTCTGCCCCTTTCAGCGAGACCGGGTGGCGAACCTCGAGCCCCAGGGCCGTGGCGCGGGCATGGACGGGTGTCGGCCGGTCCTTCTTGCCGCGGCCTGCAGGCCGGGGCGGCTGGCAGTAAACAGCCGCGATCTCGTGCCCGGCCTCCACCAGCGCATCCAGCACTGGCACTGAAAAGTCAGGCGTTCCCATGAAGATAATGCGCATCAATGCCTCCGTAGGGCGGGCAATCTGCCCACCATTCCCTGCGCTGATTGCCGGGCAGCCTGCTGCCAGGGCGCGAACCGGACCGCAGGCGATCCGGGAATTATGATCAGCCTCAGCCGTTCAGCTTCTTCGCCTTGCGGATCAGCATGTCGCGCTTCACCTTGCTCAGATGGTCGAAATACATCCTGCCGTTCAAGTGGTCGATCTGGTGCTGCACCGAGGTCGCCTCGATCCCGACGAAATCCTTGCGGTCCACTGCGCCCTGCTCGTTGAGGAAGCGGACCGTGACGGCGCGCGGGCGTTTGATCTTGGCCGAGACGCCGGGCAGGTTGGGGCTGGCCTCGTCATGCTCGCGCAGCTCAATTGAGGCATGCAGGATCTCCGGGTTCGCCAGCTTCACCGCACGGCCGCGCTCAGCCGAGCCGTCCACCACCGCCAGCCGCAGCATCACGCCGATCTGGTTGGCGGCCAGACCCACACCCGGCATTGCCTCCATCGTGTCGACCATGTCGTTCCAAATCTCGCGGATCTCGTCGGTGATCTCTGTCACCTCATCGGCTTTGGTGCGCAGGCGCTTGTCGGGCCAGGGCAGGCAGGTGCGGACGGTCATGTCTGTTATTCCCTCAGGCGCGGGCGCGTTCGCGCTTCAGCTTCTGCATCTTGCGGGTGATCATCTGGCGCTTCAGCGGCTTCAGGTAATCAATGAACAGTTTGCCGTTCAGATGGTCGATTTCATGCTGCACGCAGGTCGCCCAAAGCCCGTCAAAAGTCTCGGCTCTCGCATTGCCGTCGCGGTCCATCCATTCGACCTCAACCACCTTGGGGCGGGTCACCTCGGCATATTGATCCGGGATCGACAGGCAGCCTTCCTCATAGACGTTGGTCTCGTCCGAGGAAGAGATGATTTCAGGATTGAACATCACCAGCGGGCGCGGCTCGCCATCCTCTTCCTTGACGCAATCCAGCACGATAAGCCGCTGCAGGATGCCTATCTGCGGCGCTGCCAGGCCGATGCCGGGCGCAGCATACATGGTTTCCAGCATGTCATCCGCCAGCACGCGCAAATCATCGCTCAGGTCCGGCACAGGCGCGCAGACTTTTTTCAGGCGGGGATCGGGATGGATCAGGATCGGTCGTTTCATGCGCCTCATGTATGCGATCAGCCGTCCCATCGCAACGCCCCCCTTGCGCGCGCCGCCGCAACGGTTAGCTTCGCTTCCAATCATACGGGAGTTCACCACATGAATTTTGACAAACCCACTGACCGGCGCGGCACTCACAGTTCAAAATGGGACAAGATGGAGCAGCTGTTCGGCGTCTCCCCCGAGGACGGTCTGGCGATGTGGACGGCGGACTCCGACTATGAAACCGCGCCCTGCGTGATCGAGGCCGTCAAAAAGGCCGCGGAGCATGGCGTATTCGGCTACTCCTGGCAGCACCCCGAGTATCTGAAGGCGGTGCAATGGTGGATGAAGAACCGCCACAGCTGGGACATTGAGACCGATTGGATCCTGACATCCCAAGGCCTTGGCAATGCCATCGCACTCTGCCTCGATGTCTGGAGCCAGCCGGGCGACGGGGTGGTGATCTTATCGCCCGTCTATCATGAGTTTGCCCACAAGGTGAACAAGGCGGGCCGCAAGGTGACCGAATGCCCGCTGGCACGGGACGGCGACACCTACAATCTGGATCTGGACGATGCGCAATCGCGCCTGAACGGCACCGAGAAGCTGTTGCTGTGGTGTTCGCCGCAGAACCCTTCGGGCCGGGTGTGGACGCCGGAGGAGCTGCGCGCCGTGGCCGAATTCGCCAAGCGCAACGGGCTGATCCTGGTCTCGGATGAGATCCACCACGATCTGGTCTATCCGGGCAGCACCTTTGTGCCGATGGACGTGGCCGCACCCGATGCGCGCGCCTGGACCATCACCCTGACCGCAGCGTCCAAGACCTTCAACATTGCAGGTCAGCGCACCGGCAACATGATCATCCCCGATCCGGATCTGCGTTCGGCAATGCGGCACAAGCAGAACACGCTGGACTATGACCCCAGCAGCCTGGGCGTGGCGATGATCACCGCCGCCTATTCGCCCGCAGGCGCTGAATGGGTCGATGCCCAGATCGCGCATCTGGAGGGCAACCGGAAACTGTTTGATGAGACGGTCAACGCCTTGCCCGGTCTGAAGTCGCTGCCGCTGGCCTCCACCTACCTGGCCTGGGTCGATTTCTCCGGCACCGGCATGAGCCGCGAAGAGTTCATCAAGCGCCTGCGCGAAGACGCCAGGATCGCCACCTCGCCCGGCGACGGTTTCGGCACCGGCGGCGAACTCATGGAGCGCTTCAACCTGGCAACCCAGCGGTCGCGGGTGGAGGAAGCCTGCCGCCGCCTGACCGCAGCCTTCTCGGACCTGCAATAAGCATGAAGCGCCTGCTGCGCCTGTTGGCGCTGGTTGTTCTGACCGGCGCCGCCTGGATGGCCTGGCAGGCCTTTGCCCCGCGTCCCGCGCCGCCGCCGCAATCCGCGGCGGTCGACCGGATCGACCGTATCCTGATCGAGAAATCCGCCCGCCGCCTGACCGCCAGCCGGGATGGCGAGACAGTGCTGGAGTTTCCCATTGCGCTTGGTTTTGCACCCGCTGGCGACAAACAGCAGGAAGGCGACGGCAAGACGCCCGAGGGCGTCTTCCGCATCGACCGGCGCAATCCGAACAGCGCCTATCACTTGTCATTGGGAATAGACTACCCGCAGCCCGAGGACCGCGCTCGCGCGCTGGCCGCGGGGGTCAGCCCCGGCGGCGATATCTTCATCCACGGGCAGCCGAATGCGGTGGGCAACCTGGTCACCCTGCCCGGCGACTGGACCGCCGGATGCATCGCTGTCAGCAATGAGCAGATGGAAACGCTCTGGCGCCTGGCCGGGATCGGGACGGAAGTGGAAATCCGCCCCTGAACCGCTTCAAATCTTGCCCTGGGATTGGTCGAAGGGGATAAGCCCCGCAGGCGCGTCCGGCGACTTGTAGAAATCCACCGGCGCCTTGTCCGCAGCCGGGGTGGAGCGCTTGAATTCATAACGCATCTCGCCGCCCTCTTCCTCGCCTGCCACGATCAGGCATTGCGAGACGTGGCGGGCGCCGTCGTAGATATCGACCAGCCCGCGCAGCATCGGCGCGGTTTCCGCTTCAACCGAGAAACCGGTCTTCCAAAGCCGCAGCACCGGATACAACTCATTATCCGCCATCACCCGCAAACGGCTCTTGCGCCGCATCCCCTGCAGGCGGGCAGTATCCAGCGCTTCCTGCACGGCTTTGGGTACGTAGGTATTCATGGCAGCGGCCTTCCAGATGCTTCGGTTTACACGGGTCCTTCTTTCAACGGTGCGTCACAAATATATAAAATCAAGTGAACATTTTCGAAATTTTGACGGCCGCGCAATTTTGTTGCTGCTGTGCAGGGGTGCAGACGGCCTGCGCGCTGGCTTGCATAGGCGCAGGCGCCTTGCCCGCATATGTTTGCCTTGCACAGCAGCAGGAGCAGACGCGATGGGTCTTTTGATCGACGGGAAATGGCATGACCAGTGGTATGACACAGACTCCACCGGCGGCGCCTTCAAGCGCAGCGAATCGCAGTTCCGCAACTGGATCACCGCCGATGGCAGTGCGGGCCCGTCGGGCAAGGGCGGCTTCAGGGCCGAAAGCGGGCGCTACCACCTTTACGTCTCGCTCGCCTGCCCCTGGGCGCACCGCACGCTGATCTTCCGCCAGCTGAAAGGCCTGGCAGAGCATATCTCTGTCTCCGTGGTGCATCCCGACATGCTGGGCGAAGGCTGGACCTTTGAGACCGACGGACACGGCGCCACCGGCGACGGCCTGTTCGGCAGCTCGCATATGCATCAGATCTACACCCGCGCCGATGCGGAATACACCGGGCGGGTGACGGTGCCGGTGCTGTGGGACAAAGCGCAGAACACCATCGTCTCCAACGAGAGCGCCGAGATCATCCGCATGTTCAATTCGGCCTTCGACGGCATCACGGGCAACAGCGATGACTACTGGCCGGAAGAGCTGCGCGAGCCGATCGAAGCCGTGAATGCCCGCGTCTACAGCACCATCAACAACGGCGTCTACAAATGCGGGTTTGCCACTTCGCAGCAGGCCTACGACGAGGCCGTCGCGCCGCTGTTCGAAAGCCTGGACTGGCTGGAAGATCTGCTGTCGCAGCACCGCTACCTGCTGGGCGAGCGCATCACCGAGGCCGACTGGCGGCTGTTCACCACGCTGCTGCGCTTCGATCCGGTCTATCACACCCACTTCAAGTGCAACCGAAAACGGCTGATGGATTACCCGAACCTCTGGGCCTACACCCGCGAGCTCTACCAGTGGCCGGGTGTGGCGGAGACGGTCGGAATGAAGCACATCGTGCGCCACTATTATTACAGCCACGACACCATCAATCCGCACCGGATCATCCCTGCCAACCCGGAGATCAACTGGCAGGAGCCGCACGGGCGCAGCTGACTCACGCGTTTGCGTTTGACCCGCCGTAAATAGGGAGTTCACGCCCCGCCCAGCATAGGTTAATACGCGCAGTGCCTCAGATGGCAGCCGGCCCTGGCCGGTGTGAACTCTCACCGGTGGCGACCGCGATGCATGACCTCTCTCACGACCCCGCAACCCAGCCCCGCGACCATGGCGGCAACCTGAGCGCTGCCATCGCCGAATTCGGCGGCAGCCGCGACGGCTGGATCGACCTCTCCACCGGCATCAATCCGCACCCCTACCCGCTGCCGCAGTTCAGCGACGGCGACTGGGGGGCGCTGCCGGATGCGGATGCGCTGGCCAATCTGGAACAGGCCGCCCGCAGTTTCTGGAGCATCCCGGATCAGGCCGCCGTTCTTGCCGCCCCCGGCGCATCTGCGCTGATTGCCGCCCTGCCTGCGCTGGCCGAGCCGCGCTGGGTGCAGATTACCAAACCCACCTACAACGAGCACGCTGCCGCCTTTGAGGCCCGCGGCTGGATCGTCCGGGTGCACGGGCCCGCCGAGGCCAAGGTGGCAGTCCATCCCAACAATCCGGATGGCCGGATGTGGCGCGAGGACGAGCTCGCCGCACCGCTGACGATCATCGACGAAAGCTTCTGCGATGTCTGCCCGGGTGAAAGCCTGATCCGCATGGCTGCCCGCCCCGGCGTTGTTGTCCTGAAAAGCTTTGGCAAGTTCTGGGGCCTGGCCGGGATGCGGCTGGGCTTTGCCATCGGCGACCCCAAGCTGATTGCGCAGCTCGCCACCTGGCAGGGTCCCTGGGCGGTCTCCGGCCCAGCGTTGCGCACTGGTGCTATGGCCTTGCAGGACCAAGCTTGGGCCGAAGCTGCCCGCACCCGGCTGCGTCAGGACGCGGCCCGGCTGGATGAGATGGTTCTTGCCAGGGGCGCTTGCCTGGCAGGCGGCACCGACCTGTTCCGGCTCTACCAAGTGGATGATGCGGCAGCCTGGCAGCAAAAGCTGGCCCGCGTTCATATCTGGAGCCGCATCTTCCCCTATTCCAAGAACTTCCTGCGTCTTGGCCTGCCGCCCGCGGACGGCTGGGACCGGCTGGAGGCCGCGCTGTGACAACCGCTGGCATGCTTGCCATGGCCCTGCTTCTGGACGCCATCTTTGGCGAGCCGAAGTGGCTGTGGTCGCGCGTGATCCACCCAGCAGTGCTGATGGGCAAACTGGTCGGGTATCTGGACCGCAAACTCAACACCGGCCCCAGCCGCCGCGCCAAAGGCGTGCTGACAGCAGCGGCCCTGGTTCTGGCAGGCTTGATTGCGGGCAAACTGCTGGCCCTGCCCGGCACACTGGTCGAAATTCTGGTGGCTGCAATCCTGATCGCCCAGCGGTCCCTGACTGAACATGTCGCCGCAGTTGCCCAAGGCCTGCGCAGCAGCCTGGAGGAGGGCCGCCGGGCTGTTGCCATGATCGTCAGCCGCGACACCGGCGCGATGACCGCGCCGCAGGCCGCGCGCTCTGCCATTGAAAGCGGCGCAGAGAACCTGTCGGACGGCGTCATTGCGCCTGCTTTCTGGTTCCTGGCCGCAGGCTTGCCGGGTTTGATCATCTACAAAATGGTCAACACAGCGGACAGCATGATCGGATACCGCAACAAACGGTATCAGGACTTTGGCTGGGCCTCTGCCAGGCTGGACGATTTGCTGAATCTTATCCCGGCCCGCTTGACCGGTTTGCTGATCGCCGCCGCCGGCGGCCGGCTGCGCCACTGGCGCGCCATCGCGGAGGATGCGCGCAAGCACCGCTCCCCCAATGCCGGCTGGCCGGAGGCCGCCATGGCCCGGGCGCTGGGCGCCTCGCTGGCGGGGCCGCGCTCCTATGACGGCGAGATGCGCGATTTTGCCTGGGTCCACGCCAAGGGCACCAAGAGCGCCAACGCCGAAACCATTACCCGTTCCGTTGGGCTCCTTTGGCAGACCTGGGCGCTTGCGCTGGCCCTGACGGTTGCCATTGCCGCGGTTTTCTAGCAGATAAGACCCTGTGGGAGCGGTAAGAAGACCAAGGAGCGCCAGAACCATGCGCCTATTGCCTTTTGTGCTCGCAGCAGCCCTGCTGCCTGCGGCAGCAACAGCCCAATGCGGCGGCGGCTTTCAGAACTTCGTGAAGCTGATGAAGGAAGAGGCGGTTCAGGCCGGCTATGACACCGCCACGGTCAATGCCTTCTTTGCCGGCACCCGTCAGGACTACAGCGTGCTCAAGGCCGATCGCGGCCAGGGCGTGTTCCAGAAGCCTTTCATCGATTTTTCCCGCCGCCTGATCTCGCAGAACCGGCTGAAAACCGGCCGTCAGATGGCACAGAAACACGATGCCACCTTCCAGCGGATCGAAAGCACCTATGGCATCGACCGCGGCGTCCTGCTGGCCTTCTGGGCGTTCGAGACCGACTACGGCGGCTATCAGGGCGATTTCAATACCCGCGACGCGCTGGTCACCCTGGCCCATGACTGCCGCCGCCCGGAGCTGTTCCGGCCGCAAGTCTTTGCCGCGCTGGAACTGTTCAAACAGGGCAACTTCGACCCCAAGCGCACCACCGGCGCCTGGGCAGGCGAGATCGGCATGGTGCAGATGCTGCCGGGTGACATCCTGCAGCACGGCGTCGACGCCGATGGCGACGGCAAGGTCAGCCTGAAAACCTCAGCCCCCGACGCGCTGATGTCCGGTGCGCGGATGCTGTCGCACCTGGGATGGCAGCCGGGCCAGCCCTGGCTGCAGGAAGTTGCAATTCCCGATGATCTGGACTTGTCCTTCAGCGGCACCGCGCAGAAGAAATCCGTGGCCCAGTGGCGCAAACTTGGTGTCTCGGCCCGGGACGGCAAGCTGCCGGATCCTGCGATGCGCGCCTCGCTGCTGCTGCCGCAGGGGCATAAAGGGCCGGCCTTCCTCGCCTATCCGAACTTCGACGTCTATTTCGAGTGGAACCAGAGCTTCACCTATGTGCTGACCGCCGCCTATTTTGCCAACCGGCTGCAGGGCGCAGACGTCTATGAGGCCGGCAGGCCCGACAGCGGGCTGACCGGCACCCAGATGAAGCAATTGCAGCAGAAACTGCAGGCCCGCGGCCACAATGTGGGTGACATCGACGGTATCCTTGGCGCCCGCACCCGGGTCGCAGTCCAGAAGGAGCAACAGCGCCTTGGCCTGCCTGCTGACGCCTGGCCCACGCCTGCGCTGCTGAAGAAGCTTTAACGCACCGGAAAGCGTTCACCCTGCCGGGTGATCAGGATGACCCGGCCGCTGTTGCGCACATAGAGATCGCAGCGGCTGAAGCCGTTGATGAAGTCCACGCAGACACTGCCATCGCCGGCAATCCGGTAGCTGCCCCAGGCCGTGCCGCCGCCATTCTCAGCAGAATAGGTATAGGCATAGGCCCCGCCGCCGCCGTATTGCGACTCACCTCCGTCGAAAAACCGGAACGTCTGGCCCGGCAGCGCCTCCAGCTCCGCCTGCGCGAAAGGCGTGTCGCCGGGGCGCAGCTGCCAGCTGTCCGCCGCGGCGCTGCCTGCCATCAGGCAAAGAAAAAGGGGCATGATCCATTTCATGCCCCCACCCTAACGATTGATCCTGCGGCGCGCTGTCACGATGCGGTGACAGCCGCGCCTTAGTTCCAGTCGATGAACTCTTCGAAATCCTGCATCGCGCGGTTCCAAAGCCCCACCGCGTCGGCGAAATCATCCGGCGTCATGCCGTTATCACCCAGCAGCACGTCCATCTCGATCCGGGCAGAGCCTTCCTCGGAGACATAGGCACGGGCAAAGCGGTTGTTCGTATTCCATTCGTTGATTTTGGACAGGCGCACGCTTCCATCAGTCTGGTAGCCAGAGAAGAACTGGATCGCCTCGCAGTCGGTATTGTCGCTGCAGCCGTAATAGTAGACCGAGAAGTCGTTGCCGTAATATTCGACCTTGAGGTTCGGATCACCAACGCTGTCAGTGGTCACTTCGACCTTGGCACCTTCATCCTTGAAGAAATTGGCCACGCTCTCGCCGGTTTTGGCCACCACATTGCCAGCCATCGCGGCAGCCGGGGTCATCAGCACCGCAGCAGCGGCAATTGCTTTCAGCATATTCATTTGTCACTCCACAAAACTTTGTCTTTGCAAACAGGCACTGGCACAGATCCCCTCTGCACCGGCACTCAGGCCACCATCGCCTCTGCTTTCTTGAGGTCAACCGAAACGAGCTGGCTGACACCCTTTTCCTGCATGGTGACGCCAAAAAGCCGGTCCATCCGCGCCATCGTCACCGCATGGTGGGTGATGATCAGGAAGCGGGTGTCGGTCTGGCGGCACATCTCATCGAGCAGATCGCAGAAACGGGTGACGTTGGCGTCATCCAGCGGTGCATCGACCTCGTCCAGCACACAGATCGGCGCCGGGTTCGACAGGAACACCGCAAAGATCAGCGCCATTGCGGTCAGCGTCTGCTCACCGCCGGAGAGCAGCGACAGGGTCGACAGCTTCTTGCCCGGCGGCTGGCACATGATCTCAAGCCCCGCATCCAGCGGGTCGTCGCTTTCGACCATCACCAGGTTGGCCTCGCCGCCGCCGAACAGATGGGTGAACAGCATGGCAAAGCTGCTGTTCACCTGTTCAAACGCGGTCAGCAGCCGTTCGCGGCCCTCGCGGTTAAGGCTGGCAATGCCGTCGCGCAGGGTCTTCACCGCGCCTTCCAGGTCCAGCTTTTCCGCCACCAGCGTGTCATGCTCGTTCTGAACGCCGCGGGCGTCTTCCTCGGCCCGCAGATTGACCGCTCCCAAAGCGTCACGCTGGCGCTTGTAGCGGTCGACATCATGTTCCAGATCATCCGAGACCGGCATCTCATCCGGTGACACGCCCAACTTCTCCAGCAGTGCCTGCGGCGTGATCTGCTGCGCTTCGATGATGCGGCCTGCGGCCTGCGTCACGGCATCCTTGGCCGCATCGCTGCGCGCCTCGGAGCGCGCCCGCGCCTCGCGCGCCTCAGAGGCCAGCCGCTCGCATTCGCGTTCCTTGTGGACGGCCTCGCGCAGCTCGGCCTCCGCCGCAATCAGCGCCTCGGTTGCGGCCGACTTGCGGCCCTCCGCCTCAGCAATCGCCTCATTCAGCTCTTCGCGCTTTTCGGCAATTTCCGCCGGAACCGCGTTGGCTTCCTCCAGTTCCTCCTGCGAGGCCTCGCGGCGTTCGGCCAGTTCCTCGATCCGAGCCTCGGCGCTTTCCAGGCGGTGGCGCCAGCCGGACAGCTCCTTGGTCACCTCCTGACCGCGTTTGGTGCGGGCCTCGCCCTCGCGGCGCAGCTCGTCATGGCTGGACCGGTGGGTCAGCATGGTGATCCGCGCCGCCTCCACCGACTGCTTGATATCCTCAACCGCGCTGCGGGCCTGGTCCAGATCACCAAGTTCACCCAGCGCCTTTTCCGCCTCTTTCAGCTGCAGGCTGGCATTCAGCGCGTCTTCTTCGTGGCGCGACACCGCAATGCCCAGGGTTTCCAGCTTGCCCTCTGCCAGGTTGCGGTCGGCCTCTGCCCGGCTCAGCGCACGAGCCGCATCAGCCACCCGTTGATCCGCCACCCGGCGGGCCTGGCGGGCGTCCTGGTCCGCCAGCGTCACTTCTTCCAGCTTGCGCAGCAGCATCTCATGCGCAGCGCGGGCGCCGTCTGCCGTGGCGCTGACACGCTCCATTTCCTGCTTCAGCGCTTCCAGCTTGTTGAGCTGCTCCAGCCGCAGCGCTGCTGCACTGGGCGCGTCCTCGGCCCAGGCACGGTAGCCATCCCAGCGCCACAAGTCGCCTTCCAGCGTCACCAGCCGCTGACCGGGCTGCAACTGCGCCTGCAATCCTGCCGCCGCATCGCCATCCACCAGGCCGATCTGCGCCACCCGGCGCGACAGGGCCTCAGGGCCGGAGACAAACAGCGCCAGCGGCTCAACGCCTTCCGGCAGAGCCGCGTCGCGGTCATAGCCCGGCAGAGAAACCCAGCCGGTCGGCCCGTCCGCCTCCGCCAGCGGCGCGCGCAGATCATCGGCCAGCGCCGCACCCAGCGCCTTTTCATACCCCGGTGCCACGGTCAGTTCATCCAGAACCTGGCCGCCCTCTGCGGTGTCGCGCTCCACCAGCTTGGCCAGCGCGGTGACCTCGGCGCGCAGCGCCCCCAGTTCGCCCTCAGCCTCAGACCGCTGCGAGCGCGCCTCTGCCTCACGGGCCTGGGTCTCCGTGCGCGCCTCATCCGCCGCTTCCAGCACCTCCTCAGCCATCTCAGAGGCTTCACGTGCCTCTTCCTCAGCCGTGACCGCAGCCTCGAATTTCTCCGCCGCCAGCTCCAGCGCCTCCTGCGCCTCGCTCTGTGCCGCGCGGGCTTTCTCTGCCTCCCCCTCGGAGCGGCCCAACGCGCGCTGGCAATCCTCGACCGCCCGCCGCGCCGACTGGTGCCGAGCAGCCAAACGGGCCACATCCTCGGTCACCTGCGCCAGATGGTCCTCGCGCGCCTGCAGGATCGAACCCGCATCGCGTGCCAGTTCTGCGGCCTCGGCCAGCTTGCCGTCATGGCCGTCGCCGGCCTTGGACAGCTCGCGCTGCTCCCATTCCAGCCGTTCGATGGTTTCGCCTGCGTCCTTGTTCAGACCGGTCTCACGTTCAATATCATTGCCCAGCTGCACGATCCGGCTGCTGAGCCGCTCGATGGTCTGGCGCGCCTGCGCCTCCTGATCACCCAGCGAATCCCGCTGCACCACCAGCCGCTGCAGGATGGCGGCCGCAATGGCTTCTTCCTCGCGCAGGGGCGGCAGTTTTTCCTCGAACGTGCCGCGCTGGGTGGCCGCGGCACGCACCAGCGCCTCCGCCTTCGCGGCCTGCTCAACCCGCTGCCGCAGCTCATCCTCGGAGGCCAGCCTTGCCTCATCTGCTTCGCGCCAGCGTCGGTAGAGCAGCATGCCCTCGGCCAGCCGCAGGTTCTCACCGATCTCACGGTAGCGCTGCGCCTGCCGCGCCTGTTTGGCCAGCTGCGCCAGCTGTGCCGCCAGCTGCTCGATCACATCGTCGACGCGCAGCAGGTTGGCTTCGGTGTTCTTCAGCTTCAACTCCGCCTCATGGCGCCGCTGATACAGGCCCGAGATCCCCGCCGCCTCCTCCAGAATGCGCCGCCGCGCCTTGGGCTTGGCGTTGATCAGCTCAGCGATCTGCCCCTGCCGCACGAGCGCCGGCGAATGCGCACCGGTGGAGGCATCGGCAAACAGCATCTGCACATCACGCGCCCGCACGTCCTTGCCGTTGGATTTATAGGCGCTGCCCACATCTCGGGTGATGCGGCGCACAATCTCCAGACCGTCGGCATCATTGAAGCCCGAGGGTGCCAACCGTTCGGAATTGTCGATGTTGAGGCTCACCTCGGCAAAGTTGCGCGCCGGCCGCGAGGAGGTGCCGGCAAAGATCACATCCTCCATGCCGCCGCCGCGCATGGCCTTGGCGCGGGTTTCTCCCATCACCCAGCGCAATGCCTCGAGAAGATTGGATTTGCCGCAACCGTTTGGACCCACAACCCCTGTCAGCCCATCGGCAATGACCAGTTCGGTAGGATCAACAAAGCTTTTGAAGCCGTTCAGCCTGAGCTTGGAAAACCGCAAAGCTGCCCCTTCGTGATTCCGTATCGAGAAAGTTCAGCGGTTCCTACCCGTTGAGTCAACGCTCCGCACCCCCAAATCGGGGCGAATTCTGTTCAAACCACACCATATCTTGTGGATAACCCAAACCAAGCGGCGGTGTTTTGCCAAACAGCAGCCTGTCTGGCCTCAGACGGACCGCAACAGCCGCCCCAGCCGGGCTATCCCTTCCTCGATGGCTGCATGGTTGGAATTGGAGAAACTCAAACGGATCGAGTTCTGGCCGCTGCCATCGGCAAAAAACGCCTGACCGGGGACAAAGGCCACCCGCTCCGTCTCCAGCGAGCGGGCCAGCAAGTCTGCGCCGCTCATGCCTTCCGGCAGGGTGACCCAGATGAACATGCCGCCCTCTGGCCGGGTCCATTCCACACCCTCCGGCATATGTTCCGCCATGGCCGCCAGCATCACGTCGCGGCGGCGCTGATAAACCGCGCGCAGCTGCTCTACATGAGCGTCGAAACAGGTCTCTGCAACGCCATGCACAGCCATCTGGTTGATCGATGAGGTATGCAGGTCCGCCGCCTGTTTCAGCAGCACCATCTGCGCAATCACCGGCTTGGCCGCCACAGCCCAGCCGATCCGCACCCCCGGCGCCAGCGTCTTGCTGAAGGTGCCGCAATAGATCGTCCGGCAATCCTCGATCGAGCCCTTCTGCTCTATCTCCAGCGCCAGCACCGGCGGCACCGGTTCCCCGTCATAGCGCAGCGACTGATAGGCCGCGTCCTCGATGACCGCACAGTCCAGCGTGTCCGCGATGTCCAGCAGCCGCAACCGCCCGGCGTGATCCAGCGTCTCACCAGTGGGGTTGGCGAAATCCGGTGAGAGATAAGCGAATTTCACTGCACTGCCTGCCTCTGCCGCGCTCTCGGCGTAGCTCTCCGCGGTGCGGTTCCCGTTCAGCGACAGCCGGTCATAGCGCGGCTCATAAGCGTTGAAGGCCGCCAGCGCCCCCAGGTAGGTCGGCCAGCCGACCAGCGCGGTGTCACCCGGCGACAGGAACAGCTTGCCCAGGTAATCAAGCGCCTGCTGCGAGCCGGAGGTGATCAGCACGTTCTCAGCCTCGCAAGCAATGCCGATCTTTGCCATCTCCGCCACGATCCACTGGCGCAGCGGCAGATAGCCCTCGCTGACGGAATACTGCAGCGCCTGCGCCTGCCGGTCCGGTGCCAGCGCGGTCTTGAAGGCTTCGGCGAACTCATCCGCCGGAAACAGCGCCGGATCAGGGATACCGCCGGCAAAGGAGATGATGTCCGGCTGGTCCAGCAGTTTCAGCAGTTCGCGGATTTCCGACGCCTTCATCCGGCTGTTGCGGGTGGCAAAGATCTGGTCCAGCTGCATGGCTCTCTCCTCGCTGAGCTTTCAGGATCACGGTAGGAGGCCCCAGAATAAAGTCAACAAAGCTGACCTATTGTTACAGCCTTCGTGATGCGCTCCGCTCTTGCAGCCACCCGCCCCGCGTGGTCATATAAATTGACCAATCCGTCAGAGCGACCAGATGCCTTTCCAGAAAGTCCAGCCCGAAAAACTCTCCGCCTCCGTCGTCAAGCAGATCGAACAGCTGATCCTGCGCGGTATCCTGTCGCCCGGTGAACGGCTGCCCGCCGAACGGGAGCTGGCCGAACGGCTCGGCGTCTCCCGCCCCTCCCTGCGCGATGCCATCAGCGAACTTCAGGCCCGCGGCCTGCTGGCTTCCAAGGCCGGCTCCGGCGTTTTTGTGGCCGATGTTCTGGGTTCTGCCTTCTCCCCCGCCCTGATCCAGCTGTTCGCCACCCATGACGAGGCGGTGTTCGATTACCTCTCCTTCCGCCGCGACATGGAAGGGCTGGCGGCAGAGCGCGCCGCGCGCTTCGGGTCAGACTACGACCTGCAGGTGATCCAGGCGATCTTTGACAAGATGGAAGCGGCCGGCAATCCCGCCGTCTCCGAGGAAGCCGCCAGGCTCGACGCCCAGTTCCACTCCGCCATCATGGACGCCAGCCACAACGTGATCATGCTGCACATGATGCGCTCGATGTTCGATCTGTTGCGTGAAGGCGTGTTCTATAACCGCCGCATCATGTTCCAGCAGCACACCACCTATGAGGCGCTTCTGGAGCAGCACCGCGCCATCAACGCCGCCTTGCAGGCCCGCGACCCGCAAGCCGCCCGCACCGCTGTGGAGGCGCATCTGGACTATGTGAAACAAGCCCTCACCGACCACCAGCGGGCTGAGCGCAACGCAGAGGTGGCCCGGCAGCGGTTGGAGCATGAGACCGGGAAGGGGTGATGGCGAAGGTAGAAGCGGGCTTTAGACCGACAAGCGTGACACAGCGAATCTTGACGGAAAATCAGCTTTAAGCTGTATGTTTCAAAACGAATGCTATGGATGCCAATATGGACGAACAGACCTACCGTGAGCAATTACTTGAAATTCTTCGACAAAAATCAGAACAAGCAGTTTCGAAGCTCAGGGGCGTGGAAAAAGCATTGCCTGAAATGGCCCAAGGGCTGCATATTGGCATTCACCCCGCACAAGAGCCGGATGGCTCCTTCAGTATCTGGGTTCATGCACAAGGACCCAATCTCTATGCCTTGAACAATGCTATTTCAGAAAACCGTTTGCTATTTGATGGGTTTGCAAACACGGGCATCAGCGATCCTAGAACAAGAGTTCCAAGTTTCGATCCTTTTAATCAAGACTTTGAAGTGAACGACGTGATCGTCCAAGTAGCCTTCTGTTGGTTAAGGGAGGTTTGGGCTTCCTTTGGTGGGTTGGCCTCAGGTAAGTCGGCGGACGTTTTTGGCGAAGAGGATTGGGGCGATATTGGCCTGAAAAGACTGAGGCCCTAACCTATAGCCATCCTTGGCGACCGCCTTGGGCTCAAAACACCCCTTCCCAAAAGAAAAAAACCCGGCCGCTCGGGCCGGGTTCTTTTAGCTTGTCAGGATCAGCCAAAGCTTAGTGCAGCTTGGCGTCCACATCCGCGATGGCGGCGTCGATCAGCTTGTTGGCCTCGGCAGCGGTCATCTGCTTGGAGATCACCTGATCCGCAGCGGCAACAGCGATGGAGATCGCCTGGTCGCGCACTTCCTTCACAGCCGAAGCTTCTGCCGAGGCAATCTGATCCTCAGCGGCCGCCAGACGGCGGGCGATGGAGGTTTGCAGATCAGCTTTTGCCTGCTCCGCTGCACGGGCAGCTTCGTCACGGGCGGCAGCCACGATCTGATCGGCCTGGGCCTGAACTTCCTGCTGCTTGCGCTCATAAGACGCCAGGATGGTCTGGGCTTCTTCCCGCAGGGCGCGGGCTTCGTCCAGTTCCTTCTGGATGCCTGCGGCGCGGTTGTCCAGCTGGCCAGCCAGCAGCGACGGCACCTTGGCAAACAGCAGGATGCCGATGAACAAGATGAACGCCAGCGCAACAACCAGGTTGGTGTTGGACAGGTCCATGCCGCCACCTGCAGCGAAAGCCGGGGAAGCCGCGCCAAGGGTCAGGGCAAGAGCGAGAATATTGCGCATGTCCTTATCCTTTCGTCCGCTCGGCAACTGCCGCGGCAACTGCGTCTTTGTCTGCCGAACCGCCCAGAGCAGCGACCAGCGCCTCTGCGGTATCTGTGGCCACGGCCTTCACGCTTTCCAGCGCGCCGGCCTTGATTTCGGCGATAGCCTTTTCGGACTCGGCGGCCTTGGCAGCGATCTGCTCGTCTGCTTTGGCGATGGCCTCGTCCAGCCCGGCCTGGATCTCGGCGCGGGTCTCGGCAGCGATGCGCTGAGCCTCGGCACGGGCATCCGCCAGAGCTTTGTTATATGCGTTTTCGGCCTCGACAGCCTTGGCTTTCAGGTCTTCAGCCGCGGCGAGGTCGTTGGTGATGGTCCCCTGACGCTCGGCCAGCACCGCAGCAATGCGGGGCAGCGCGACGCGCGACAGAATGAGGTAAATCACGACCAGGGCGACCACGAGCCAGAAGATCTGGTTCCCGAAGGTCGAGAAGTCCAGCTGCGGCATTGCGGAACCGCCGCCGTGTGCTGCCTCTTGCGTATTTGATGCCATGTCGTCCTCCCAGGAACTTGCCGTTACACCGGGCAGCGCAGGATCTGCACTGCCCGGCCGTAAGGAAATAGGTTCCTAAGGTCTTAGACGGCGAACATCAGCAGCAGAGCGACCAGGAACGAGAAGATGCCCAGTGCTTCTGCAAACGCGATGCCGATGAACAGGGTTGCGGTCTGGCCGGCTGCTGCCGACGGGTTACGCAGAGCGCCTGCCAGGAAGTTGCCAGCCACGTGGCCCACACCGATTGCGGCTGCGCCGGAACCGATTGCTGCCAGGCCTGCGCCGACGAACTGACCGAGTTGTGCGATATCGCCTTCCATGATTTCTCTCCTTACGATGGAATGTGGTGATTTCTAGGGTGGGCGGGGCCGCTCAGGGCGCCGCCCGGTAAGCTTTCAGATCCTGGCCTTAGTGGCTCGGGTGCAGTGCATCCTTCAGGTACACGCAGGTCAGGATGGTGAAGACGTAGGCCTGAATGAAGGCCACCAGAACTTCGAGTGCGTAAACTGCGGTGATGGCAAAGATCGGCAGGAAGCTGAACATGCCCAGTGCTGCGGCAAAGCCTGCGAACACTTTCAGAACCGCGTGGCCCGCCATCACGTTACCGGCAAGACGGATGGAGTGGCTGACGGGGCGCACGAAGTAGGAAATCAGTTCGATGATGGCCAGGATCGGGCGGAGCGCCAGCGGCGCGCTCGACACCCAGAACAGGCCCAGGAAGCCAACACCGTTCTTGACGAAGCCGACCACGGTCACGGTCACAAACACCAGCGCCGCCAGAACCGCGGTGACCGCGATGTGCGAGGTTGTGGTGAAGGAACCGGGGATCAGGCCCAGGAAGTTGGCCATCACGATAAACATGAACAGGGTCATGATGTAGGGGAAGAACTTGACGCCGTCCTTGCCGGCCACGTCCTCAACCATCTTGTAGATGAAGCCATAGGCCAGTTCCGCAACCGACTGGGCGCGGCCCGGCACGATGGCGCGGCGCGAGGAACCCAGAACCAGCAGGGCGAACACGGCGGCAACAGCCAGCGCCATCCACAGGGTCACATTGGTCGGAGTGTACCAGGAGATGTGATCGCCGAACAGCGCGCTCACCTGGAACTGATCCATCGGGTGGATCGCCAGCTTTGCTTCCGCCGGAGCGAAAATCAGACCCGACACAACGACCAGTGCCAGAGCTGCGTAAAAGAAAATTTTGCCCATCGGTCCGCTTCTCCTGTCGCCGGTGTGTGATCCCGTCGGATCAATCCCGGTCTTGCGCATTTTTTTCGGCCTCTTCGGCCAGTTTCTCTTTCTGGATCTCTTGCGCGGTGCGAAGCATCGTCTTCACCCCGGCGGCCAGGCCCAGCATAATAAACAGCACCATGAAGATGGGCAGGGTTCCAAACAGATGGTCCAGCCCGTATCCGATGCCAAAGCCGATCCCAAGACCGGCCACCAATTCGATCACCATCCGCCAGGCCTGATTGGCCAGGGAATAATGCTCATCCGCGCGCGGCTTGGGCTCCTGGGCCTTACGCGCCGCCGCCAATTTCTCCTCCAGCTGCGCCATGCGCTGCTTTTGGTCGTCATCGGTCACGGGCGCCATCCTCACGCGAATTTCTATGGAGGGTGCTAAGGCCACGGGGCCTAGGAGTCAATTACAAGGATTGAAGATTCAAAATATGCTCATCTCCTTGTTTATGCGCGATATTTTGCCAACCCCCATACGCCGCGCCGCTCTGCCGCAGCCGCCGTTAGCGCCAAACTGGTGCGGAATCCATATTCAACCAAAAGGTTGATTTTAGCCGGCAGGCGGTTTTGCCGGCCGCCAGCGCACAATCCGCCCGTCGATCAGCAACAGCCCCAAGAGGATTGCTGCCATGCCCCACAGGTGCTCTGCCAGAAGCGTCTCGCCCAGAATGTAAGTGCCCAGAAACAGCGCCGAAACCGGCGCGATCAGCGTCGGCATGGTGATGTTGGTCGGCCCCACCTTGGGCAGCACCCAGTAAAAGGCGATGAAGGCCGCCGAGGTCAGCACAAAGCCGATCACCAGCAGTGACGCCCAGGTTTCCATACGCGTGATCACCGGCACCCCCTCGCTCCACAACGCCAGCGGCGCAATCGCGGCGGTCGATCCGGTGAGCGCAATGGCGACCAGCACCACCGGTTCCATATCCCGGAAGCTGCGCGCGATATTAACGGAGAACGCATAGCACAGCGGCGCGCAGAGGGTGATCAGCACCGCCCAGGCTTCCGAGGACTGGCCGCCCTCCAGAATTGGCAGCGACAGCAGCACGATCCCGAGGAACCCGCAGATCACCCCCAATGATTTCAGCACCGTGGCCCGCTCTCCTCCGGGCCAGAAATGAGACACGACAACCGCCAGCGCCGGGGTGGTGGCATTGACAATCCCGGCCACGCCGCTGGCGATATGCTGCTGGCCCAGCGCGTAGAAGGCAAAAGGCCCCGCATAGCTCAGCACGCCGAACCCGAACAGCGCCTGCCAGCGCCCCGCATCGGCCGGCACTTTCTTCCGCGCCGCCAGCACGTAGATCCAGCAGCCCAGCGCGCCAAAGCCCACCCGCCCCATGGAGACCGACAGCGGCCCCAACTCGCGTAGCAGAATGGCGTTGAACATGAACGACATGCCCCAGCCGATGCCCAGAATGAAAATCACCGCCCAATAGCGCAACGCCATGCCAACTGCTCCCTCGAAATGCCTTGCACCGATCCATCGCAGTTTTTGCAGGATTGTCGACCCGCTTCTTGCCCTTTAGGAGTATCAGGCATGAGCGACACCCTCGACACCGTCTTTGCGGCCCTGGCCGACCCGACCCGCCGGGCGATCCTGACCATGCTGCTGGAGGACGACATGGCCGTAACCGACGTGGCAGAGCCGTTTGAGATGTCGCTGGCAGCAATTTCCAAGCACCTGACCATCCTTACCCGCGCAGGTCTCATCGCGCAGGAAAAGCGCGGCCGGGTCAAATGGTGCAAGCTGCAGCCCGACGCAATGCGGGCCGCAAGCGTATGGATGCAGGGCTTTGGCCAGTTCGAGCCGGTGAACCTGGACGCCTTCGAACGCTTCCTGGAGGCGGAGCACCTGTCAGAGGACAGCCAGACCGGCAATTAGGCGTATTGGCCCCTAGCGGACGACAAACACCGAAATGTCGGAATGCAGCACCAGATGGCTGGCGTGGGACGAGAACACATAGTCCAGAATACCGGGCATATGGGTGGCGATCACGATCAGGTCCACTTCCAGCTCCTTGGCGGTCCGGGCCAGGATGGAGTCCATCTCTGACCCGACATCCACCGAATGAACCGGCAGCCCCTCAACCCTTGCGCCGCTGCTTTCAGCCATCTTGCTGGCCAGTGCAGCCAGTTCATCGCCAGACGGCCCCAAAGTGTGTGCGCCTTCAATCTGCTCGCCCGTCACATGGACCAGCGTCACGCGTGAGCCATGGTTGGCGGCAAAATCTGCGGCCACGTTCAGAGCTTTCTTGACCCCAGCGGGCATGTGCAGGTCAACGGGCACCATGATATGCTTGAACATCTTTCCCTCCTCTTCCTGACGCGTCCCTCAGGACCAGCATACAGGAAAACAAGAGGCGTGCGTTGACCTGCCGCAAGCACGCCCGGCACGCAGCGGTCAGGCGCGTACCGGCTTGGCGTCCCCCTCCAGCAGCATTGCCAGGGCAACAACCGACATCACCACCCCGATCAGCACCATGCCCGGCGGCGCACCGCGGCCCAGCGCAATCTCCCACAGGATCACCCAGCTGGGGGTCAGATAGGTATAGGCCATCACCTTGGCCGATGGCAGCCGCAGGGTGGCGTATTGCAGCAGCACAAAGGTGGCAGCACTGGCAAAAAACGCCAGATAGAACAATCCGATCCAGACGATGCCCGGCAGCTGCATCCAACCAGTCGCCAGAATGTCCTGCCAGCCGAACGCCGCCAGCAGCCCGCCGCCCGCCAGCAGCATCCCGAAGGTGAACACCACCGCAGGCTCGCCCCGGTTCAGCTTGCGCACCATCGGCGTGTAGATCGCGTGCAGCACGCAGCCCCAGAAATAGATGATTTCGCCCTGGCCGATCCGGAACGCCGCCAAGGCGCCCAGGTCGCCGCGCACGATCACCCAGACCGCACCGGCGGCGCCAATCGACAGCGCCAGCGCCATCCAGCGGGTGGTCACCTGCCGCAACAGCAGCCAGCCAAAGCCCGCGCTCATCACCGGCACCAGCGTGAACACCGCCGCCGCGCTGACCGGCGCCGCGGTCTGCAGCCCGTAGAACATCAGCACGAAGTAGCCGCCGAACAGCCCGCCCAGCACCGCAAAGCGCCAGGGGGCCTGGAAATGCGTTCGCCTGATGCCGGATGTGGCCGCGGCGGCGATGCCGATGACCACCGCAGCGATAGCGAACCGTGCCGCATTCAGCGCCGCCGGCGCGATTTCGTTGGCAACCATCACGCCCAGCGAAAACGACCCAGCCACCAGTGCCGAAAAGGCAAGCATCGCCAGATGCCCGCGCAGCGCCTCGCTCACAGCTGCCATTCCTTGGCCTGTTCCTTGAGGAACTTCAAAAACGCCTGCACCTTGGTGGTGCGGTGCAGGTCCACATGGGTCACCAGCCAAAGCGTGCCTTCCCATTCTTCCTGCGGCGCCATCATTTCCACCAGGTTCGGGTTCTGCCGCGCCTCCCAGGCCGCCATGAATCCGATGCCCGCGCCGCTGTGCACCGCGTTCTGCATGGTGAACCCGTTGGAGCACCGGAACGAGATCGCCTCAGCCGGCGCATGAGCCCGCAGCCAGCGCGAAAACGGAGCGCGGCTGTTTTCATCGTCATTGCCAATGAAGCGGTGATTGGCCATGTCCTCCACCCCCTGCAGCACGCCGTATTTCTCGGTATAGGCCTTGGAGGCATAAAGCCCGACCTGCTGCTTGATGAAGGGCTGCACCACATTGTCCGGCTGATCCGGGGCGTTGCCGGCCCGCACCGCCACATGCGCCTCGCCGTATTCCAGCCGGAACAGCCGGTCGCCGGTCAGATAGCGGATGATCAGTCCCGGGTGCATGTCCTGGAACTCCTTCAGCGCCGGCACCAGCATCGGCGCAAAAGACGCAAGCGACGTCACCACCAGCTCGCCGGAGACATCATCGCCCTGCCCCTTCAGCCGGCCGACCAGCTGGCTGAACTGATCATCGGTCGCCTGCGCCACCCGCAACAGATCCTGCCCGGCCTCCGTCGGCGTGTAGCCGCGGGCATGGCGCTGGAACAGCTTCACCCCCAGCCGCGCCTCGATAGCGTCGATATGTCGGATTACCGTGGCATGGTGCACCCCCAGCACCTCGGCGGCACCGCTGACCGTGCCCATCCGGGCGACCTGATAGGCGGTACGCACCTCATCCCAATTGTCCATGGCTGCCTCCTTGCCGATCCGCGCGACATGCGCACAAGCGCACACTCGATGTTACTTTTGCGGCGTTGCGTTCGAAAATGCAATAACCCAAATTTCTGTCAGCAACAAGCACAGGAACTTTGACATGACCCGCACCGTTATGCACCTCGACTCCTCCGCCCGCACCGAAGGCTCGGTGACCCGGGGCCTCTCCGCACAGATCGTCAGCCGACTGGACGCGGACACTGTGATCCGCCGCGACCTCGCCGCACCGCTACCGCTGCTGGACGGCGCCTGGATCGGGGCAAACTTCACCCCCGCCGACCAGCGCAGCGAGGCAGACAAACAGCTGCTCGCCCTCTCCGACGCGCTGGTCGAGGAGCTGAAACAGGCCGACACCATCGTGATCGGCACGCCGATCTACAACTTCTCGGTGCCCTCCACGCTGAAGGCCTGGATCGACCTGGTGGCCCGCGTCGGCGTCACCTTCCGCTATACGGACACCGGCCCCATCGGCCTGCTGGAGGGCAAGCGCGCCATTATTGCCGTGGCCTCCGGCGGCACCCAGGCCGGATCCGACATCGACTTTGCCACCACCTACCTGCGCCATGTGCTGGGTTTCATCGGCATAACCAATGTCCAGATCGTGGCCGCCGACGCCATGTCCATCGACGCCGAGGGCGCGCTGGCCAAAGCGAAAAACCAAATCGAAGCGCTGGCGGCCTGACCCCCTGCACCGCCGCGCGCTCCTGCCGCCAGCCCTCCGGCTGGCGGCCTTTTTGCGTTTAGCACCACGGCTCGCCCTGTGCCACTCTGCCTGCACCGGTATTTCAAAAACAGGCATTCCCATGAAGAAGATCGGCATTCTCGGCGGCGTCGGCTGGGCCTCCACCCTCGATTACTACCGCGCCATTTGCGAAGGAGCCGGAAGGTTCTTTGCAGAGCGCGGCGCGGGCACACCGCTGCCGGTGCCGCCGATCACCATCGAATCCGTGGTTCAGGCCCAGACCCGCGCGTTGCGCGGCCGCCCGGGGGATGAAGCAAGCTGGACCGCTTTTGATGCCGTCTTCCGCGAGGCGATGCTGACGCTGGAACGCGCTGGCTGCGACTTCGCCATTATCGCGTCCAACACCCCGCACGCCCGCCTGCACGCGATCCGCGAGGGCGTGGTGATGCCAATCCTCAGCATCTTCGACGCCACCGCAGAAGCTACCGCCGCAACCGGCGCCGCCCGCGCGCTGGTGCTGGGCACCGCCGTCACCATGCAGGCCAGCAACTATGCCAGCGTGCTCGCCGCACAGGGCGTCACAGCAAATGAGACCCTGCCGCAGGACGAGATCGCCGAGATGCAGATGATGATCGACGAGGATTTCTACGGCGGCGCTTCCGCCACCGCACAGGCCCGCCTGCTGCGCTTTTGCGCGAGACACGCCCAGCCCGGCACCGCCATCCTGCTGGCCTGCACCGAGCTGCCGCTTGCCTTCCCCGATCACATCGACGACGTCAGCTTCGAGGCCGGCGGCTTCCTGTTTGTGAACCCCTCCGCCGCCCATGTGGCCGCCGCGCTGGATCTGGCACTGGCGGATGAAATGGCGGGTTAGACCCAGCGCACCTCAACGCCGATGCGTTCAAAGAACGCCATCACATCATCGCGCTTCATCGCCACCGTGCGGTCGTTGACCAGCGGGTGCATATAGATCACGTCCGCCTCTTGCGCCTGCGCATCCATATAGAAGGTGACGCCCTTCTCCGCGCCGGTGATCATCGCCAGCGGGCTGACCGCGCCGGGGCGGATACCCAGGTTCTCCAGAAGCCGGTCAGCGGAACCAAAGGACAGGTTGCCGATCCCCAGCTCTGCGCCCAGCGCCTTCAGGTCGATCTCCCGGTCCTGCTGCAGTGTCACCAGGTAGTTCCGCTTCTTCTTGTCGCGCAGGAACAGGTTCTTCAGCCGCAGCGCGTTTTCGCCCGGCACCATGAACTGCTCCTCGACGCCCTTGGCGTCCTCCACCGTGCGCAGCGGCACATGGGTATGCAGCTGATAGGCAATGCCCCAGTCGTCCAGCTGCTTCAGCAGCGCATCCGAGGAGATGGGCAGGCTGTCCTGATAGGTGGATGAGGCGTCCATGATCTTACTCCGCAAGCGGTTCCGGTTTGCCGTGCAGATCGCAAAAAACAGCGCCGGGACGCAAGCGGTGTTCCGCCGCCTGCGCCCCGTTTTGCGCCATCGCCGCGGAGGGCGGGCGCGAACGCCCGCCGCCCGGCCAGATCACGCCTCGGCGAAATCGGCCCTTCGCGCCTCCTCGTAGTGGTCGAAATCGGTGCTGAACCAGCCGGTGCCGCGGGTGGCACTGGCCAGGGTGCTGCACAGCTCATCCTGCGCCGACATCGGCAGCAGCGTCTCGAACACGTCCCAGCCCGCGGCGCCCTCTTCTGCCTCAAAGCCCAGGATCTGCCCTTTCATGCCGCTCACTACCGGAACCAGCCCGCCGGTGAAGACCGACGGCACATGGATATGCACCCGCATGATCGGCTGCAGCAGGGTCAGACCGGCCTCGCCCAGCGCCTCCTTCACCGCGTTCTTGCCCGCGGTCCGGAAGGCATAGTCGGAACTGTCCACCGAATGGTGCTTGCCGTCCTTCAGCGTCACGCAGACATCCACCACCGGATGGCCGTTCGGCCCCTGCGCCAGCGCCTCGCGCGCGCCCGCCTCGACCGAGGGGATGTAGTTCTTGGGCACCGCGCCGCCCTTCACGGTTTCCTCGAACACGAACCCGCTGCCGCGCGGCAAGGGCTTCACCTCGATCACCACATCCGCAAACTGCCCGGCGCCGCCCGACTGCTTGCGGTGACGGTGATGCACCTGCACGGATTTCTTGATAGTTTCGCGCAAGGCCGGCGGCACCGGCCCCTCCTCCACCTCGACGCCAAACTCGTCCTTCAGCGCCTGCTTGATCCGGCGCATGTGCAGCGGCCCCTGCAGGTTCAAAAGCACATGGCCGCTAGCCTCATCCTGGTCCAGCACCAGCGCCGGGTCGATTTCCGCCAGCCGCTCCAGCGCGGTGGACAGGCGGGCATCGTCGCGCTCATTCACCGGGGTGATGATCCGCCGGAAGGTCGAGGGCCGCGGCTGCGCCCACTCCGGCAGCGGCGATGCACCATCCGTCCCATAGGCAAAGCCCAGATTCAGATGGTCGGATTTCACCGCCTTCCCCATGTCGCCCGGTGTCAGCCTGGTGTTCGCTTGCGATCCAACGCCGGTCAGCGATCCCAGCGCGGCACCGCCAACCGGCACGCCATTGCCGACGCTGCCGTCCAGCGCCCGCACCATCACCGTCTTGCCCAGATGCTTGACCAGATCCGCCATGCAGCCGACCGCCAGCACGCTGCCGTCCTGCGACAACCGTTCCAGCGCCGCCCCCACATCCGGCGCCTCATGGCGCAGCGACTTCATCAGCCGCAGGATCCCGTTCTTGTGCTCCGCCGATCCCATCAGCGCCGGGATCAGGTCATTGTGCTGCAGCACCTTCGTGGCCACCTCATAGGCCTCTTCCGCCATCACCTGCTGATCCTCGATCAGCTCCTCCAGCAGCGTGTCGTCAAAATCCGCCAGCGCCTCCAGCAGTTCGGTGCGGGCTTCCTGCTCGCGTGCGTACATCGCCACCGGCAGCTCGATCAGCGCCGAAGGCTTGCCCTCCTGATACTGCCAGGCCCGTTCGGAAATCAGATCCACAGCACCCACAACCTGCCCATCCTCGCGGATCGGCACCTGCCGCAGGATGATGTTGTGGCTGCAATAGGCCTGAAGCGCGGCAACGATCTCCGCTACCCGGTCCGTTGCCTGGTCCATACGGTTGACAAAAATAAAGGCGGGAACCCCCGCCTCCTCCAGCTTGCGCAGATACGGCGCGCTCAGCACCGCAGCGCCGGCGTCAGCCGGAACGCAGAGGACGGCAGCATCGCTGGCAGCCAGCGCCGGTCCCGCCTGCGCCAGATTGTCGGCACCGCCTGCGATGTCGATCGCGGCCCAATCCTCCCCCATAAATGAAAAAGGCTGCAAAGCGGTGACGCCTGCAACCTCCTGCCTTTTGCCAGCGGCACTGTCCAGATTGGCCAGCGCCGTGGCCAGCGTTGATTTGCCGGACTGCGACGGTCCCAGAATAGTGAAAACGCGCATGTTCTCAGATCCTCCCTTAGCTGATGCGAATGCCCGCCTAGGACCGCAGCCGCCAAGGGCGTGCAGCTTGCCTGTGCCAAAGATCTGCCTCGGTGCTCTTCTGAGCGCCCCGTGCCGGTGAGTGGGCAGCAAGGGGCCGTTTTCGATGTTGGCCAAGCGTCCGCCCCCGAGTCAAGCGCGCAGAGGGCGTAGCGGCGGCGCCCCGCGCACGGTTTTGACGCAACCGGTGCCGATTTCCCCTCCCTCTCGCCTTTCCCTTGGGTAAGCTTGAATTATGAAAATCACCCGCAACACGCCTGAGCAGCTGATCCTGGCCGACAACCCCTGGTTCATCGGCATCGCCCTCATCCTGTTTATCCTCGTTTTTGTCGGCGCAGGCCTGGGGGCCGCCAGCACCGGCGGTGAGAACCTCTGGTTCGGCCTTTTCTTTGCCCTCGCGGGCGGCGGCATGGGCTTTGCCGCCTTCTGCCTGTTCGTGCGCCGGGTGCAGGTGATCCTCGACAGGCCCGGCGGCAGCATCGTGATCCGGCGCCAGTCGGTGTTCGGCTACAACCGGGTAGAGCACCGCCTCGCCGACCTCTCCCACGCCGAGGTGGAAAGCACCACCAGCCGCAGCGAGGGCCGCACCCGCACGCTCCACCGCCCGGTGCTGGTGCTGGACAGCGGCATGAGCGCCGGCCGCCACCCGGTGGTCGAGGCCTACACCAGCGGCCGCGGTGCCCAGCGGCTGGCTGATGCGGTCAATGCGTGGCTGCCAGCCGATAGCCGGCCAAAGGTTGACTCCGCCCCCCAATCCGCGTAAGCCCCGCCCAAACATCCGGGAGATCTGAGTCTTCCGGTCCCTGCCCGTGCCAGGGATCGCCCCCCACCAGCGTTGTACGCCCGTGGGGGCATTTGCGCATGGTTCGCTTGTCCCCTACATACGGGGGCGCCACACATTGAAACCGGCATCAGGAGGCCGCAGGCATGTTTGAAAATCTATCCGAACGCCTTTCCGGCGTCTTTGACCGGCTGACCAAACAGGGCGCCCTCAGCGAAGAGGACGTCAAATCCGCCCTGCGCGAAGTCCGTGTGGCGCTGCTGGAAGCCGACGTCTCGCTGCCGGTTGCCCGCGATTTCGTCAAGCGGGTCCAGGAACAGGCCACCGGCCAGGCGGTCACCAAATCGGTGACCCCGGGCCAGCAGGTGGTGAAAATCGTGCACGACGCGCTGGTCGACGTGCTGCGCGGCGACGAGGACCCCGGCAAGCTCAAGGTCGACAACCCGCCTGCCCCGGTCCTGATGGTCGGTCTGCAGGGCTCCGGTAAGACCACCACCACCGGCAAGCTGGCGAAACGGCTGAAGGAGAAAGAGGGCAAGAAGGTCCTGATGGCCTCTCTCGACGTCTACCGCCCGGCGGCGATGGACCAGCTGGCGGTGCTCGGTGTCCAGATCGGCGTCGACACCCTGCCCATCGTGCCGGGCCAGAAACCCGTCGACATCGCCAAGCGCGCCAAGCAGCAGGCGACCCTGGGCGGCTATGACGTCTACATGCTCGATACCGCCGGCCGCCTGCACATCGACGAGACTCTGATGCAGGAGGTCGAGGACGTCCGCAACGTGGTGTCCCCGCGCGAGACCCTGCTGGTCGTTGATGGCCTGACCGGCCAGGTCGCCGTCGAGGTGGCCGAGGAATTCGACGCCAAGATCGGCATCAGCGGCGTGGTGCTCACCCGGATGGACGGCGACGGCCGTGGCGGCGCCGCCCTGTCGATGCGCGCTGTCACCGGCAAGCCGATCCGCTTTGTCGGCCTGGGCGAGAAGATGGACGCGCTGGAGACCTTCGAGGCGGACCGGATCGCCGGCCGCATTCTCGGCATGGGCGACATCGTGGCGCTGGTCGAGAAGGCCCAGGAAACCATCGAGGCCGAACAGGCCGAGAAGATGATGAAGCGCATGATGAAGGGTCAGTTCAACATGAACGACCTGCGCATGCAGCTGGAACAGATGCTGCAGATGGGCGGCATGGAGGGCATGATGCAGATGATGCCCGGCATGGGCAAAATGGCCAAGCAGGTGCAGGATGCCGGCATGGACGACAAGGTGCTGAAGCGCCAGATCGCCATGATCCAGTCGATGACCAAGAAAGAGCGCGCCAACCCCGCCCTGCTGCAGGCCAGCCGCAAGAAACGCATCGCGGCCGGTTCCGGCATGGAAGTGTCTGACCTCAACAAGCTTCTGAAGATGCACCGGCAGATGGCCGACGTGATGAAGAAGATGGGCAAGATGGGCAAAGGCAAGATGCTGAAACAGGCCATGAAGGGCATGTTCGGCAAGGGCGGCATGCCGGACATGGGCGGCATGGACCCCAGCCAGATGGACCCCAAGGCACTGGAAGCGGCAGCCAAGGCGATGGGCGGCAAAGGCGGCCTGCCCGGCGGCCTTCCGGGCCTCGGCGGAGGCATGGGCCTGCCCGCAGGCCTCAGCGGATTTGGCAAGAAGAAGTGATCTGACCCGTGACCTCCATCCCCACCCTTCAAACCGAGCGCCTGACGCTGCGCGCCCCCAAGCTTGAGGATTTCGAGCATTGGGCCGGCTTCTTTGCGTCAGAACGCGCCCGCTACGAACGCGGGATCCTGCCGCGCGGCGAAGCGTGGAAGGTCTGGGCCGGGGATGTCGCACTTTGGACCCTGCGCGGTTACGGCCCCTTCGGACTGGAAGTCCGCGAAACCGGCGCATACGCAGGCGAAGTGGGCATCTATCAGCCCGATGGCTACCCGGGTCCCGAACTGGGCTGGTTTGTGATCCCCGAAGCCGAAGGCAAAGGTTATGCGGCCGAAGCAGCCCGCGCGGTGATGGCCTGGGCCCGCCGCGCGTTCGGATGGGATAGCCTGATCAATATCATTGACCCCGGCAACACCCGTTCCATCGCCCTGGGCCAGCGCCTGGGCGGGGTGATTGACCCGGATGCCAAGGGCGAAAGCCCCGGTGATGTTGTGATCGTGCATGACCTGCGGGAATTTTCCTGATGCAGCTCCCCGCCATCCCTCAGCTTGAAACCGAACGCCTGGTCCTGCGCGGACCGGAGGCGGCGGATTTCGGGCCGGTGGCAGCGTTCTTCGCGGACGAAGCACGCTCCTGGGGGTTCGGCGGGCCGCTCGACCGCAACGAGGCCTGGCGCTGGTTCACCATGTCGGTGGGCCACTGGGCGATGCGGGGCTTCGGTTTCTGGACCATCACCTGCAAGGACAGCGGCGAGGCGCTTGGCATCACCGGCATTTGGCAGCCCGAAGGCTGGCCGGAACCGGAACTGGGCTGGGTCGCGTTTCCGGCAGGCGAAGGCCGCGGCGTCATGGCCGAGGCCGCCCTGGCCACCCGCACCCATGCTTATGATGTGATGGGCCTGCCCGCGCTGTGCTCCAACATCTTCCCGGGCAACATCCGCTCGGTGGCGCTCGCCGAACGGCTGGGCGCGGTGTTCGAAGCTGAATTCGACAACCCCAAGCACGGGCGTGAGCTGGTCTACCGCCACCCTGCACCAGAGACGCCTTGCGACGGCGGAATGGAGGCTAACGCATGACCTCCCGCCAGTTCACCGCCCCCCTGCGTACCGCGGCTTGCGCCGCGCCCGGCTTAACGGAAAATTACGCAGTCTCCACGATACTCCTTCACCGGATGGGTGAAATTGACGCCGGGCGGCCTGCTGCCCGGGCAATGGGGTATGACATGAAAGACGCGCAACGGCGGTATCCGAGGCTGGTTTCCAAGCGGCTGATGCTGATTTCTCCGGCGGACCCGGAGTTTGACGCCCAGGCCGCCTTCCTGGCTCCGGACGCGCCGCGTTTCATCAATGTTGCGGAGGAGGCCGATTCGCTGTGGTGGTCGATTGCCACCATCATCGGCCACTGGCACCTGCACGGCTACGGCCTGTTTGCCGTGGTGGAGCGCAGCACCGGCAGCACCGTCGGCCTGGTCGGCCCCTGGTTCCCCAAGGGATGGCCGGAACCGGAACTGTCCTGGCACCTGATGGAAACCGGCGAGGGCAAGGGCTATGCCAGCGAAGCCGTCCAATGCGTGCTGGACTGGCTGTTCAACGCGGCCGGCTGGAACACCATCGTCTCCTACGTGCCGGAGGAAAACACCGCGTCCATCGCACTGGCCCGCCGCGCCGGCGCCAAGCCGGAACGGCTGGTTTCCTTCCCGCTGCAGCCCGCGCCCGGCCTGCGCTGCTGGCGCCACCTGCCCCCGGGCCGCAGCACCGGCCCGCAGCCTGCACGGGGGCTTCTGCACTGATGCGCCCCGCTGCAGTCATATCCCGGCGCCGCCGCGCCCTTCCGCAGGAAGGAGCGCGCTGATGCCGTTTGACATTCCGGTGATCGAAACCCGCCGCCTGGAGCTGCGCGGCCCCGAAGCGCAGGATTACCCTGACTTCAAGGCCACCTTCAGCTCCTACCGCTCGCGGTTCATGGGCGGGCCTCTCAATCCGTACGAGGCCTGGATGCTCTATGCCGCCGAGATCGGCCACTGGCAGGTGCGCGGCTTCGGCATGTGGATGATCCACGACAAGGCCAGCGGCGAGACCTACGGCATGGCCGGCGGCTGGCAGCCCGCAGGCTGGCCCGAGCGCGAGATTGCCTGGATCATCTGGCCCGGAGCGGCCGGCAAGGGCTACGCGCTGGAGGCCGCCCATGCCGCCCGCCGCCACTTTTATTCGGAACTGGGCTGGGACACGGCGGTCAGCTATATCGACCCCAAGAATCTCGACTCGATCCGGCTCGCGGAACGGCTCGGCGCTGCCAAGGACCATGGTGCCGCCACCATCGACGGCAACGACGCCGTCTACCGCCACCCCGCGCCGGACGCCCTGAAGGACAGCCAGATTGCGCATGGCATCGACATGGAAATCAGCCATTACGCCGATCCGCTCTTCAAGCCGGAGGGCTGGGCCATTGACTGATGCGCGCGCGATTTCCCTCATGCTGCGCTGCGGCGGTGCACAGGTGGTGCACAGCCGGTGCATGCCTGGCACCCCTTCGATGACACCCCGCCCTGCTGCATTGCGGAGAACCCGATGACAACAGATACCCAAGATCCCGTTGCCCGCGCAGCCCAGCTGCTGAAGGGCCACCGCGAAAGCATCGACCGTCTGGATGCGATCCTCGTCTACACTCTGGGCGAGCGGTTCAAGCACACCCAGGCGGTGGGCCGGCTCAAAGCCGAACACGACCTTCCCCCGTCCGATCCCACCCGCGAAGCGGCGCAGATCGCACGGCTCGAAGACCTGGCGGATCAGGCCGATCTGGACCCTGAATTCGCCAAGGCATTCTTGAACTTCATCATCGATGAAGTCATCCGCCACCACAAGAAACACCAAGAATAACAACGAACAACAGGAACAACCGGGGCATACCCCGGACAACGCCATCAAAGGAGATGTACCCATGGCAATGAAAATCCGTTTGGCCCGCGGCGGCTCCAAAAAACGCCCCTTCTACCGCATCGTGGCTGCTGACAGCCGCATGCCGCGCGACGGCCGCTTCATCGAGAAGCTGGGCACCTACAACCCGCTGCTGCCGAAAGACTCGGAAGACCGCGTGAAAATGGACCTGGAGCGCGTGCAGCACTGGCTGGACCAGGGCGCGCAGCCGACCGACCGTATCGCCCGCATGCTGGAAGCCGCAGGCGTCCGCGCCAAGGCCGAGCGCAGCAACCCGAAAAAAGGCACCCCGGGCAAGAAAGCCCAGGAGCGCGCAGAAGAGAAAGCTGCAAAGGCTGCTGAAGCCGCCGAAGCAGCTGCAGACGCGGAATAATTCCGTGGAGCTGCGGGGCGCTTTTCCCGAAGAGTTCCGCAGCCAGCTTGATCTGCTGATGCGGCTCCGGCGCGACGTTCGCCGGTTCCGCAGCGATCCGGTGGAGGAGGCAGTGCTGATGCGCTGCCTCTCTGCCATTCAGCTCGCCCCATCCGTGGGTTTGAGCGAACCCTGGCGCATCCTGCGGGTGGAGAGCGATACCGCCCGCGCCGCTGCGCTGAAGAATTTCGAAGCCGCCAATGCCCAGGCGCTGACCGGGTACTCCGGTAAAAAGGCGGAACGCTATGCGGAACTGAAACTGTCCGGCATGCGTGAAGCTCCGGTGCAGCTGGCGGTCTACTGCGACGACGAGACCGCACAGGGCCACGGCCTGGGTGCTGCCACCATGCCGGAGATGCGCCGCTATTCGGTGGTTACTGCCATCACCCTGTTCTGGCTGGCGCTGCGCGCCGAAGGGCTGGGGCTGGGCTGGGTTTCGGTGCTGGACCCCCAGCAGCTGAACCGCGACCTGAACGCGCCTGAGGGCTGGCAGCTGATCGGCTATTTCTGCATCGGTTACCCGGAACGGCTGTCGGACACGCCGGAACTGGAAGAAACCGGCTGGGAAAGCCGGATGGCGGATCTGCCGCTCGAAACCCGCTGAGACCGCCAATGGGACGGTTGATAAGGCTTGTGTTTTTTGTTGCAGTGGCCTTTACCGCGGGCATCTTCTTTGAACGCAACCACCAAGTGGAACTCTGCGAACAATCCGGCGGCCAATGGCTGCGCGCGGGGTTCTGTGCAAAGGACTGACACCATGAGCGATCTGATCTGCGTAGGCGCCATTTCCGGATCCTTCGGGGTGCGCGGCGAGGTGCGGCTCAAGAGCTTCTGCGCCATCCCCGAGGAGATCGAGGACTATTCGCCGCTCAGCAATGAGGACGGCACCAGGACCTACTCCCTGACCATTACCCGCCCGATCAAGAATGGCTTTGCCGCGCTGCTGGAAGGTGTGGAGACCAAAGAAGACGCCGACGCCATCAAGGGCCTGCGCCTGTTTGCCCGCCGCGATCAGCTGCCGCAGCTGCCGGATGATGAATTCTACCACGCCGACCTGATCGGGCTGCAGGTTTATGACACTGGCGGCGTCCTGCTGGGCACCGTGAAGTCGGTGCAAAACCACGGTGCCGCCGACCTGCTGGAAATCCACGGCCCCGGCCTTAGGGCAACTGTGCTGCTGCCTTTCACCCTGGACGCGGTGCCAACCGTGGATCTGACCCAGGGCCGCATCATCGCCGACCCGCCCGAAGGGCTGTTCTGAGACCGCAGGTCAGCCAGCCTCATCTGCCAGCAGGGCATCAAGTATCTGAACCGACCAAGCAGCGACCATCTGGGTCTTCACACGCTCCTCAGGCGGTTTGGCCCCAAGGCTGAGCCAGAGCCGGAACAAACGCCAGGCAAAAAAGAAACGGAAAACCGGATCTCCTGTCAGCCCGGCGCCATAACCCTCTTCAAAGGCCTCCCAATCCGCTTGAGCCACCAGCCCGAACCCGCGGCGGCCGTCTTCTGCAGCCAAGTGCTCCGGGCAGTTTGCCAGCCAGATGTCGGCAAGATCGCGCTGCGGGAAGACGGCCTTGTGGTTCAGGAAGTCAATGAACGCAACCTCCTGATCCGACAGGATAACATTGCGCAAGTGCAAGTCGCCATGCGCCACTGCACTGCGGAACTCCTGCCCGCGCGCGCGCCTAGCTGACCGGTGCAAATGTGCGCACAGCCCCAAAAACTTATTGGGTTTAGGCAGTTGAAGCTGCCCCTCGCGCACCGCCTCCGCACGGTCTGAAACCGACTTCAAAAAAGGTTTCGGCCAGAACTGCTTCTGCCCTGCGTCGGACACCCTGTGCAATTCGGCCACTGCAGCTCCAATGCGGCGCAGAACATCAGCCCTGGCACCAAAGCCGTAGTCGGTCAGAGCCAGTGCCCGGTAGGCTGTTTCCCCGGGGACAAATTCCATCAGCACAAAAGGATGTTCCAGATCCTGCCACAAAATTTCCGGAACCGACACACCAGGAACGGATTTCAGCTGCCGGGCAGCTTGCCCGTGACGCTCCAGATCCCTTACCCGCCGCAATGGGTTATCTGACTGGAAATCGGCCCTCAGCACAAACCGCTGGCCTGCAGCTATCGCGACTTCAAACACGCAGCGGCGGTGCTCCTGGCGCCGGTTGGACTGCAGCCTGCGGAACTTCGCGCCAGCTTCGGGCAGCCCGGCGGCCGCTGCCGCCTGAGGCCAGAGCGCCTGCGTGCGGGCCTGCACTTCGTCCAAGGCGGCAAGGCTGTCTCCGGGAACCGCTGGCGGCCATTCTGAATTCATTCAAACACCCAAGCTTTGTATTGCGTGAAAATCTGACTGAACTAAACAGCATCATTATGACAGCACCAAGCAAATCCCATGGCCGCAAGGCAATCCGCCCGACCCTGAAGCCGCGTGAGCTGATGACTCCGACGCCGGATCTGGCCGGCGTGTGGAAGGCCAAGATCATCACGCTGTTTCCGGATGCGTTTCCCGGCGTGCTGGGCGAAAGCCTGACAGGCAAGGCGCTGCAGGAGGGGCTTTGGCAGCTGGAGACCACCGATCTGCGCGCGTTTGGCATCGGCAAGCACCGCAACGTGGACGACACGCCCGCCGGCGGCGGTGCGGGCATGGTGCTGCGCGCTGATGTGCTGGGCGAGGCGATCGAACACACGATGGCGGACACCCGCGGCAACTGGCCCCTAGTCTACCTGACCCCGCGCGGACGGCCGATGAACCAGCAGATGATGCACAATTTCGCCCAATGCGACGGCATCACCCTGCTCTGCGGGCGGTTCGAGGGCGTCGATGAACGGGTGCTGGAGCACTACGGCATCCAGGAGGTCTCGCTGGGGGATTTTGTGATGACCGGCGGCGAGCTGGCCGCGCAGGCACTGATCGACGCCACCGTGCGGCTGATCCCGGGGGTGCTGGGCAATCACGCCTCAACCGAAGAGGAGAGCTTCTCCTCCGGTCTCTTGGAGCACCCACAATACACCCGCCCTGCCGAGTGGAAGGGCCGGGAAATCCCGGAAGTGCTGATGTCCGGCCATCACGGCAAGATCGCCGAGTGGCGGCACGGGATCAGCGAAGAAATCACCAAGGCCCGCCGCCCGGACCTTTGGGAGGCCTATGTCCGCGCAAGGGACCGCGGCAAGCCCTAGCGCAAGTGATGCATCAGCTTGGCTTTTCCCCGAGGCAGGCCGTTGCCGCAATGTCAAACCCGTGTTTTACTCCTCCTGCATAAGTTAAATGACAGGAGACAGCAGGGTGGCTGGGAAATTTGAACTCTACACCGACAACGCAGGCGAATACCGCTTCCGCCTGAAGGCAGGCAACGGCGAGAACATTCTGGCCAGCGAAGGCTACAAGCAGAAGGCCAGCGCCGAGAACGGCATTGCGTCGGTCAAGAAGAACGCCGGCGATGATGCGCGCTATGAGCGCAAGGAAACCTCAGCCGGCAAGCACATGTTCAACCTCAAGGCCACCAACGGCCAGGTGATCGGCACGTCGCAAAGCTATGCCAGCGCCTCTGGCCGGGATGGCGGTATCGAGTCGGTCAAGAAAAACGCGCCGGATGCAGCCATCGACGATCAGACGGCCTGATCCTCACCGGACCTTCCACCGCAAGGGCCAGGCTGTCTGAACAGGCTGGCCCTTCTGGTTTCCCGCGCCTGATGGCAGATGCGGATATCAAGCAGGGATTTTGCTGTTTTTCATGACAGTCAGATCCGTTCCTTTCTTGAAAGTCACGTCACCTGAACTCTGATCGCGCTCGGTCTCCCAGCCCAGGTCAGTGTTTTTAAGCCTGTCGTCGGGGAAATGCGTTTTGAGTTTCCAATCGCCGTTGTTCGATGACCGCGTCAGCACCACGCGGTAGTGCGGTATCATCTTAACGCCGTCGCCGCCGGCCTTTTCAACCATCTTCACGTTCAAGGCCTTGAACGTCTGATCCAGCGTCTTTGTGCCCTTCTCAAACTCGCTCAGCGCGGCTTTGATGTCTTCCAGATCCACCGCATCCCCGTCACGCTTGAACCCATACCCCCAGCCCGGTGCCGAAGCCGGTTTGCCCAGTTTAAGCGTAAGGTCCTTGAACTCCTGCGTCACATTCCCGGCGCTGGCTTCATTGCCAAAGGTCCAATGCGTGAAATCCTTGAACTTGGATGCGATCTGCATCGCCCGGTCAAAGGCTTCCTTTTCCAGTACCGGCGTCGCCCACATTGACGTGTTGCCGCCGCTGAATTGCTTCCGGCTGAAGACGTTCTTCACCTCTTCCAGCGTCTTGTCCTTGCTGGCGATGACCCGTTTTCCGCCTTCCTCGGTATAGGTAATTTCGACCTTGTTCCATTCTTCCGTGACCTTAGCAGTACCCGCCACGTTCCCTGGCTGATCCGGCGTCACCCCCTTCTTGGAAGAGGCCCGCATCGCCTGCCGCTCCATACCGGTCTGTGCGCCGTGGCGGCCGGTGCCATGACCTTCGCCACCCTTTTCCTTCTGCAGCCGCTCTTCCTGCCACTGCTGCGCTTCGGCCTGCTTGCCGATCAGCGCCTCGATCTGGCTGCGGGCCTGATCCACCGGCACGCTGTCCAGCATTTCATCCAATGCCGTGATGCGGGACTTGATGTTGCTCAAAGCGGTGACAAAGGCCTTCTCCTTCTCCAGCTTCTCGGCTTTCATCTCCTCAACATTCTTCAGCAACTGCCCGCGGGACTGCTCAAGCACCTGTTTAGCCTTCTCCAGCCGTTCGGCACTGGCGTCGACCTGCTGCTGCTTTTTGCTGATGTCCTTGGGTTTGGTCAGCCCTGAAAGGGTCTCCTGCAAGTCTTTCAGCACCCCGGCTTCGCGGGTCACGACTGTTTCCAGCTTGCCCAGCCTCTCGGTTTCCTCCTTGATCCGGCTGGCCAGCCTCTTGGCCGCCTTGCCGCTGTCCGACTGCGCGAACTCCTTGCTGCGCTTTTCTGCGTCCTGTTCATCCGATGCCAGCGCCGCCTTCACATAACCGACCATTTCCTTGTCGAGCACTTCCAGCCGGGCATAGGCCTGCTTCCATTCGCCCTTCTCGAAATGCTCAGCCACGGCCCCGAAATGCTGACGCAGCGCCCTGCGCTCATCGTCCATGATCTTGCCCTTGACCTTGTCGAACCGGGCAGTCGTGGCCTTGAGCCGGGTCTTGGCGTTGGTTTCTTCCTTGGAGGCCTCCTTGCCGCCGCCGATCAGCTTGATCAGCTCCTCCATCCGGGTGTTGAGAGCGGTCAGGGTTTTCGCAGCTTTTGCCTGATCGGTGTCTTTCTGCTCCTCAATCTGCCCGAACAGGATGCGCAACTCCTTGCGCTCATCATCGGTGATCCTGCCCTTGATCTTGTCAAAACGGCTTTCCACCGCCTGCAGACGTTTCAGGAAACGCTTGTCCGGATCTTCCTCGCCGCCCGCATCCAGGTCCACGGCCACAAGCTCGTAGCCGAACTGGGTGCCTTTCATCAGCGGCTTCAGCTTCTTTTCAGGCATCTTGCCCTTCACCAGGCTGAGCCTCAGCGTGCCGTCCTTGACGGAACACTGCCCCACCGCCCGCTGCTTGGCTTTGGACTTCAGCTCCTTCAGCAGGGACGGTGCCGCCTCGCCGACAATCAGAATAGACTGGGCTGCGCCGTTCAGTGTGACCTCATCATAGAAGTAGAAATCGCCCGGTGTGGCATCCAGCCTTTTGAGCTCCTTCTTCAATTCCCCCTTGTAGGACTGTTCGCTGTTGAAAATGTCCATCTTTTTGAATGGCATGCTGTCTCCCCTCCCTGGTGAGGCGCGCCGGCCAGCTGCATATGCTGACGCTGCGTAAATAAATGCAGTTGAACGGTAACCGCAGATCCGCAGCCAATCAAAAGGAAATCAATGCCTGCAATCCGGGCGCAGCCGCAGAATTCCCTTGAAACATTGGCGCAGCAGGCCTAAAAGCCGCTCGTCTGGTGCCGGGAATCGGCCCCGGGCCGCTGACTGTTGGATCAGCCCCGGAAATCTTCTTCGGTTTCCTTCAGGATCCAGCCCGCCAGCAGCAAGGAACAGACGGCGTGATCTCTGGCGGGCTGCCTTTGGCGGGACCCGGTGAAGACCAGGAGCTCTCATGACGGCACAAACCTCTGCGGAATGAACCGCAGGCAATTTAGGAGAGTTGCGATGGACCTGATCGCACAGCTGGAGGCGGAACAGATCGCCGCCCTGGGGAAAGAGATCCCCGACTTCAAAGCCGGTGACACCATCCGTGTCGGCTACAAGGTGACCGAAGGCTCGCGTTCGCGCGTGCAGATGTACGAAGGCGTTTGCATCAGCCGCAAGAACGGCTCGGGCATTGCCGGTTCGTTCACCGTCCGCAAGATTTCGTTCGGCGAAGGCGTGGAGCGTGTGTTCCCGCTGTTCTCGACCAACATCGACTCGATCGAAGTGGTGCGCCGCGGCCGCGTCCGCCGCGCCAAGCTGTACTACCTGCGCGCCCGCCGCGGTAAGTCGGCCCGTATCGCAGAAGATGCGAACTACAAGCCCAAGAAAGCCTGAGGAGCGGTATCATGAAAAAAGACACCCATCCCGATTACCACTTCATCGACGTCAAAATGACCGACGGCACCATCCTCAAGATGCGCTCCACCTGGGGCTCCGAGGGTGATCAGCTGGCCTTGGACATCGACCCGACCGTGCACCCGGCCTGGACCGGCGGCACCTCGCGCCTGCTGGACGCCGGCGGCCGCGTGTCCAAGTTCAAAAAGAAATACGAAGGCCTGGGCTTCTAAGCCGCCTGCCGTATTTTGCAGAACTCCCGAAGGCTGCCCCGGACGGGCAGCCTTCTTTCTTTTTCTTCTGACGCTGGGGCCGGATGCGCGCCCCGCGGGAAAGACAGCCCCCTCGTGAAACAAGCCCTGGCCAACGCACTGCAAGAGCGCGGATATGAAACCCTGACCCAAGTGCAGGAGGCTGTGACTCAGCCCGACGTGGAAGGGCGCGACCTGCTGGTGTCTGCACAGACCGGATCGGGCAAGACCGTCGGTTTTGGCCTGGCTTTGGCTCAGGATCTGCTGGGTGAGGATGAGGCGTTCGGCGAGGCCGCGGCGCCGCTGGCGCTGGTGATTGCCCCGACCCGCGAACTGGCGCTGCAGGTGAAACACGAGCTGGGCTGGCTCTACCGCGAGGCAGGCGCACGGATTGCTTCCTGCGTCGGCGGCATGGACATGCGCGACGAGCGCCGGACGCTGGAACGCGGCGCCCATATCGTGGCGGCCACTCCGGGCCGTCTGCGCGACCACATCGCGCGCGGCTCCATCGACCTCAGCCAGGTGCGCGGCGTGGTGCTGGACGAGGCCGACGAGATGCTGGACCTTGGCTTCCGCGAGGATCTTGAGTTTATCCTGGGCGAGGCGCCCGAAGACCGCCGCACCCTGCTGTTCTCCGCCACCGTGCCGCCGGCAATTGCCAGCCTGGCCGAGACCTTTCAGCGCGATGCGATGCGGATCAAGACCGCGGGCGAGACCAAACAGCACGCGGATATCGAGTACCGCCTGATGAACGTGGCGCAGGCGGACGCGGAAAACGCCATCATCAACGTGTTGCGCTACTATGAGGCGCCCAGCTCCATCGTCTTTGCCAATACCCGTGCCGCTGTGAACCGTCTGGCAGCGCGGCTGTCCAACCGCGGTTTGCCGGTGGTGACCCTGTCGGGTGAGCTGTCCCAGACCGAGCGCAGCCACGCGCTGCAGGCGATGCGCGACGGGCGCGCACGGGTCTGCGTGGCCACTGATGTGGCGGCGCGCGGCATTGACCTGCCGGGGCTGGAACTGGTGGTCCATGCTGAGCTGCCCTCGAACCATGAAACTCTGCTGCACCGCTCCGGCCGGACCGGACGGGCGGGCCGCAAGGGCGTCAGCGCCCTGATTGCGCCGCCCAAGGCACGTTCCAAGGCGCTGCGCCTGCTGAAATGGGCCAAACTGACCGCCGAGCATTGTGAAGCCCCGTCTGCCGATGACGTGCTGGCCCGCGACGAAGAGCGCATGCTGGCCGATCCGGTCTGGCAGGAGCCGGTTGCCGAAAACGAACAGGCAGGCGTTCAGACCCTGCTGGACGCGTTTACGCCCGAACAGATCGCCGCAACCTATCTGCGGCTGTTCCGCAGCCGCCACTCGGCGCCAGAAGACCTGCGCCCGGCGGACACGCCGGAGCCGCGCAAGGAGCGTAAGGAACGCAAGGCCTTTGGCCCCTCTGTCTGGTTCTCGCTGTCCGGCGGCCGCGAGGCCGGTGCCGATCCGCGCAAGGTGCTGCCGATGCTGTGCAAGGCCGGCAATATCGACCGCGACGCAATCGGCGCGATCCGGGTGCAGGACAACGAAACCTTTGCCGAAATCAGCGAAGGCGCCGTTGAAGGCTTCCTGAAGGCGCTGGACGGCAAGACAGAGCTGGAGCCGGGCGCCGTGCTGACGCAGCTGGCAGCGGCGCCCGAATTGGCCCCCGCGCCGCGCCGCGGCCCCGGCGGGCCGAAGGGCGGCTTCAAAGGCGACCGCAAGCCCAAACCGCACCGCGGCAAGGACGACGGTCCGAAGCCCTACCGCGCCAAAGAAGAAAGCCCCAGGCCTTACCGCGCCAAGTCCGAGCGCTCCGAGGACAGCCGTCCGCCGCGTAAGGAATGGAAAGAGAAGCCGGCCCGGGAAGAGCGCCGCGAGCCGCGCAGCGACGCCCGCCCCAGCAAGCCCAAACCGGCTGTGACTGCCAAGCCCAAAGGCGCATCGGATCCGTCCAAACGCATGACCCGGCCCGGCGCGCCCGCGGCCAAACCGTTCAAGGCGAAAGGCCCCAAACCGCCGGTCGGCAAGCCCAACAGCAAGAAGAACAAGGCCCGCGCTTCGGCAACTCTGCCCGCAAAAGGCGGCAAGGGCGGCGATGCCCGCCCCAAGCGCAAGCCGGCGGGTCCTGCAAAACACAGGTGATACACTAAGTTTACCAGACTGTCCGCGCGGCTTTTCTTGGCGGAATCCAGAGCCTATACAGGGTCCCAAAGCAAAAGACGTGCAACAAAGCACGAGCGAAGGGACCTGTATATGGCGCATATCATTGTCGTCGGCAACGAGAAGGGCGGCGCGGGCAAATCGACCGTTTCCATGCATGTCGCAACCACTCTGGCCCGGCTGGGCCACAAGGTAGCGGCACTGGATTTGGATCTGCGGCAGCGCTCGATGGGGCGGTATCTGGAGAACCGCAAGGAGTTTTGCGCCAAATCCGGCCTCGACTTGCCGATGGTGGAAATCCACGAGCTGCCGGAGATTGATCCGGCCAGCCTGCAGCCGGGCGAAAACATCTATGACCACCGCCTGTCGGCGGCGGTTTCGGCGCTGGAGCCGGGCCATGATTTCATCCTGATCGACTGCCCAGGCTCGCACACGCGCCTCAGCCAGGTGGCGCATTCGCTGGCCGATACGCTGATCACGCCGCTGAATGACAGTTTTGTCGATTTCGACCTGCTGGCACATGTGGACCAGAAGGGCGAAAGCATCACCGGGCCGTCGGTTTACTCCGAAATGGTCTGGAACGCCCGCCAGCTGCGCGCACAGGCCGGGCTGAAACCGATCGACTGGATCGTGATCCGCAACCGGGTTGGCACCCAGCGCATGGTCAACAAGGAAAAGATGGAGCGCGCCATCAAGATGCTGTCCAAGCGGATCGGCTTCCGCATCGCGCCGGGCTTTTCCGAGCGGGTTATTTTCCGCGAATTGTTCCCGCGTGGGCTGACGCTCCTGGATCTCAAGGACATTGGCGTCAAGCAGCTGAACATCTCCAACATCGCCGCCCGGCAAGAGCTGCGCGACATGATGAAAGAGGTGAACCTGCCGGGGGTCGAGATCAGCATCTGACCCCGGCTGCCAGGCCGCCTAGCCGTCGCAGCCGCAGTTGCCGCGGTTAATCGTGTAAAGCTCCATCGGCTCTGCCACGCCGCGCAGCATGTAGCGGCCCAGGGAAACCAGGTCATGATTGGTGCCCCGGGCTGCGGTTTTCACATCTTCGGACATGATGATATTCTGGCCGACAGAGCGGTGCATGCCGGCAATCCGGGCGGTCTGGTTCACGGCCTGGCCGATCACGGTGAAATCCAGCCGGTTCTCCGCCCCGATATTACCATAGAGAATATCGCCCGCATGCAGTGCCAGAGTGAAACCAGCAGTCGGCAGGCCCTGTTCCTCACGTTCTGTGTTGTAGGCGCGCACCTTGCCGCAGAGTTCATTAGCTGCAGCCAGCGCTGCGTGGGCGTCTTCCTCGATGCTGCCAAGGTTGAACATGGTCAGCATGCCATCCCCCATGAACTTGAGGATATTTCCCCCATGCACCTGAATGGATTCTACCGCGAGGCCGAAATAACCGTTCAGCATTTCAATCAGCTCAGTCCCGGGCAGCTTCTCGGACAGCTCGGTGAACCCCTTGAGGTCGAACAGGCAGATCACCGCACTTATTTCACGGGACGAGCCGCGCTGAATTTCCCCGGACAGAACCCGGCGGCCCGCATCGCGGCCTAGATAGACTTGCAGCAGATCGCTGGCCATCTGCCGGTTCGACGAGGACTTCAGGGCGAGGCCCAGATGCGGCAGCGTAGTGCGGATCAGGTCCAGCTCGCGGCTGGAAAACCCGCCCGGGCGGTCCGAGGACCAGGACACAAGCATGCCCTCGCTGGGATCTCGCGGATCGTTGAGTTCGCCGCACGGCGGCGCGAAACGCAGACCCTTGGCAAAATAGTCAGTTGCCCCGCGTTCACGGAGTTCCGGCAGCAAGGGGAACTGTTCCGGCGCACCATCCTCCAAACGCTCACGGAACTCTTCCAGATTATGTTCCAGAATGTGAAAGAACGGGCTGCGCAGCCATTCCTCGCGCGGGGACTCGCGGTATTCGTAATGTTCGTGGCTGATGCCATCAGCGCGGGTCCAGTTGAAGCCGATGCCGCCGAACTTGGGGTGAAACGCCCGCTGCGCCAGATGGAACCGCCACAGCGGCACCCCCGCATCAACCAGACGCTGGCAATACCCCTGCAAAAGATCCTGCTGCGGCGCCCCGTGCAGGCCCTGCTCCATCAGCCAGGCAATCAGCGGCCCTGAATTGACATCAATCTGTATCATCTCTTCACTTTCAATCCCGCTGCCTTACTTGGGGGCTGGGCCCTGCAATGTCTATGGTTCAATCCCTGCTAAATTGCGCAGCATATACCGCAAAATTGCAACCTCGCCTTTAGTGAAGCGGGCACAGATCCTTGTGTCGAACTCCAGCGCGTGCTCGCGCAGATCCCTATAGGCCGCTTCGCCGGCCGGGGTCAGTGCCAGATGTTCGGCCCGGCGGTCGTTTTCATCGCGGGTCCGGGTCACGAAGCGTTTCTCCGCCAGCTTGGCCACCGCGCGGCTGATCTTGGTCTTGTGGATCTTGGCGCGGCTGCCGATCTCCTTGGCGGTCATCTGGCCGTAGTTGCCCAGGTGGAACAGCACCCGCCACTCGGTCCGCAGCATCCCGTAGCGGTTCTTGTAGTGTTTCTGGAACCCCAGCGAGCTTTCCTCGGCGGCGCGATTCAGCAGGTAGGGCAGGAAATCCTGCAAAGCGAAATCATCTTTTTCGTTCATTTTCGTCCCCTCTCCCTTGTTAGTTACAAAAACAACTAATATCCCGCAAGCAGCAAGAGGAGAAACGCGCGATGAATCGGCCAGCCGATCCACATGAAATGATCCAGGCCCCCTCTCTTCAGGGGCCGCACGAGGGCTATATGCCCGGCTTTGCAAACGACTTTGAAACCGAGGCGCTGCCCGGCGCGCTGCCGCAAGGCATGAACAGCCCGCAAAAGTGCAACTATGGCCTTTACGGCGAACAGCTGAGCGGCACCGCCTTTACCGCCGATGTGCCGGAGCGGACCTGGTGCTACCGCATCCGCCCGTCGGTCAAGCATTCGCACCGCTATGAAAAGATTGACCTGCCGCATTGGAAGTCGGCGCCTTGCGTTGATCCGAACGTGATCTCGCTGGGCCAATACCGCTGGGATCCGGTGCCGCATTTGGATGAAGGTCTCACCTGGCTCACCGGCATGCGCACCATGACCACCGCGGGCGACGTGAACACTCAGGTCGGCATGGCGAGCCATATCTATCTGGTCACCGAATCGATGGAGGACAGCTACTTCTTCTCCGCCGATTCCGAACTGCTGGTGGTGCCGCAGGAAGGCCGGCTGCGCTTTGCCACTGAACTGGGCATCATCGACCTGGCACCGCAGGAAATCGCCATCATCCCGCGCGGGCTGGTCTACCGTGTTGAGGTGCTGGAAGGCCCCTGCCGCGGCTTTGTCTGCGAGAACTACGGCCAGAAGTTCGACCTGCCGGGCCGCGGGCCGATTGGTGCCAACTGCATGGCCAACCCGCGCGACTTCAAGGCGCCGGTGGCGGCGTTCGAGGACCGCGAGGTGCCCTCCACCGTGACCATCAAATGGTGCGGCCAGTTCCATGAGACCAAAATCGGCCACTCGCCGCTGGACGTGGTCGCCTGGCACGGAAACTACGCGCCTTACAAATATGACCTGACCACCTATTGCCCGGTCGGCGCGATCCTGTTCGACCACCCGGACCCGTCGATCTTTACCGTGCTGACCGCGCCGTCCGGCGTGCCGGGCACCGCCAACATCGACTTTGTGCTGTTCCGCGAACGCTGGATGGTGGCTGAGAACACCTTCCGCCCGCCGTGGTACCACAAGAACATCATGTCGGAGCTGATGGGTAATATTTACGGCCAGTACGATGCCAAACCGCAAGGCTTTGTGCCGGGCGGCATGTCCTTGCACAACATGATGCTGCCGCACGGGCCGGACAAGAACGCCTTTGAGGGCGCCTCGAACTCCAACCTTGGCCCCGAGAAGCTGGACAACACCATGTCCTTCATGTTCGAGACCCGCTTCCCGCAGCATCTGACGGCCTTTGCAGCCAAGGACGCGCCGCTGCAGGATGACTACATCGACTGCTGGAGCGACATCGAAAAGAAATTCGACGGCACGCCCGGCCTTAAATGAAACGGTGAGGGGGCGCTGCCCCCTCTGGGCCGGTCCGGCCCATTCACCCCCGGAGTATTTCCGGCAAAGATGAAAAGGATCTTCGGATCCGGAAACTGGAGACACGATGCCTCTGCTGAAATCCTGGGTGGCCTCGGCCAATGATGCGAACCACCCGTTCCCGCTGAACAACCTGCCTTATGGCGTATTTTCCGTTGAAGGCGATGATCCGCGCTGCGGTGTGGCCATCGGCGACATGATCCTGGACATGCAGGCCGCCGAAGAGGCCGGTCTGGTCCAGCTGGCCGATGCGCCGCTGTTCGACGTGCCCTATTGGAACGACCTGATGGAGGAAGGCCCGGCCGTCTGGGCCGCGCTGCGCGACCGTCTGACTGCGCTGCTGTCCGAAGGTGCCGCCGAGCAGGAGAAGCTGGAACCGCTGCTGGTGCCCGCGGCGGATGCCGAACTGCACATGCCCTTTGCGGTCAGCGAATACACCGATTTCTACGCAGGCAAGAACCACGCCTTCAACGTCGGCACCATGTTCCGCGGCCCTGAAAACGCGCTGCCGCCGAACTGGCTGCATATCCCGATCGGCTATAACGGGCGTGCGTCCTCGGTCGTGATTTCCGGCACCGATGTGCGCCGCCCCTGGGGCCAGCTGAAAGGCCCGAATGACGATAAGCCGCGGTGGGCGCCCTGCGCCCGCTTCGACATCGAGTTGGAAATGGGCGCCATTGTCGGCACCCCTTCCGATGGCCCGATTACCGTGCAGGAAGCGGATGACAACATCTTTGGCTACGTACTGCTGAACGACTGGTCCGCACGCGACATCCAGGCCTGGGAATACCAGCCGCTCGGCCCGTTCCAGGCCAAGGCCACTGCAAACACAATCTCCCCCTGGATCGTGACCAAGCCGGCGCTGGAGCCGTTCCGCTGCGATACGCCGGAACGCGAGGTGGAGCTGCTGGACCACCTGAAAGACTGCGGCCCGATGCTTTATGACATCGACCTCGAAGTGACCCTGGCGCCGGAAGGCAAGGATGCGACCACCATCGCGCGGACCAACTACAAGGAGATGTACTATTCCGCCGCGCAGCAGCTGGCGCATCACACCACTTCGGGCTGCCCGATGAACGCAGGCGACCTTCTGGGCTCAGGCACCATCTCCGGCCCCGTCAAGGAAAGCCGCGGATCGCTGCTGGAACTGAGCTGGGGCGGCAAAGAGCCGCTGACGCTGGACACCGGCGAGGAGCGCTCCTTTATCGCCGATGGTGACACGCTGACACTGAAAGGCGCGGCCAAGGGCGATGGCTACACAATCGGTTTCGGCGATTGCACCGGCACCGTCCTGCCCGCGCTTGAAAACCCCTACGCAAGATAAGGAAGACCACCATGGCCAAGGCTTTTGCGTCCCAAGGGGACATGACAGAGAAAAAGATCACCTTTGATGAGATCGGCGAAGGTCTTTATGCCTTCACGGCCGAGGGCGACCCGAATTCCGGTGTGATCATCGGTGATGACAGCGTAATGATCGTAGAGGCGCAGGCCACCCCGCGGCTGGCGAACAAGGTGATCGAATGCGTGCGCTCTGTCACCGACAAGCCGATCACCCATGTGGTGCTGACGCATTATCACGCTGTGCGGGTTCTGGGTGCCAGCGCGTTCGGCGCGCAGCAAGTGATCATGTCCAACGCCGCATACAACATGGTGCTGGAACGCGGGCAGGAAGACTGGGACAGCGAATTTCAGCGGTTCCCGCGGCTGTTTGAAGGCCACGAAAGCATCCCGGGCCTGACCTATCCCACCACAACGTTCACCGATCAGATGACTGTCTTCCTCGGCAACCGCCGGGTCGACATAAAACAGATCGGCCGCGCCCACACCGCGGGCGATGCGGTGATCCATGTGCCGGATCAGAACGTGATGTTCACCGGCGACATCGTCGAATACCACTCAGCCTGCTACTGCGGCGACGGGCATTTTGCCGATTGGGGCCAGACGCTCGACAACATCAAAGCCTATGACGTGGATGCGATTGCACCGGGCCGCGGCGATGCGCTGGTGGGCAAGGAGATGGTCAACGCCGCCATCGAAAACACCCGTGACTTCGTCGAGAGCACCTACCGCCCGGTTCAGCGCATCGCTGCACGCGGCGGTTCGCTGAAAGAAGCCTGGGATGCTGTGCGCGCGGAATGCGATCCGAAGTTTGCGGATTACGCAATCTACGAGCATTGCCTGCCCTTCAACGTCGCCCGCGCCTATGACGAGGCGCGCGGCATTGCGCATCCCCGTATCTGGACCGCCCAGCGCGATCTGGAGATGTGGGAAGCCCTGCAGGGCTGATTTTGCACCCGGGGCGGTTTGATCCAGATCGTGTCGCCCCGGAAGAACCTGTGAGACGCTAAACCATCCTCCCGGCACCCCTTGCCGGGAAACGGTGAAGCTGTGCCTGCGGGCACCCGGAATTTGGGAGGAGACCTGATGAACAAGATCTTTGAAGTCCCGTTGTACCCCTACGCGCGCCACGCGGATCAGGATGCCGCGGCACCTGTGCGCCGCAAAGTAGTGGTGATCGGGGCAGGCCCTATCGGCCTGGCTGCCGCCATCGACCTGGCGCAAGCCGGTACCGAAGTGGTGGTGCTGGATGACAACGACAAGGTGAGCTTCGGCTCCCGGGCGATCTGCTTTGCCAAGCGCCCCTTGGAAATCCTCGATCGGCTGGGCTGCGGCCAGCCGATGGTGGACAAGGGCGTGCAGTGGAACGTCGGCAAAGTGTTCTTTGACGACCGTCAGGTCTATGACTTCAACCTGCTGCCGGAAGAAGGCCACAAGCGCCCCGCTTTCATTAATCTGCAGCAGTATTATTTCGAGGAATACCTGGTGAACCGGGTCCGCGAGCTGCAGGAGCAGGGCGCGCCGATCGAAATCCGCGGCCGCAACAAGGTCTCGGCCATCGGCACCCATCCCGGCCATGTAACGCTGGAAGTCGACACGCCCGAAGGCCCCTACAATCTGGAGGCTGATTGGCTGATCGCCTGCGACGGCGCAGGCTCCCCCACCCGGCAGATGCTGGGACTGGATTTTGTCGGCCGGGTTTTCGAGGACAACTTCCTGATTGCAGATGTGATCATGGAGGCGGATTTCCCGACGGAACGCTGGTTCTGGTTTGATCCGCCCTTCAACAAGGGCCAGTCGGCCCTGCTGCACAAGCAGCCGGATGGTGTCTGGCGCATTGATCTGCAGCTGGGCTGGGACATCGACAAGGAGCGCGAGAAGCGCCCCGAGAACGTGATCCCGCGGCTGCAGGCCATGCTGGGCGAAGACGTGAAGTTCGAGCTGGAGTGGGTCTCGATCTACACCTTCCAGTGTCGCCGGATGGAACAGTTCCGCCATGGCCGGGTGCTGTTTGCAGGCGATGCCGCGCATCAGGTCTCGCCGTTCGGCGCCCGCGGTGCCAACTCCGGACTGCAGGACACTGACAACCTGTGCTGGAAGTTGCAGTTGGTACTAGACGGCAAGGCGCCGGAAAGCCTGCTGGACAGCTATGACATCGAGCGCATCCATGGCGCCGACGAGAACATCCTGAACTCTTCGCGCTCGACCGATTTCATCACGCCCAAGTCGGAGATGAGCCGGGTGCTGCGCGATGCGGTTCTGGACCTGTCCGAACAGTATGAATTCGCACGGCCCTTGGTGAACTCCGGCCGTTTGTCGGTGCCGTGCACCTATGACGGCTCACCGCTGAATTCGGCGGACGCGCTGGACGGGCCAGAGCGCACCCGGCCCGGATCGCCCTGCCCCGACGTGCCGCTGGGCGACGGTTTTCTGCTGGACAAGCTTGGCAACAAATTTGTGCTGCTGACCATCGATGCCGATGCCCCCGAGGTGATCGAAGAAGCAGGCGTAGAGGTGACCCGGCTGGCGCTGTCCATCAAGGACGACAAGACACTGGCTCTGAAGGACCGCTACCTGGGCAAGCATGAGAGCGGTGTCTACCTGATCCGACCGGACCAGCATGTCGCCGCCCGCCGTCCCAGCTATGACGATAACCAGTTCCGGCACGCGATCCGCCGGGCCATCGGCAAGGAGTGATCAAGATGACCGAAGACCAACTGATCCTGGCCGCCAACCTTGAGCGCGCCGACGATTTCTATGCCGATCTGCTGGCCGCACATGAGGACCTGAGCAAGGCGGAAAGCGACGCGCTGAACGCGCGCCTGGTGCTGGTGCTGGCCAACCACATTGGAAAACGCGCGATCCTGAAACAGGCGCTGGCGGCTGCCGCGCGCAAAACCGGGGAGGACTCCGCTTGAAAATCGAACAGATCCACCACGTCGCCTACCGTTGCAAAGACGCCAAGCAGACGGTGGAGTGGTACAACAAGATGCTGAACATGGACTTTGTCCTGGCGATTGCCGAAGACCATGTTCCCTCCACCCACGAACCCGATCCCTACATGCATATCTTCATGGATGCAGGCAACGGCAACGTGCTGGCCTTCTTTGAGCTGCCGACCAAGCCGGAAATGGACCGCGATCGCAACACGCCGGTCTGGGTGCAGCACATTGCCTTCAAGGTGAAGGACCGCGAAACCCTGATCCAGTTCAAGGACCATCTGGAGGCCAACGGCGTTGAGGTGCTGGGTGTTACCGACCACTCGATCTTCCACTCGATCTACTTCTTCGATCCGAACGGCCACCGGGTCGAGCTGGCCTGCCCCGACCCGGAAGAAGAGGCGCTGCTGCAAAAGCTCGACTCGGTAAAATGGGAAATGCTGGAGGAATGGTCCAAGACCAAGAAGGCGCCCAAACATGCCGAATGGCTGCACGCCAAGGAATTGAACAAGGCCTGATAGTTTCAGGCCGCCAAGGCAGCCCTGAGGGCAGCCTTTTCAGCATGGGAGACCGCCGATGGGCAGCACCATCCTTTATGATTACTGGCGCTCATCGGCCAGCTACCGGCTGCGCATCGCGCTGAACCTTGCCGGGATCGACTACACCTCGGTCCCGGTCGATCTGGTCAAGGGCGAACACAAGAGCCCGGAGCATCTGGCCCGCAATCCGCAAGGATTTGTGCCTGTGCTGGAGATCGACGGGCTGCGCCTGACCCAGTCTTTGGCAATCCTCGATTACCTGGACGAAACCCGGGGTCTCGGCTTGCTGCCCAGTGATCCCGGTCAGCGTGCAAAAACACGGGCGCTGGCGCATTCCGTCGCGGTTGACGTGCATCCGGTCTGCAACCTGCAAGTCGCCAAACACGCCACCGCGCTCAGCGGTGGCGCGTCGGATATGCCCAAGGCCTGGATGCAGCATTTCATCCGCCCCGGCCTGCAGGCGTTTGAAAGGCTGCTGGAAGGCTTCAGCCAGACCCCCTATTGCACCGGAGACACCCCGGGCCTGGCCGACATCTGCCTGATGCCGCAGCTTTACAACGCCCGCCGCTGGGAAGCGGACTTCTCAGACCTGCCAAGGGTCTCAGCAGTGGAGGCTGCCTGCGCTGCCCACCCTGCCTTTGCCGCCGCCTTCCCTGAACAGCCAGGCTGACCGCACAGGTCAGCCCCCGCATCACGACGAGCGCAGCAGAACCTTTGTCGAATTCAGCGCCTGAGCAATCCGCTGGTAATGCAGCGCGACATCGTTGTTGCCCTCCGCCGATCTCAGAAGCACTGTTGTGGTGTCTTCCAGAATGGCAAGCGCCTTGGCGTTGGTTTCAGCAACGGTTTCCGGTTTAACTGCCGAAACCGGACGGCGCTTGGTTTCGCTGTCTGCTTGAACCGTGATCCGCAAGCGCGGCTGGCTGTTGTCCCGGTTCTGCCGCGACAGGCTGGCCAGTTCAGCTGACGCCGAAGCCAGCGCTTCGCGCGCAGCGGCATATTCACCGTGCGCAGGCAGTTTCTGGACCAATGCCTTCAGTTCCTTGGCCAGACAGTCTGTCCTGTAAGCCGGGTCCACGGCTTCACAGGCTGCCGACGAGATGCTGATCTGCGCCACCACAGCGCTGGTCACGGAGTTTGTGACGGATGCAGGGCCAAGCGCGGAAGCCGTGCTGCTGCTTCTGACGCCGTCCGCTTCTGCTGCATCACCGCCCGTTTCGCCAATGCTGCTCCCGCTGCCCCCGGTATTGCCCGACCCGCCGAAATTCGAAGCCGACGGGGCTCCCCGGACCTGCGCCTTGTGCACATAAGGCGCGGCGCTTTCCTGCAGCACTGCCCTGCTGGACACTGCAGCGGCTTCAGCCAGTCCCGGCACCAGAAACAGTGCGGCGCAAAGGGGCACTGAATGAGCGGCCCTGAATTTACTGCTTTTCATTGAAACCTCATTTTTCCGCCCGCGACGGGACAGTTATCCTATGGAGGGGCTAGCCTATGATCCGGCCCGCCCGGTTGGGGACGGCGCTCCCTACATTCCCAAGGGACCGCCGGAAAGCCCGATAATGTGATCTGACGTCAGTTCCGTAACACCAAGCAGCAGGATTTCGAAATCGAGCTGATCTTCATTGCTGTCAAACGCAGAAATGAGCAAACCGTCAGCATGGTCGTCGATGTAGATGTAAATATCGGCAAATGCACTTCCGTTTGACGGCGTCAATGCAAACTCGCCATCATCAAGCGTCACTGTGATAAAGGCATCGTTCAGTGTGATGGAACTCAGGTCGATCAGGTCTTGCGTGCCGTCGAAATCCGTAACCACATCCCGCTGCCCGTCGCCAGCCCGGCTGTGATCGAAACTGTTGAAAACAAAAACATCAGCATCCGCACCGCCAGTCAGCGTATCGGACCCAAAGCCTCCCCCAAGAGAATCCGCCCCGGCGCCGCCCTGCAAAAGATCATCGCCATCGTAGCCCTGCAGAGTGTCAGCATCCTCGCCGCCCTGCAGCGTGTCACCACCGGATCCGCCAATCAGCGTGTCGCTGCCGGATCCGCCCGACAGCACATCATCGCCGATCCCCCCGCGCAATTCGTCCGCTCCGGTACCGCCGCCCAGAAAGTCCGCACCGGCGCCGCCCTGCAGAAGATCATCACCATCGTAGCCCAACAGAGTGTCAGCGTCCTCGCCGCCCTGCAGCGTGTCATCGCCGGATCCGCCAATCAGCGTGTCGCTGCCAGATCCGCCCGACAGCACATCATCGCCGATGCCCCCGCGCAATTCGTCCGCTCCGGTACCGCCGCCCAGAAAGTCCGCACCGGCGCCGCCCTGCAGAAGATCATCGCCATCGTAGCCCTGCAGAGTGTCAGCGTCCTCGCCGCCCTGCAGCGTGTCATCGCCGGATCCGCCAATCAGCGTGTCGCTGCCAGATCCGCCCGACAGCACATCATCGCCGATGCCCCCGCGCAATTCGTCCGCTCCGGTACCGCCGCCCAGAAAGTCCGCACCGGCGCCGCCCTGCAGAAGATCATCGCCATCGTAGCCCTGCAGAGTGTCAGCATCCTCGCCGCCCTGCAGCGTGTCACCGCCGGATCCGCCTATAAGCGTGTCGCTGCCAGATCCGCCCGACAGAAAATCTGTGCCGCCGCCAGCTTGCAATAAGTCATCCCCATCATTTCCGGAAAGCGTGTCCGCATCGTCACCGCCGGCCAGTACATCAGCCCCATCTCCGCCTTCAAGAATGTCGGCGCCCGCACCTCCATACACTCTGTCGTTGCCTGAACCGCCGGCAAGCGTATCAGCATCCTCCCCGCCGAACAGGGTGTCCGCACCATTCCCTCCCTCGAGGCTGTCTGATCCATCGCCGCCAATCAATTGATCATGGCCAGCGCCGCCGGCCAGGGTGTCGCTTCCGGCGCCGCCGTCAAGAGTATCGTCACCACTGTTGCCCCAAATCAGGTCGGCTCCGGAAAGACCGCTCATGGTATCATTCAGATCCGAGCCGTAAAAAATATCGGAGCCGCCGTAAAAAAGAAGCAAGAACTCCTCGTTTGTGATGTTGGGATCTGCAACGACTGTGTTGGCCCCCAGCGACAGGCCGGTCACGGAATACACCAGTTCCGTAACGCTATAGGGCTGGTACTGATAGTAGGCCTCAATGGTGCCGGTCATCGAGAAAGTGTTGTTCGGGCCGACAATCAGCTGGAACTCCGAACCCGCCGCCGCCCTGTATTCTGCGCGAAAGCCGTCTGAGCCAGTAAAAATAATACTGCTGCTTGTAACCAGAAACTCTGCCTGGATTTCCGTACCAATAACATAGGGTTGATAGAAGGTGATCGTCGCCATCGCGGCCTCATCAAAATTTGGCGGGTGTATCAATAACGGCCCGGGGCAACCCGCTGCTGACCAGACCTTTGGCTTTGGGAAAAATGGCCGGCAGGTGTCCTGCCTTGCCATGCCACGCTAGCCCATGTTGCACGCCATCTCCAGACCAGTGCCCCAAGGATTTTCTTCTGGCCCGCCACAGATGTAAAAATGGCACCAGCTTGCGTCCGATACAATACAAGCTCTATGCAGCGCCATTCCGGTATCAGCGTGCATCCAGATGAGATTTCCGCACTGCGGTTCCCGATTGCGCATCAACCCCCGGCAGCCCCCCCGGATCCGAGCCCTGTCAGGTAAAGTATTGCACTGCAATGTAACGGCAACCATTCAACTGTTTTGCGTCTGCTCTTGGCTAATGCGGCCTGCCGCTGAAAGGCGGGCGTCTCCCGGCCATGCCTTATGGTGACTGGTGCCGCGGCCGGGATATGGCACCAGGCAATCAATTCTGCGCCGTTTATCGCGCTTTGCGGGCTTGTCTGCCTGCAAAGCGCCAGCAATATTGTGCTAGATCTCCGGACCAATAAAAACGGCGGGTTTCCGGCAAAAAGAAAGGGGCCAGTGCCCCAGGACGTTGCGCGGTTTCAAGCAGCCCAGCACTGCATATTCGGCCGCCGATCAGATCACACAGCAACCGCCGCAGCCAAAAGCATAAGCGGCGTAGCCGGTTGCAGCTCGCGTCCGGGTTGGAGCAGTTTCACTCCAGAAGGGCTGCAGCCTCCGCCACCCGATCTGCAGACAATGGTTTGGTTAGAAACTTTCGGATCAATGGAAACCTGGCCGCGCGCTCGAGGTCAGCCGGATTGACCGTGGTACTGACGATCACAATGACGGGAACCGGATCCAGGCGTTCGATCTGTGCACTGCATTTTTCCAGGAACTCAAAACCGGTAACCGGCGGCATGTTGATATCCAGAAAGATCAGCTCCGGAGGCCGCCCGCCCTCTTCGATATGCTGCATTGCAGCCGCAGGCCCTTCGAACAGCTCCACTGTTTCAAACAGATGCAACTTGCCAATTGACCGTTTCGCAAACTTCCGGTCCATCCTGTCATCGTCAATGACATAGGCAGTTCTCCCGCGTCTATTCACCCTGTGTCTCCTGCAGCTTAAAATCGGCGCCAAAAGTTGCGCCCTGCCCGGCTTCGGAAACGATGCTGACCACAGTGCCGTGGTTTTCCGCAACCCGCTTGCACAGCGCCAGTCCGATGCCGGAACCGGGATGCTGCTCATACCGGTGCAAGCGCTTGAACAGCTCAAAAATCCGCTCCTGCATTTCCGCCGGGATGCCCGGTCCGCGGTCAGCCACAAACAGGCGCACCCGGCCTGATGCCTCTGCCGGGCCGCAGCCAACACTGACCTCGGCCGCCTGCCCGTCCTTCCTGTATTTCAGCGCGTTTGACAGCAGGTTGGTCAGCAGAACCCGGATCTGGAACGGGCTTCCCATGACCACAGGCATATTGCCCACGTGTATCTTTGCCTCAGCACTGACGACCAGGGAGTCCATGTCCTGAAGGATCTGCGGCACCATCTGCTGCAGGTTCACTGCTTCAGGCGTGAACTGATGTCCGACGACTTTCGAGTAATCCAGCACGTCGTCCACGAGCTGACGCATCCTCCGCGCTGTTCCGGTAAGATCTCTGATGATGCCAGCCGCTTCAGGCGGCAGTTCGGTTTGGAAGTCCTCAAGCAGAACATCCAGAAAACAGTGTATCGTGTTGATCGGCGTTTTCAGATCGTGAGACAGCGCGTATGTAAAGTTCGATTGATCCTGATTGGTTTGTGTCAATTGCCTGTTTTTACGCTCCAGCTCCTCGGCCCGCAGCTGAATTTCCGCCGTCCTCTTCTGCACCTTGAGATCCAATTCATCTCTTTGGCGGGCCAACTCAAAAGTGATGTCGCGCAGCTCTTCCTCGACCCGGCGCCGTTCCGCGACTTCCTTTCTCAGTTTGGCAGTGCCGCTGACATATCCGCGCAGCGCCATGTCATAAACGGCCATCCCTTCCAGAAAGAAATCTTCGGCCCGGTCGAGGCACAGTCCTGAGCCGACCGGCGCCTGCAAACGCTCCCGCAATCCGGAAAAATGGAATAGCCCGAAATCGGACAACGGCACATTCGCCGCCAGCGCAAAACGGGCAGCTTCATAGGCCGCCTCCAGCTGTCCGGCATCGCCGCTGTCCATGTACGCAGACATCGCAGCGGTGTAACGGCGGGCTGCCGCCATCATGGCGTCTTGCGCGGGAGGGACGTCCACACCGATCATCCCTCCCTCCCGCAGTGGGCAGCTATCAGGATTGTGCGGTCATCATGCTCTCTGCCATATTCATCCAGGCAGGAGGCAGCCCATTCCTGAGGCGGGACTTGCGCGCGGGGCAACGCATTGCGGAACTGCCGGGAGACGCCGTCGGATGCAAAGATCAGAACGTGCTGCCTTGGAAATTTCTGCGACTGGCAGAAAACGCCCGGGAAATGCACCCCCAAGGTACCTCCCTTCTGCATGATCGCGCTGCTCTCAGCGCTGCCTGGCTGCATCTGGCAGATTATACCTTCGACATCGCCAAGAGCGGCCCACTCGACAACCTCTTGATCCGGGTCAATCAGAGCCACGGCCAGCGCCGCTCCCCGGGTGCCCAGCAAACGGCCATGGGCTGCTTCGAACAGCTCCGCGACGCCGCGGACGGCGCCTGCTGCCAGCTCCTCCAGACAGGCACTTGCCGCGTCCCGTGCTTGCGGGCCGCTGCCGACGCCATCTGCCAGGGCAACCAGCAGCCTGCTGCCGTCCCGTCTGAGCAGATAACCGTCGCCACAAGCGGTGCATCCTGACTTGGACGCCTGGGCCACGGCCCAGTCGATCCGGGCTTCGCCTGCGTCAAATGCAATACTGCCGCCTTCTGCATTCATCGCCATTTCACCACCGTCACAACAAGCCCGCTCCCTGGCTCCGAGCGGATTTTAAAGTCATCTACGATCCGCCTGGTGCCCGGCAGGCCTAGGCCAAGGCTGTTCCCGGTTGAATACCCGTCCTGCATGGCCAGTTCGACGTCTTCCAGTCCCGGGCCCCGGTCACGCGCTGTCACCTTGATCCCGGATTTGGCACCGCTGATGACGGAACACAGTTCGATCTCTCCTTCGTCTGCATATTTTACAATGTTGCGGGCAAGCTCTGACACCGCGGTTGCGATCAGGGCTTGGTCCGGCCTGCTGAACCCGATTCCCACGGCCAGCGTGCGCGCCAGCTGGCGGGCAGCCACGACGTCGCTGTCGCAGGACACCGGCTGCAGCACGGCAGATGGTTCCGTCACCGGCACGTTCATGAGCTGTCCCGCAGGACTTCAATTCCGTGATCCAGGTTCAGCGCTGTCGGAACACTCTCCAGGTTGAGCCCAAGAAGCACCATTGCCATGGCAATTTCCGGCCGGATGCCAACAATTGCAATCCGCGCTCCGCGCAGGGAAACCGACGCAGCGATATCGCTCAGCATCCTTGTGCCGAAACTGTCGATGACATCCAGAAGGCTTACGTCCAGAATAACCTTGGACGCCGCACGCCGGGACACCTCGTTCAGGATACTGTGCTGCATCTGCTGGATATCGCTGTCTGACAGTTCTTCCTGAACCGCCGCGATCAGCAAATCCCCCTGGCTTATGATCGGAACGCGCCGGGCCACTTCAGCGCTCCAGCAGTTTGCGGGCAGTTGCGACGCCGCGCTCCAGGTCGCCTGCAGGGTTCAGAGCGTCACCCGTCACACCGATCTTGACCAGCGCCTGTGCCACTTCGGCGCTGATCCCGGTCAGCACCGATTGCGCCCCCATCAGCCGCGTTGCTGTCATGGTCTGGATCAGATGGTTGGCCACCATGCTGTCGACCGCCGCAACCCCGGTAATGTCGAGCACCACGACACGGGCATCCTGATCCCGGATCGCGTCAAGAATCTGCATTGTCAGGAGACGCGACCGGTGGCTGTCCAGCACGCCAACCACAGGCACCAGCAACAGCCCCTCCTGCAGGCGCAAGACCGGCGTCGGCAGTTCGCTCATCTCCCGTTCGCGCATTTCAATGGCCTGTTCACGCGCCGCCGAAAATGCCTCGATGGTGATTGCCTGATGACAGGCCGCTATCTTGCGCAGCGATCGCTGAGTTTCCAGGGCCTCAGCCTCGTCGCTCATTTCTTCCTGAACCAGATCGCAGATCCGATTGATGGAAAACGTGTAGAGACCCAGATAAAGGCTGGGAGAGATGCCGTAGGCCTCGTTGAAAATTCCGGCCCCCTTACGGCTTTCAAAGTACTTTTGATCGAGGCCAGCATCAAAAAGTTCAAGCAGATGGCGCCTCTGCTCGTCCTTCACCACCTGCATGCCGGAGGCCTCGCCCTCAACGCCTGCGTGGTCATAGCCGCCTTCCCGCGCGTAGTAGTCTTGCAAGATTGCATCGATGTTCTGTTCGGCCACCGGCAGAAGGCTTGAAACCCGGGCCCGGTCGTCCTAGCTTACGTCGAACCAGCCCCAAGCATCCTGCAATCCCTTCTCCGGAGACAGTATTGTCGAAGAAATGACCTCGTTCATAAGACCCTCAAAACTGTGGTTATCTGCTGAGACAGGGTCCGGAGATATGCTTAACGAAAAGAAAATAACGTCAAGTGATGGCAATAATTTTTCATAAATTCAGCGACTTACAGTGATACCACAGCAAATCACCAACGGCACAGCCGGAGATCTGGGATTGCTGAAGCCTCTTTGGGCGAGGTTTCCATACGCGCCGAAAGGGAGGTCTCATACCGCCGTTTTCCTGAGGAGGCCTGCGCATGCACTGCCCAACAGGCGGCTTTACCGGCGAAACCAAAACCGGGTCAGCGACCGGGGCCATTCACTGGCTTGCAAGAGCCCCATGAATTATTGCCCCAGTCAGCCGGCACTACCCCTGGCGGACAGCGGAAGGCACTATCCGGAAGGAAGCTCAAAGAACCGCACCATCGGCCTTGGCGAGGCTTACTCCGCTTCCCAGCAGCGCGTTGCGAACGGCCGCTGCAATTGCAAGGGCAGCCGGAGTGTCCCCATGAAGGCATATGGTGTCGATCCGTGCCGGGATACGCTTGCCGCTGGCGGTGATGATGGCCTTTTCCTGAACCATAGCTGCCATCCGCCCCGCGGCTTCGGCCGGATCATGAATTACTGCGCCAGGCAGCCTGCGGTCGACCAAAGTTGCATCGTCGTTATAGGCACGGTCAGCAAAGATCTCGCACGCAGAGTTGCAACCCAGTTCCTGCGCGGCCTGCTGCTGGGCGGTTTCCGCCAGCGCCATTACGATGATCTCCGGGTCGACTGACAGGGCCGCCTGATAACAGGCACGTGCCATCTCCACATCCGCGGAGGCCATATTCGCGAGTGCCCCGTGCAATTTCAGATGCCGCACCGCGCCGCCCGCAGCCCGCGCCATCGCCTGCGCTGCGCCCAGCTGGTAGCGCACCATGTTGCCCAAGGTCTCATTCGGCACCGACATCCGGCGGCGGCCAAAGCCCTGAAGGTCAGGAAATCCCGGATGGGCGCCGATGCCGGTGCCCTTGGCCACCGCGTGTTTGATCGTCGCCGCCATCACATCCGGGTCGCCCGCGTGAAAGCCGCAGGCGATATTAGCCGAGGTCACGATATCCAGCAGCCCCGCATCATCGCCCAGGGACCAGGCGCCAAAGCTTTCGCCCATGTCGGCATTCAGATCGACAGTCCGGGTCATCTCACATCCTCACAAGACGTCTTCTTCACCGGCAATCGCGCCGCTGATCAGCTGATAGGACAGCAGGTTCGTCATGGTGTGCGGATCCCTGATCAAAGGATAGCACTGGCTGCGCAGGCCCTCGCGCCGCTCCGCCTCAACCCGTTCCAGCTCTACAGCCTCCTCCAGCGGGATGAAACGGAAGTGCAGCTCCGCCCCCGCCGCCGCCTGCGCCAGCAAGGGCAGATCGCACGGCACAACCGTGCCGATCCGCGGATAGCCGCCGGTTGTCTGGCATTCCGACAGCAGCACATAGGGCGTGCCATCGCCGGTCACCTGGATGTCGCCGGGCACGATCACCTCAGACACAACCGTGCGTGCGCCGTCGGGGCGGAAACCGCCGCCATCGCTCTTCACCGGCACACCCATACGGTTGCCGCGCGCCCCGCGGCGGAAGGCCGTGCCTTCGAACCGCTCTAGCTCGGCTTGCGGGAACAATGCTGTCTGCAGGCTCGCCACCACCCGCACGGTGCCGCCTTCAAACCGGTCATCCGCTGCCAGCCCCAGCCCGGTGGTGCGGCCGCTGTCCGGGCCTGTATGCAGCTCGTCGCCTTCGGCCAGCGGCGAGCCAATGCCCGCCGCAAGATGCGCCGAACGCGCGCCCAGAAGTTCCTGCGTCTGAATACCGCCGCCCACGTGCAGGTAGCCATAGACGCCGCTGCGGGCCGCGCCGATGGCCAGCCGCGCACCCGCGGGCAGCATGTGGCTGGCGTTCCAGGCCACCGCTGCGCCGTCGATGCTCGCCCGCATCGGCGCGCCGGTCAGGGCGATGCGCAGATCGCTGCCGGCCTGGAACTCGCCGCCCATGCCGGCCATCTCAACCGCCGCCAGATCCGCATCCTGGCTCAAGAGCGCCGCGCCCTCGGCCAGCGCCAGCCGGTCAGCCGCGCCGCCGCGCGACACCCCGTATTCCAGCCAGCCCGGGCGGCCGCCGTCCTGAACACTCACCCCCGGCCCGGCGCGCAAGACCGTCAATGTACTGGTCATATCAGCGCCTCCGCCTTGGCGCCGCCCAGCGGATCGCGCCGCAAGCCTTGCAGCTCTTCCGGCGTCACCGGGGTAAATTGCACCTCGTCGCCAGGGCGCAGCCGGAACGGCTCCTCCGCATCCGGGCGGAACAGCCGCACCGCGGTCTGGCCCGCATGCATCCAGCCGGTGGGCGCGGCAACCGAGAACAGCACCAGCTGCCGGATCGCCACCGCCAGCGCGCCTTCGGGAATGCGGGTGGTCAGCTGGGTCTGGCGCGGAATGTCCCAGGCCTCCGGCAGCTCGCCCAGATAGGGCTGGCCGGGGGCAAAACCGATGGTCTGCACCCGCACCCGCGCCGCCGACAAGGAGGCCACCGCCTCCGCCTCGCTCATGCCCGCAGCCGCTGCCGCCTGCGGCAACTGCGGCGCCAGCTCGGTGCCGAACACCGCCGGAATGCGCCACAGGCGGCGCTGGCCGGGCAGCGCGGCGGCATACCAGTCGCGTTGCGCCAGCAGCCCCTCCAGCCGCGCCCGCAGCGCCGCATGGTCCAGATGCCGCAAATCAAACCGCACATAAGCCGACACCAGCGAGGTTGAGACCTCCTCCACCCCGTCCCAGCTTTCCCGCGCCAGGGCGGCGCGGAACGCCAGGGCAGCGCGGTTGGCCGGCTCGCTCAGGCGGCTGCCAAAGCTTATCAGCATACCGTCCACCCCAACCGTGCGGATCTCAGGGACGGGCGGTGCTGCGCTCACCTCAGCCATCACATCTGCTCCGGCAGGTAGGTCACGATGGACGGGAACAGCACGATCAGCACCAGCGCCACGATCATCAGGAAGAAGAACGGAAGCGCCGCCTTGGCCACGGTCAGTATGTCCCGCCCGGTCAGCGACTGCAGAACAAACAGGTTGAAGCCAACCGGCGGGGTGATCTGCGACATCTCCACCACGATCACCAGGAAGATGCCGAACCACAGCGGATCAATGCCCGCCTCCAGCACCATCGGCATGATCACCGACGCGGTCAGAACCACCACCGAAATCCCGTCGAGGAAGCAGCCCATGATCACAAAGAAGATGGTCAGCGCCGCCAGCAGCGTGAAGGTGGACAGGTTCAGCGAACCGATCCACTCCGCCAGGATGCGCGGAATGCCGGTGAAGCCCATCGCCACCGTCAGGAACGACGCCCCCGCCAGGATAAAGGCGATCATGCAGGAGGTGATGGTCGCCCCCATCAGCCCTTCGGTAAAGCTCTGCCGCGTCAGCGAGCCGGACTGCCACGACAACAGCAGCGCCAGCACCACCCCCACGGCCGCTGCATCGGTGGGCGAAGCGATGCCCGTATAGATCGAGCCGATCACCCCGCCGATCAGCAGCACCACCGGCACCAGCCTGCGGGCGCGCTTCAGCTTTTCGCGGAAGGTGGCGGCAATGTCCTCGGCCGGCAGCTGGCTGCGGTTCAGCAGCGCCCAGACCACCACATAACCCACGAACAGCCCGACCAGCAGCACGCCCGGCAGCACCCCCGCGACAAACAGCCGGGCGATGGATTGCTCGGTCGCCACGCCATAGACGATCAGGATGATCGACGGCGGGATCAGCAGCCCCAGCGTGGCAGAGCCCGCCAGCGTGCCGATCACCAGCTTTTCAGGATAGCCGCGGCGCGACAGTTCGGGGATCGACAGCTTGCCGATGGTGGCCGCCGTGGCGGCAGACGACCCTGACACCGCAGCAAAGATCCCGCAGGCAAAGACGTTCACATGCAACAGCTGCCCCGGCAGCCGGTTCATCCAGGGCGACAGCCCGGTGAACATGTCCTCCGACAGGCGCGAGCGGAACAGGATCTCGCCCATCCAGATGAACAGCGGCAGCGCCGCCAAGGCCCAGGAGTTGCTGTGGCCCCACATGGTGGTGGCCATCACCAGCCCCAGCGGCGCCTCGGTGAACAGCGCCATCGCGGCGATGCCCACGCCCAGCAGGGCAAAGGCCACCCACAGGCCAGCGCCCAGGAACAGAAACAGAAGGACCAGAAGAATGATGGAAAGCGCGGCAACCGACATGGTGATCCCCTATTCGCTCAGAAGATTTTCGCACTTGCCCTCCCAGGAGGGCAGCGCGCCGCGCAGCACGGAGATCAGCTCGTCCGCCAGCGCCAGGGTGAGGATCGCAAGGCCAAGCGCCACCGGCGCCTGCGGCAGCCACAGTGGCACCGACACCATGCCCGCGCTGCGGTCGCCGAACTCCAGCGATTCCAGCAGCAGCAGCCCCATGTACCAGGTGGCAAAGCCGCTCATCGCCAGCGCCAGCAGGATCACCCCCAGCTCCGCCGCGCGGTGGGCGGCGGGGGGCAAGCGGTTGGTCACCAGCGTCACCCGGATATGGCCGCCTGCGCGCAGCGCATAGGCCAGCGCCAGAAAGGTCGAGGCGGCCAGGAAAAAGCCGGTGAAATCCGCATAAGACGGGATCGTCAGGCCCACCCCGGTTCCGGTCAGCGCCACCGCGATCTTGTCGGCGAGGTTCAGGCACACCTGCGCAAAAACCAGCGCCACGATGGCCACGATAAACAGTGCTGCCAGGCCCCCGGCCGCACGGTAGATGAAATCAAGCACAGGCCGCATGGCTGCCCCTCCTCCCCAGGAGACCGGACGCCGCCCCAGGCGTCCGGTCATGTTGCAGTTACTGCTGGTAGGCGTTCAGCAGGGTGGCACCGGCCTCCCCGGCCTCGCCCTTCCAATTCTCCAGCATCTCGGCGCCAATCGCGCGCAGGCCTTCCATCAGCTGCTCCGACGGCTCAACAACGGTGATGCCGTTTTCCTTCAGCACCTCGATCTGGCTGCTGGTCTCGGCCCGGCTCATCTCCCAGCCGCGCGCCTCTGCCTCTGCCGCGGCTTGCAGGATCGCGGTCTGGGTCGCCTCGTCCAGACGGCGGAACGCCCGCTTGTTCACCACCACGATGTTCTTCGGGATCCAGGCCTGGATATCGGTGTAATGGGTCAGGAAGTCCCAGGCCTTGGAATTCACGCCGGTAGAGGGCGAGGTGATCATCGCCTCGACCCGGCTGGTGCTGAAGGCCTGCGGAATGTCCGGAACCTCAACTTGGGTCGGCGCGGCACCCGCCAGGTTGGCGAACTGCTCCAGCGTCGCGTTATAGGTGCGGAACTTCAGCCCCGCCAGATCCTCGACACTGTTGATTTCCTTGGTGGTGTACAGCCCCTGCGGCGGCCACGGCACAGCATAGAGCGCCATCAGCCCCTGTTCGTCCAGCAGCCCGTCGATCACATCCTTCTGCGCCGCCCATAGCCGTTCGGCCTCGGCGTAGCTGGTCGCCAGAAACGGCTGCGAGTCGGCGCCAAACGCCGGGTTGTCATTGGCCAAGAGCGACAGGAAGAACTCGCCCGCAGGCACCTGGCCGCTGCGCACCGCTTTGCTGATTTCCGGGTGCTTGAACAGGGAGCCGGCCGAATGGACCTTGATTTCCAGCCCGCCACCGGTGGCCTCGGCCACGTCGCTGGCAAATTCAGCGATGTTCTTGGTGTGGAACGTGGCGTCCGGATAAGGCGTCGGCATGTCCCAGGTCGCTGCCTGGACTGAAACCGACAGCCCGGCAACAAGAACGGCGGCGCTGCCCAGAATACGTGTGATCTGCATTTTTTCCTCCCAATGCGGTTTGTTGTCTATTTATACTCATAACGCTGACAATTTGTCAACGTTATGCCAAAGTGGGTTCCTGCTCGCTTGATCTTGCTGATACTTTGCATTTTTATAGCTTCAAGCAGGTAAAACACCGGGGTTTTATCAATAATGAAGGAGCTAAAGATGGCTGAGAACCAACCGGACGGCCGCCGAATCGTCTCCTCCCGCCATCTGGCAGAGGGCGACGGATGGGAACTGTCGGAACTGGAATACGGGCTGATCGTCGCCTTCAATGCATTTTCGCGCTGGACCGCCCGCTGCATGTCCGCGGCCGGCCAGCCCGACCTCAGCCCGCTGGAAATCCTGATCCTGCACAACGTCAATCACCGCAGCAAGGACAAGCGCTTGTCCGACATCTGCTTCCTTTTGAACATCGAGGACAGCCACACGGTGAACTACGGGCTGCGCAAACTGCTGAAGGCCGGGCTGCTGGACTCAGAGAAACGCGGCAAGGAGGTTTTCTATCGCACCTCGGCAGTGGGCGCGGACCTCTGCGCCGCCTACCGCGACATCCGCCGCCATTGCCTGCTGGATGGATTGGACGCAGGCGAATTGCCAGGACAGGACCTGCGCGAGCTGGCCCGCAGCCTGCGTGCACTGTCCGGGCATTATGATCAGGCCAGCCGCGCGGCGGCGTCACTTTAGGTCCGGCCCCATTGATTTCAGGTGTTCGGCATTGTTCACCGGCAAAAGACGAGCGGTGACGGACACAATCATTTTTGTGCTGTCACCGCACGATGCTGCCATGGCTTTCCAATTGGCAAGACACAAGCCAACGGCAACGTTTTTCAGATCCGGAAGTGGTTACTGCAACGCTAGGTCATGTTGACAAATGTCTGAGCCAGAGCCGGATGGATGTAATGTCGATGAAGCCCAGGAAGCTTTCCCTGGTTTTGTCGTAGCGAGTTGCCACGCGGCGGAGAACCTGGAGTTCGAAGAAACCGCCCGCCTGCGCGACGAGATCAAACGGCTGGAGGCGGTCGACCTCGCCATCTCCGACGACCCGCTGGCCCGGCAATCGGCGGTGGAGGCGGCGTCCGAGGCGGCCGTCAAATCGCGGGGGCGGTCAACGGCTGGGAAGGCCGGGACAAGGGCGTGCCGGGGCAAGTCGCAGAAGAAGTATTCGTAGGGTGGTCACCACGGAATTCGATAGCTTTGAGCCAATGCACTTACAACACAAACGCAGGATTATTTGCCGTCGTCGTTAGGCCCATCTTCCGTAGCTTCATCGCTACTGTTCGCAGACGCGAGTTGTTGTTCAAGCAAACGCGCGAGGAAATCATGTAGAGCCCCTAAGTCAAGTGCACCTTTTTCCGCACTGGCATCTACGGCTTTCATGATCTCCACGTACTCACCTCTATTCTGCCGAATTAACTCAGGCAAGATCGGTGTTCCTGGCAACCATCCTCCGAGTTTCACGCAAAGCACAAAAAGGCAAGCAGCCCTGGCAGTTCGACCGTTGCCGTTAATGAACGGATGGATGTAGTTCAATCGCCATAAAACGAAGGCTGCTAATACTAGCGCATCTTGTTCCACCCAATGCCGATTTACTTGATTGACAAAATCGTCCATCAAACCAGGCACTTGAAACTCAGCCGGTGGATGGTATTCACCAACTGTCACGGGGCAAGGGCGGAATTCGCCAGCTGATGTGTGCAAGCACGCAATCGCGTGAAAATTCAACGCCTTTAAAACAGTTTGGGACAAAAAAGGTCGATTTACGGCTAAGGCACCTTCGACTGCCGACCTAAGAAAATCGTACTGCCTCGAACCATTTTCAATCGCAAATTTCTGGTAGGCGGGGTGATTTTCCCCGCCTGTCAAATCTATCAGGATCAATTAACAGACAACCCTTCCAGTTTTTTGACGACTTTTTCGATTTGGTCTCGTGTAATCGTGCTGTCTTCGTCCACTCCACTCATTATGAACGAGATTCTCTGCGCTCGCACTTCTTCTTCCGAGAGACCCCGCTTAGCTGCGGCTGCGAGCTTCTCAAGCAGCCGCGGAGATGTAGACAAGTTTGTCATATGCCCTCCTAAGCGTCTTACCATTCAACAGAAGACGCATTGAGTATTGTAACCATGTACATTGGGTGTGTCACACATTTCCTAGAGTCACACCAAATCACGGCAGGATTGTGACCAGTATAACACCTGCGACTTTCTTTACGGTTAACCTGCGATGAATGGCAAGATACACAGCACACTTTACCCCGTACTGCAAACATTCAGTTTAACACGAACCAGCTCCCTAACTCGCACGACGCCACCTAAAAAACAGCTCCGCAAAAGGTTAATCACTTATAAATAAACAAGGTTTCGCAGCGAAACCCCCTTTCATTTACACCCCTCACCCAGCCACCGCTCCCCCGCCCCAAGCCACAAAAAACCCCTCCGGAAATTCCGGAGGGGGACCACTCTTCACCACGTATTCCAAATCAGTTGTCGGCGGCGGTCTCGGTGCCGGTATCTTCCGGCGGGGTCACTTCGATGCCGGGCACGGTGATCTCGGCGTCTTTCATCTCCACGTCGACATCCGGCACCTTCACGGTGGCGGTTTCCTCCGTCAGCTCGACCGACCCGACCTCGGCATCGAACTCGGGCAGCTGGCCGCCCTCGACGCTCACCTCCACATCCGGCAGGCGGGCCTCTTCGGTCTGGTCGACGTCGATCATGTAGAACGCGGCGGCGGCGGCAATAACGGCGGCCACTCCAATGGCAACGGCAGATCCTGTCTTCATGGGTTTTCCCTCTCGATTACCTGGCACCACAGCGGTGCGTCGCAGGGATAACGGCCCAGGGGCGCAATGGGTTCCCAGGATATTTCCGCGGGTTGCAGGCCCGCCGCCCCGCCCCCTTGCCCGACTCACCCCTTCGGGCGCAGACTGTCAGGCACCATAAACCTGCGCGCGCCCCGGCCTGCCGCTTGCTGCGCCCAGGGCTGATGCCGCCGCCAGATCAGTGAGCCGGAACGCTCCCGCGGCGGCCAGGACCTGCGCCACGCGCTGCCGGGGTCCCGCCCCAGACAGGAGGACCCTTCGATGATTGCCTCACGCCTGAAACATCATCTGGAGGCACAGGGATTGCCCTTTGCCACCGTCCGCCACCCCTATACCGCCACCGCGTCCGAATGCGCCGAAGCCGCCCATGTGCCGGGCGGCCATCTGGCCAAATCGGTCCTGATCCACATGGAGGAAGGCCCGTTTCTGGCGGTGATCCCCTCTGACCAGAAGGTCGATCTGCACAAGCTGCAGTCGATGGTCGACCGCCGCCTTGGCCTCGCGCCGGAAATTGAACTGGATCAGGTCTTTGATGACTGCGACCCCGGCGCGGCGCCTTGCGTCGGCGCGGCCTATATGGTGCCGACGGTGATCGACGACAGCCTCACCGGGCTCGACAAAGTCTGGTTCGAGGCCGGCGACCACAAGACGCTGGTGGAAATGAAAGGGTCCGATTTCGACACCCTGATGAAGGACGCCAAACACGGCTCCTTCTGCACCATGCACTGATACCCGCGGCCAGCCGCCCCCGTGATGCCGGGGCGGCCCGGCTGGCGGCATTCAGAAGTCGAACAGATCTTCCAGGAAGTTCTTCGATTTCTTCTTGAAGGACTTCTTTTCGTACTTCTTTTCGTATTTCCGGCCATCTTCCCGGCCGTGCTCCCGGCTGCGGTCGTCATAGCGCTGCGGCTGCGGCGCGGGCTGCACCGGCTGGGCGGAACGTTCGATGATCTTGTCCAATTCGCCCCGGTCCAGCCACACGCCGCGGCAGCGCGGGCAATAGTCGATCTCGACCCCGGCGCGGTCGGACATCACAAGTTCGGTTCCGTCAATCGGGCACTGCATGCGCGTCTCCTTCTGCAACTCCAGCCTTTCACGTGGGCACCGCTTTGGCCTCCTGCAAGGCAAAACCAGTGCAAAATCCCGCAATTTGCAGCTTTCCGCCCGTTTCCAGAAAGCTGACGCATGGTAAGCTGGGACCAAATCACGGAGGCTTACATGAGCAGCAAGACCATCCTCGCCGGGCTTCTGGCCCTGATCTTTTCCTGCGCCACGGCCCTTGCCGGGGGCGATGGCGGCGGCGGCAGCCGGGACGGCATGGATTCCGGCGGCGGCCAGCGCAGCGGTCTCAGTTCCAAGACCACCAAGGCGGTTGTGACCACCCTGACCCGCGGGTTTGAGCGCTGCGGCACCCTGCCCTGGGCTTACAAATACGACTGCTACCGCCATACCTACAAGCTGGCGGCGCAGAAGCTGGACGGCAACCAGGCCTATGCCGAGGCACACAGGGCGCTGGTTCTGGTGGAAGAAACGCTGACCCGGGCCGTCAAGCAGAACCTGGATCCTGCCCAGCCGGTCAAGCGCAAGGGGCTCAACCTGTACCGCCCGGTGAAGCGGGAGGCGGTGCCTCAGATCAAGCGGCAGACCGAAGCGGCAATGAAGAAGGCCGAAACCATCCTGCTGCGCTCACCGGCGAACAAGCAGGTCCATTATGCCCGCATCGCAGAAGCGGTGAATTCGAACAAGGTTCTCTTGCGCTCTGCTCTGCTGCCCGGCGGCATGATCCGGCTGGCCTGGAGCCTGCTGAAAGCGGCGGTCCCGGCCTGAGGGCCGGCCCGCGCCTCAGCGCACCACATGCACGGCGCAGGCCGCGTGGCGCACCACGTGGCCTGAGGTCGACCCCCAGATCAGGTCCTGCATCGACGGCCGGTGCGAGGCGAGGATGATCAGATCCGGGCCGTTCTGCTCTGCCCAGTCCAGGATGGTGCGGCCGGAATGGCCTTCCACCAGCACGCCTTCGGCATTGGGCAGCGTCTTGGCCAGCCCGTCCAGCTCTGCCTGCAGCGCCGTGCGGGTGCCCTCCATGAAATCCGCCGGGATATAGGAAATCGCATAGGCCGGCACTTCTTCGATCACATGCAGCAGCGTCACCTTGGCGTTGGGGGCCGACAGCAGCCGCGCCACCTTGAGCGGCCCGGTGGTGTCGCGTTCGGGGTCAAATGAGACCGGAACCAGAATATTGTGATACATGGCATTTCTCCTTTCGCTGCAAGTCTGCACTGCGCAGCCGGCAGGCGGTTTGACGTGGATCATGCGCGTCACCAAAACCGCAAGGCAGCTGCGGCCCCAGCTGCCCTGAGCGCGCCCTCAGGCCCCGAACACCTCTGCGACGTCATACATCACCGGCTCGAAGCTGCGGCACAGCTCGTTGATCTTGCGGTTGCGCTCGCGCATCTCCGGGCTGCGCAGCATCGCCATGAAATCCTCGCGGCGGCGCCATTGCGAGTAGTTGGCGATCCGGGTCTGCGCATCATTCACATGCAGCCCTGCCGCAATGAAGCCCGGCTGCTTGGAGATGAACTCCGCATAGGCATTTTCAAGCGCCTCCAGCAGGTCCTGGCAAGTGCCCGGCGTCATCTCGAATGTGGTGATAACGGTCTGGATGTCCGCGGTTTTTGCTATTTTCGGCATTGGCTCCTCCGTTGACGTGATCCCAGCCTACGCCCGTTCGCGCATCAAGCGCACGACATTTTTTACGGCACCCCTCCCGGTGGCCTGAAAGGCAGTTAACACAACCTTAACCATAAGGCCGAACCCTTGCAGCACTCGCAACGAGGTTTCGGGATGAGACCTGCCTATGCCGCCTGTCTTGCCGTGCTGCTGGCCCCGCCGGCGGATGGCGGCGCTTGGCTTGAGGCGCCGGGCCAAGGCTTTGCTGCAGCCAGCGCCAGCTACCGGCAGACCGCCAGCGGTGAACAGCACGAGCTGAGCTATTACGGCGCCTATGGCATCACGCCCAAGCTGACGCTGGGGGTGGACCTGAACCAGACCGGCGATCTGTCCGGCCATGCGCTGATCTTTGCCCGGATGCCGCTTTATGAGGGCGCGCGCTACCGGCTGGCGGCAGAGGCCGCCTTTGGCGGCAATCACGACCGCGGTTTTTGGATGATGATGCAGAAGGCCACCCTGTCCTATGGCCGCGGCTTCGACACCGGCACCATCAGCGGCTGGCTGGCCATCGATGCGGCCTATGAGCTGCGCAATAGCGGGCTGGCGGCGGTCTGGAAACTGGACGCCACCCTGGGCCTGAACCGCCCCGGCAAACCCGCCCCGATGCTGCAGATCGAGACCTCCAAGCCGGATGGCGGGGTGTTCTCCTACACGCTGACGCCGTCGCTGCGCTATCCCTTGCGCACCGGGCGCGAGCTGGTCGTCGGGGTAGAGCACCGCAGCGCGGGAGAGGGCAGCCTTGGCCTGAAGCTGGGGCTGTGGCAGAAATTCTGAACCCTTTCCGCAAACAGATAGCGCGCCATGACCGATGTGATCCGCCCCACCGATGACCAAGCCCGCGGGATGGCCCGCGGCCTGATGACCAGGGCCCGGTTTGCCGCGCTTGGCGTGCTGCTGGAGGGCGGCCAGCCGCTGGTGACGCGGGTGGCCTTTGGCCTGGATCCCCAAGGGCATCCGATCAGTCTGATCTCCGATCTGGCGCAGCACACAGGGGCGCTTCGGCAGCACCCGGCCTGTTCCCTGATGGTGGGGGAGCCGGGCGCCAAGGGCGATGCGCTGACCCACCCGCGGCTCAGCCTGCTGGCAGAGGCGGCCTTTGTGCCGCGTGGCGGCCCGGAGCATGATGCTGTTGCCGCGGCCTATCTGGCGCATCAGCCGAAGGCCAAACTGTATCTGCAGTTTGCCGATTTCAGCTTTGTCCGCTTTACCGTCACGGCAGCGCATCTGAACGGCGGCTTCGGCAAGGCGTTCCGCCTTGCCGCCGCTGATCTGCTGCCAGGCGGTTAGGGCCACCGCGTCAGGACCCGCTGTCCATCCGCAGCAGCACTTGCACCTGCCCCTTGACCGCTTCCGGCCAGCGCAGGTTCACATTGTCGTTGTTCGCCCCCTGCGAGACCTCTGCATAGGAGGTGATGTAGCGGGTGCTGTTGCCGCTGGTCTGCAAAGCGCCAAGCGGCACCACGCTGTCGACAAACCGCGCATGGCCCTCAAACGGCAGCTCGCCGCCGCCGGCAACCGTCCAGGTGGAGGCGGCCGAGGCCTGATTATGCACCCGCCGCAGCGGGTTGGCCGACTGGATCAGAACGTTGTGGTACATGTTGCCGCTGAAATCGACGTGTTTGGAGCGGCTGAAGTCCAGATTGGCAAAGCTGGTATCAACCCGTTCCGCGCGGTCGATGGTGCCATTGAGGGAGCGGAACTTGTTGCCGGTGACAGAGACCCCGTTCAGGAAGTTGCCGCTGCCGTAGGGTTTGATGACGAAGTAGCTGAACCAGGGTGCCACATCGCCGGACAGGAACACATTGGCGGTGACGGACAAGGCGCTGAAGGAAAACCCGCCGTTGAAGTCCGGCGTGGTGTCGCGCTCGTTGGTCCATTCGATGAAGCAATTGTCGATGTAGTTGTCCGACACAGTGGAGGTGCAGTTGTTGGCGGTCAGCACCAGCCCGGCTGTGCGCACCCCGTTGGGCACCGCGTCGCCCTGAAAGAAGTGGTTGCCGGCCACGGTGTTGTAACTGCCGCCCAGCACTGCGAAGTGCCGGAACCGCGTGGCGCGGTTGCTGCGCAGCTTGGAGTCATTGGCATTGACGTTGAGGCCGATACTGACGCGGTTGGGCACATCCAGCGCGTCTTCATTCGACAGGAACTGGCAATTGTCGATCAGAACCCCCTGGCAGCCGGTGCCTGTGGAGGTGATGCCGCGGTCCAGCGGGCGGGAGAAAAAGCAGCTGTCAAAGGTGTTCACCGACCCGGAGGGCGCCAGCCGCACGGCGCTGCAGCGGCCGTTGCACTGGAACTCAATGTCCTGCAGCCCGAATTTGCTGAGCGAGCCGAAGCCGCTGAAATCCAACAGGTATTTGAAGTCGCGGAAGGTGAAGTTCTGGGTGCCCTCTGCATCATAGAGCGCGCCGCTGAGGGTCAGCTCGCCGGCACCGGTGTTCTTGGATCTGACATAAACCTCGCGCCCGACGCCCGCGCCTTCGACCAGGGAGCCAACGGCGATGTTGGCGATATTGGTGACATTGGTCAGCTTCTTGGCATCCGCAGCGCTGTAGGTCGCCTGCGACGTTACCACCTGCGTGTCCCAGGCGGCGCTGTCCGCGGCTTCGATCTGGCCGTTGCGGATGATGCGGCGGGTGGCATAGGAGGTCTTGTTGGGCACCGCCGCCGCCATGCCGATGGGGGCGCTGACGGTGATCTTGCGGCCCATCAGGTCCAGCGATTCATGGTCGGAGTTGTTCAAGAGTGCCTGGAACGCCTTCCGGAACCCCAACCCCTCGTCCCCGAAGGCTGCGGCGTAGGAGGGAAAATCGAAGTTCCGGGTCAGCAGCAGCATGGCGCTGTCCGGCATCTCGACCGTGCCTTCAAACACCGCCTCGTGGTTCAGTGACACGGTGCTGGCCAGATAGAACTCCCCGGCCGGCACCAGGATGCGGCGGCCGTCTGCAGCGGCGTCGGCGGCCTCGAATGCGGCGGTGCAGTCGAAACTGCCGTTGCCCACCGCGCCATAGTCGGTGACGTCCACCACGTTCAGCATGTCGCGCAGGAAGGCGCTGGTGATGTCGGTGATCTCGATGTCATCAATCCGCACCACGCCGCCGTTGGCGCCGGTGAGGTCGAGGCCGAGATGGCCATAGGCCGCATCGCGGCCCCAGGGCATGTCCACGCCGCCGCGGCTGCCGCTGCCGACGATGCCGGTCACCTCCACCACCTGGCCATAGGTGCTGAGCGCAACCTGCGGCGCAAATTCGGTGACGCCGCTGATGTGGCCGCCGCCTGCCGCCGCCGCCCAGCCCGCAACCCGGACCGACGGCAGCGCGCCGCTCATGGCCTTGATGCGGACCTTGACCTGCAGGTAGCAGCCCGGCTCCAGCGGCGTTTGGCCCATGAATCGCAGTTTCTGGGTGTTCTCGATCTTCTGCATCTCCAGGCAGCCGCCGAAATCGCCATCCGCCGCCACAAAGATCGCATTGGCGGCGCCGTCATAGGTGTCAGACCCCGGTGTGCCGTCGCCGCTGGACCAGACGCCCAGACCCTCCGCAAAGGCGGGGGGCATCAGCTGCAGACCGTCGGTGATTGCCTTGTTCATGGAAGCTTCCTTTCCTGCTGCGCATCTCGCGTTCGGGAAAAAGGAAGTACAGAAAGGGTGTTAAATTCCGCCCAGCGGTGCGTACGCTGCCCTGGGCTCAGACGCTGCCGGCCTGCCCTTTCAAAAGGTGCACCGCATTGATTTTCCAGCCGTTTTCCAGATTAACCATTTGGTAATCCAACAGGTGCACGGCGCCGCTTTGATCGGTGATCATGACCCGTTGCCACAGGCTGCCCGCCACTTCGCGCAGGTCCAGGTAGCGCACCTCTGCCGGGCGCCAGACCATCGGATAGCCCTGCTGCACCATTTCGCCAAACCGCTCAGGCGTGCCGAAGATCCGCCGGATATCCGGAGAGGCATAGGTGAACGCCGTCTCAGCATCATTGTTCAGGAAGGCCTCAAACTGAGAGCCGATCACAGCTGTGACCGGCTCTCTCTGGGCAAAGGCCGGGAAGGTCAGAAGAAAAACACTTACCCCCGCAAACAGAACACTGCGCATCTGTCCCTCCCGGTCCGTTTCTTAATGTTAGGACAGAGTGACGCTGCGTCAAACATTTTTTGCGATCTGGTAATTTTGTTGCGCAGGGCGGGGCCGCGGGCGGCAAGGCTGGAAACGAAGAAGGGCGCGGAAACCCGCGCCCTTCGATTGCAATAGACTGTTCAGGCTCAGGCCAGCTCGCCCGCGAGTGCCTTTTCGATCAGCGCAATGGTGTCCTCGACGCCGTAAAGCGCGATAAAGCCGCCGAAGCGCGGGCCCTGAGAGGCACCCAGTAGCACCTCGTAGATTGCCGAGAACCAGGCGCGCAGCGGCTCGAACCCGTGGATCTTGCCGATTGCAAAAACCACGGATTGCAGGAATTCCTCATCCGCGAAATCCGCCTCGGGCAGCGGGTCGGTGTTGCCGGCGATCTCGTTCTTTTTGGCAATCGCGGCCAGGGCGGCGTCCGCCGATTTCAGCGCATCCGCCAGATCGCTGAGCGCCGCACGCTCCTGATCGGTGGGCAGGCGGAATTCCTTGGCCGGCTTCACGAAGTCATTGAAGTAAGCGACTGCAAAGCCCGCCGCCTGATCCATGCCCGGATGAGTTTCGGGGGTGGCGTTGGGGGCGTATTTGTTGATGAAGCCCCACATGGTTTCCTTGTCCTCTGCGCTGGAGGCAGAGGCCAGGTTCAGCAGCATCGAGAACGGCACCACCATGTCCGACTGCGGAACGTCGCCGCCGTGGATGTGCCAGACCGGGTTGTTCAGCTGCGCCTTCAGGTCCTGTGTGTGGTAGGCGCGCAGCTGCTGATGGTATTCGTCCACCGCCTTGGGGATCACGTCGAAATGCATCCGCTTGGCGGTCTTGGGCTTCTGGTACATGAAATACGCCAGACTCTCGGTCGAGGCGTAGGTCAGCCATTCGTCGATCGAGATGCCGTTGCCGGAGGATTTGGAAATCTTCTGGCCGTTGGCATCGAGGAACAGCTCATAGGTGAAGTGCTCCGGCGCGCGCTGGCCCAGAACCCGGCAGATGCCGTCATAGATCGGCGTGTTGGTCGAATGATCCTTGCCGTACATCTCGAAATCGACGCCCAGCGCGGCCCAGCGGGCGCCGAAGTCCGGCTTCCACTGCAGTTTCACGTTGCCGCCGGTGACCGGCAGGGTCCATTCCTTGCCGTCCTCGTCGTCAAAGGTGACGGTATAGGTCTCGGCGCAGACCTTCTTCATCGGCACGTACAGAACGCGGCCGGTGTCCGGGTGGATCGGCAGGAAGATCGAATAGGTCTGGCGGCGCTCCTCACGCAGGGACTTCAGCATGATCGCCATGATGTCGTCGTACTTGTCGACGGCGCGCTTCAGAATCTCGTCGAACTGGCCGGTGCCGTAGAATTCGGTGGCCGAGTAGAACTCATACTCGAACCCGAAGGTGTCGAGGAACCGGCGCAGCATGGCGTTGTTGTGGTGGCCGAAGCTTTCGTGTGTGCCGAACGGGTCCGGCACCGAAGTGAGCGGCTTTTGCAGGTGTTCTGCCAGCGCCTCCTGGTTGGGGACGTTGCCGGGCACCTTGCGCATGCCGTCCAGATCGTCGGAGAAGCAGATCAGCTTGGTGGGGATGTCCGAGATCACCTCGAACGCTTTCTTGATCATGGTGGTGCGGGCAACCTCGCCGAAGGTGCCGATATGCGGCAGGCCCGACGGGCCATAGCCGGTTTCGAACAGCACATAGCCCTTCTCCGGCGCGCCCTTGGCATAACGTTTGAGAACCCGGCGGGCTTCTTCAAACGGCCAGGCTTTGCTCTTCAGAGCCTCGTTGCGCACATCAGACATTTGCGTTCTCCATCGGCGGCAGTTCTGTCAGCTATCGGCGTGCCGCGTGATCATCCCGGACGCCCCATGCATCCGGCCCTTCCCTCTATTGTGCCTGTGCAGCATGAGTCAATAATGGCAGCCCTTCCGGCACAGGGATTTGCGGACCCGGGGCTTGCAAAAATTGCCGCAGCGCGCGGTCTGCCGTTGAACCCGGCTGCGGGCATACCTATCCTGATTGCATCGCAATATTTCCAGACAAGGAATTCGTCCATGACAGAGCAAACCCCGCACCCGATGTCCCCGCAGGACTGCCTGGTGGCGCTGATGGTGGCGGTGTCTGCCTCGGACGAGAACATCCGCACCGCCGAGCTGGTCAAAATCCAGTCGGCGGTGAACATGCTGCCGGTGTTTGCCGATTATGACATCGACCGGGTGGCCCGCATTTCCCGCACCGTGTTCGACCTGTTTGAGCAGGAGGACGGGCTGGAAGCCCTGTTCGGCCTGATCCGCGGCGACCTGCCGGAGCGGCTGTTCGAGACGGCCTATGCGCTGTCCTGCGATGTGGCGGCAGCCGACGGGGTGCTGGGCGAGACCGAGCTGGAGTTCCTGGCAGAGGTCCGCTACGAGCTGAACATCGACCGTCTGCACGCCGCCGCGATCGAGCGCGGCGCGCGGGCGCGGCACATGGTCTGACCCCCCGGTTGACGCAGCTTCCCTTGCCTGCCGTGCATGGCGGGGTTGCACAACGCAGGCTTGCAGAGAATTTGACCTGCTCCCATTTCGCGCTAGTTCGACGCGCAGCGGGAATCGGTTCATGGTCAGGTGGCAAAGAGACATCGGTGAAATTCGCAGGCTTCTGCTCGAGATCGAGGGCGGGAAGGAGGCTTTCTGCGCCCTGCCGCGCACTTCTGCCGAAGCGATGATGCTGCCCGCAGAGGAATGCCTGCCCGACGCCGAGGCGCGCAAGCTGTCCTATCATCTGAGCCTCTTGGAAAGCGCCGGGCTGGCCCGGTTCAGCCGGCTGTCGAACGGCAACTGGCATGTGCGCGGCCTTACCTGGAGCGGCCATGAGCTGCTGGACAATATCCGCCGCGACGACATCTGGGAGGCAGTGCGGGACCGCCACCGGCAGCTCGGCGGTTTCAGCATGGAAATCCTCAGCGAACTGGCCAAGGATATCATGCGCCGCGAGGCAGGCAGGCTGCAGCCATCCGGCACCTGAGCAAGCTTTCTCCGGGGACCCGGCCGGCGCAGCCCCCTGCGCCGGCCGTATCACATCAGGCCAGGGCCAGAATGCGGGCCGGCCCGCCGGAGCCGCCGCGGTGCGCAGGCGCCCCCACGAACAGCCGGGCGCCGCTGGCAGGCACCTGGTCCAGATTGGCCAGGTTCTCGATCCCGTAGCGGTTCTGCGGCAGCCAGGCATAATGCGTCGCAAAATCCGTGGAGGGCCCGTGGTCCAGCGACAGCGTGTCCACCGCCAGCGCCACGGCGCCGGTTTCCAGCAGCATCTGTGCCGCTTCCACATGGAAGCCGGGGAAATGCATGACACCTTCGCTGTCGGCATTGCGGAAGCCGTCGCTGCCGGTTTTGCCGCCCCAGCCGGAATGCATCGCCACGCAGGCGCCATCCGGGATGTCGCCGTGTTCGGCGGTCCAGGCCTTGATGTCGTCCGGCGTCACCTGGGCGTGCGGGCTTTCCGCGGCGCGGGCGGCGATGTCGATCACACAGAGCGGGCAGATCAGGTTCTGCACCGGGATCTCATTGACCGCCTGCCCATCCGCCGAGAAATGCAGCGGCGCGTCGATATGGGTGCCGGTGTGCTCGTTCAGGGTCAGATTGAACAGGTTGAAACCGTTGTCCTTGAAATTGAAGGCCTGGGTGATCTCCACCCCGGGCTGTCCGAAATAGGTCGGGAAATCGGCGTCATAGGCATGGGTCATGTCCACCACCCCGCCGTGCGCCATGGCGGCAGCGGGGGCAGAGGCGCCCGCCCCAAGGGCGGCTCCGGCGGCGGCTGCGGCACTGGCCTTGAACAGCGACCGGCGCGACAGCATCCGGTCCTTGACAGCATTCATTACGCAATGGTCACACATGGGTTTCTCCCTGGCTGGCGCCGCCTTGCTGGCGGCTGCATTGGCAGGAAACTAGCCTGAGTTGTGCAATGTCAAACCCCTGCGCGCTCCACTGGCTTCACGTCTGCGCCAGACCGGTCAACGGTAGAGCGCGGACTTGAGGTAGCGCAGGCCGGTGTCGATCACCACGGTGACCACCCGCTTGCCCGGCCCCAGCGCCCGCGCCCGCTGCAGCGCCGCCCGGATGTTGGCGCCTGAGGTGATGCCGCCCAGCAATCCCTCCTGCTGCGCCAGCATACGGGCTGCGGCAAAGGCGTCCTCGTCCCGGACCGGCACCACATCGTCAACCAGATCGCGGCGCAGGATCTTGGGCAGGAAGGAGAGGCCGATCCCCTCCAGCTGGTGGGTGCCGCTGGTGTCGCCGCCCGACAGGTTGCGCACGTGGTAGGGCTCGATGGCAATAACGCGGGTTTCGGGGTTCACCTCCTTCAGCACCTCTGCATTGCCGGAGATGCAGCCGCCGCCGCCGGTGGCCATGACAAATTCATCCACCCGCCCGTCCAGCTGCGACAGGATCTCCCGCGCCATACCGTGGTAGCCGCGTTTGTTGTCCATGTTGTTCACCTGATCGGTCCAGAACACGCCCGGTTCCGCCGCCAGTTCCCTGGCCCGCGCAATGGTGCGGTCGATCACGCTGGCGGTCAGGATGCCGCCCTCGGCGTGGATGATCTCCACCTCGGCGCCATAGGCGCGCATGGTCTGCAGCTTCTCCTCCGAGAACGCGTTGGAGGAGACGAAATGCGCGCGGTAGCCGCGGGTGGCGCAGACCATCGCCAGCGAGCTGCCGGTGCTGCCGCCGGTGTATTCCACCACCCTGCCGCCGGGTTTCAGATCGCCGCGCCGCTCCGCCCCTTTGATCATCGACAGCGCCATCCGGTCCTTCATGCTGCCGGTGGGATTGGCGCCTTCCCATTTCACCCAGACCTCTGCCATGTCCGGGGTGGTCAGATGCTTCAATTGAACAAGCGGCGTGTTTCCGATGGCGTTCATGCTGCGGGTCTCCCTTGCTGTGCGACTCACTTTCAAATTTAAAGTGACTATGCAGAGGTGACTTTCATTTTGAAAGCCATTAAATGCAAAGGGCAGGAAAACTCACCGGAGCCGCGCCATGACCCAGCCGCAGACCCAATTCCGCTCGCGCTGTTCGATTGCCCGCACGCTGGATGTGCTGGGGGACAAGTGGACGCTTTTGGTGGTGCGCGACCTGATGTGGCACGGCAAGCATACGTTCCAGGAGCTGCAGGCAAGCGAGGAGCATATCGCTGCCAACCTGCTGTCAGAGCGGCTGAAGCGGCTGATGGCACTGGGGCTGGTGACGCGCGAAGCCTATCAGGACCGGCCGGTGCGCTACCGCTATGCGCTGACGGAGGCGGGCCGCAGCCTGGAGCCCCTGCTGCTGCAGATCATGGGCTGGGGCCACGCGCATCTGGGCGGCGGATTGTATGACCCGCAAACCGGGCGCACGGTGGCGGACGCTACCGCCGATGGGCCGCGATAAGCCTGCTTAGGCTCTGTTTCTGCTGCCCCTCAGCGTCGAAATTGCCGGGATCGAGCCATTCGGCATAAGCCGCCTCCAGCCGCGGCCATTCGCTGTCCAGCACCGCAAACCAGGCGGTGTCGCGGTTGCGGCCCTTATAGACGACGGCCTGGCGGAACAGCCCCTCATAGGTGAAGCCCAGCCGCTCTGCCGCCCGGCAGGAGGGCGCGTTCAGCGCGTCGCATTTCCACTCATAGCGGCGGTAGCCGAGGTCGTTGAACACCCGCGCCATCATCAGGAACATCGCCTCTGTCGCGGCGGGCGTGCGCTGCAGGGAAGGTGCATAGGTGATGCCGCCGACCTCGACCACGCCATGTTCGGGCTTGATCCGCATGTAGCTGGCCACCCCTTCGGCCCGGCCGCTGGCGCCGTTGACGATAGCGAAATAAGGCTGCGCATCAACGCCGCTGGCCCCCTGGATCCAGGCGTGCAGCCCGGCTTCGGTGCCAAACGGCCCCCAGGGAATATAGGTCCAGATCGCGCCGCTGGGGTCCTGACTGAAGGCGGCAAACAGATCCGCAGTGTGGCGCGCGGCGTCCAGCGGCTCAACCCGGCAATAGCGGCCTGTCAGACCCTCGTGGCCGGGAAGGCGCGCGCCCTGCCAGTCCGGCAGCGCAGCACCGATGGGCTGGCCGTGGTCATTGAAATACTCGGTCATGGTCTGATCCTTTGCGTTCCCGGCAGGCAGTTTCCGCACGCCGGTCTGCCTGCAAACCGGCCCAGCGCAAACGTCCGGAAAGTGAAAATTTTCCCAGACCAGTCAGAGCCTAACTGCCGTAAACCGCGCCCCAGCGTTCGATCAGCTGCTGCTGCAGCTGCTTGGCCCGGCGGTTCCAGCTCTTGGCGCCCTGGGGGCGCTCGCGCTGCGCCCGGGTCAGGCGGTCGCGGGTCTTCTGGTCCGCACTGAAGATGGCAAAGGCCAGCACGGTGCCATCTGCCGCGGTCATGAAGCCGCCGAGACCGGAGACGAAGTTCAGCGTGCCGGTCTTGGCAGCGACCTTGATCGGGTGCCCTTTGATGATGCGGCCCTTGGCGTCGCGCATCTGGAAAGATTTCAAGAGCGGTTTCAGCTGGCCCGCCTTATAGGCTGCCACCAGCGCGCCGGTCAGATCCGCCGGTGTCATCCGGGAATCTTCGCCAAGGCCGGAGTGATCCACCAGCCGGCTGCCGGACATGCCGTATTTGGCCGCGGCCCAGCGGCTCATCTCCGCTGCTGACGCCTTGAGCGAGGCCGGGCGGCCGGCGCGGGCCGCGGTTGCGGACATGCCGATCATCTCTGCCATCAGGTTGTTGGAATATTTCAGCATCGCCTTTAGCAGCACATCCAGCGGCGGGCTGTGGTGCTGAGCCAGCAGGGCGGCTGAGGGCAGCGCGCGGGTCTCCTTGGGCTTCGGCAGCTTGATGCCGTTTGCCCGCGCCATGGTGCGGAACACGTCCCCCGCATACGCGGCCGGGTTGCGCACCGGCAGCCAGCGGGAGCCGCCCTTGCCCAGCGCCTTGGAGGCGACGGTCCAGTGGTCCACACCGCTTTTTTCCGCATAGGTGAAGACCGGCACCGCGCGGGACTGGATCTCCATCCGGGCGGTGGCGACCTCGGGGCGGTATTTCTCGGTGCGGGCGTCCATGGTGATCGCCCAGCCGCCGCTGGCGGCGCGCTTCCACTCGAAATGCACCCGGTTGAAGTTCAGCGAGATGCCGGAAACCGCAGGGGAATAGCCGACATGATCGGGCTGGTCCGGGTCGATGGTTTTAACGATGGGCAGCGCGCCGTCCCAGATCAGGAACTTGCCGCGCACCTCGCGCACGCCGGCGGTCTTCAGCGATTTTGCCAGCAGCGCCAGATGATCGGTGTTCAAGAGCGGGTCGCCGCCGCCCGCCAGGATCAGGTCGCCGTTCACCACGCCGCCCGCAACACCGCCGGTGGCCAGGATGCGGGTCTCGAACCGGTGGTCCGCCCCCAGCACGTCCAGCGCGTAAAGCGCGGTCAGCGCCTTGGCGACGCTGGCAGGCGGCAGGGCCTGGGTGCCGCCGGAGGATTCCAGCACTTGGCCGGTCTTCACATCCGCCACCGCGCAGACCGCCTCGCCGCGCAGCCCCGCGCGTTCAATCAGCGCCTTCAGGCCGTCTGCGCCCGCCGCCAGGGAACTCACCTTGCGGGCAACAGGCCGCAGCGAAACCGCCGGCGCATTCGCCAGCGCAGAGGAGCCCGCCAAAGCGGCAAGCCCGGAAAGGAGGAATGTCCGGCGTGAAGTCATCTTGTTCATTTTTAGGATCAGGAGCGGCTCTACTTCAATCCCCGATCCGCAGCTTTGCGCCGCAAGGTCCGGGCTTTTTCACACTGGCAAGTCCTGCTACCGCTGGCAGCCATGTTTCAGGCAGTACTCCTCATGTTCGCGGCCATGTCAATGATCCCCGCAGGCGACCTGTGCGGGAAGCTGCTGACCGGCGCCGGGCTGGCCACGCCCGCCTTTGTCGCCTGGTCCCGCTTTGCCATCGGCACCGCGCTGATCCTGCCGTTTGTGCCGCGCCGGGCGTACTCCCTGCTGGGCGACTGGCGGCTGTGGCTGCGCGCCGGATTGCTGACCGGCGGCATCTTCTCGATCCAGCTGGCGCTGCAGACCGAACCGCTGGCCAATGTCTTTGCCGCCTTCTTCATCGGGCCGGTGGTCAGCTACGTGCTGTCGGTGCTGTTGTTGCGCGAGCAGGCAACTGGCCTGCGCAGCCTGCTGATGGCGCTGGGGTTCCTGGGCGTGCTGGTGGTGGTGCGGCCGGGGTTCGGCGGCTCGGTCAATCTGCTCTGGGCGGTGCTGGCGGGCTGTTTCTACGGCGGCTTCCTGACCAGCTCGCGCTGGCTGGCGCATGTCGGCACACCGCTGGAGCTGAGCCTGACCCAGCTGCTGCTGCCGGCCCTGCTGATGCTGCCGCTGGGCCTCGCCAGCCTGCCGGAGTTCACCCCCGCCACCGCGGCGCTGACGGTGGGGAGTGCGGCGTTCTCGATGATGGGCAACCTCTTGCTGCTGTTTGCCTATGGCCGGGTGCAGGCGGTGAAGCTGGCGCCGATGGTCTATTTCCAGCTGGTCGCCGCGGTCGGCCTGGGCTGGGCGGTGTTCAGCCAGCTGCCGGACGCCTGGACCTGGGCCGGGCTGGCGGTGGTGCTGTCGGCCGGGCTGGCCTCAGCCCTCCTGCGGCGCTGACCAGCCGCCGCGGGCGCGGATTTCCGTCGAGCTGGCATCCACCATCGGCAGATTGACAAAACACCAGGCCGGGCTTTCGGCCTGCGCCAGCAGCTGGCTTTCGCTGCCTTTCAGCATCGCATGGCGGTAAATCCGCGCTGCCGGGGAAAACCGGGCCGAAATCCGGTCGCCAGGCCGCGCCAGCACACCTACCGGCACCGTATCCAGGATCTGCTGCCAGTCCTTCCAACGGTGGAAATGGGTGAGGTTGTCGGCCCCCATCAGCCAGACGAACCGCACGCCCGGATGGCGGCGGCGCAGGTGGCGCAGGGTCTGGGCGGTGTAGCGGGTGCCAAGGTCCGCCTCGATGCCGCTGATGTGGATGCGGGGGTGCTGCACCAGCGCCTCTGCCGCAGCGATCCGGCGCTGCAAAGACGCCGGCTGCCGGGTCTTCAGCGGGTTGCCGGGCGACACCAGCCAGAACAGGTGGTCGAGCCCGAAGCGTTTCAGCGCCGCATGGGAAATCGCCGCATGGCCGCGGTGCGGCGGATCAAAGGATCCCCCCAAGAGCCCGACGGTCATGCCCGGGCGGATATGCGGCAGCTTGCAAACCATGAAGGCCTTGATGCGCATAGTTTCCGGCTGAGATCAATCGCCACACGCACCGGTGCTGCACAACCCTGCGCAGATTGCCTGAAACGCCGCTTTGGGTGTAGAATTTTATTGCGCGGGCAGTGTTTCCGGCCCGCTGGTTCCAATATGCGAGTTCACCATGGCTGCCAAGCTTTCCGCCTCCGTCGGGCGCAAGGGCAAGAACCTGCCCGAAGACGTCAAAACCGTTCAACAGCTGCTGAATGCCTTTGCCGGCCAGTCCGGGATCAAGAAGGTCAAACCCGACGGCACCCCGACGCCGGTGCTGGAGAAGATGATCGGCCAGTTCCAGCAGGAGATCTGCGGCTTCAAGCCCGACTGCCGCATCGACCCTGGCAAGACCACCATCAAGAAGCTGAACGCAGGTCCCGGCAAGGCCAAGGCTGAGAAGAAGGCCAAGGAAAAACAGGACGAAAAGGCTAAGGAAGACGCCAAGGCCAAGGCGGTGAAGGCCGCCAAGGACGCGGTGATGAAGGAGGCCAAGGCCAAGTCGCTGGACAAGGGCGGCTGGGCCGCGCTGCTGGAGGAGATCGAGGACTATGCCACCTCGCTCTACGACAGTTATTTCGCCAAGGGCGCAAAAAAGGGCGAGGACCCGCAGACAGCTGCCAGGCAAGCGGCAGAGAAAGCCGCCAAGGAAGCGCAGAAGAAGGCCGCGGAAAACGTCATCAAAACCGTGGACACCGGCGGCCTGTGCAAGCCGGGCCGCCTGACGGGAAAGACGCAAGGGGTGCAGAAGAAGATCCTCGACGTGCTCTACGAGGTCTCCTCCCACTACGGCGAAACCATCCATGTGGTCTCCGGCCTGCGTGACAAGAAGGGCCAGGCCAGCGCCATGTACGGCGGCTGGAACAGCCATCTGAAGCGCGGCAGGATCTATTCCTACCTGAAAAGCAACGAGGACCTGCGGCTGGAGCTGGACGGGTTTGTGCAAGCGGGGGACAAGAAGGGTTTCATCGCGTGCATGTTCAAGAAGGCCAACTGGAAATACATCTCGCGCCACTTGTCAGGCCAGGCGGTGGATGTGACCACCCGCACCGATCCCAAGATCATCAGCGCGCTGTCCACCTGCCTGCGCTACCTGGCGGAGCGCAACAGCGAAGGCATCAAGTGCCACCACTTCGACAACCGCAAACTGATCTACCCGGTGCCGGACAGCGTGAAGAAGAAGTGGAAGATGTGAGGGGGACTGCCTCTGCAAAACGCGAGGGACGGGAAGAGATCGGACCTTGCCATCCCCTAGGGTTCGGCGTTCGATGCACGCATTGAGTGCAAAGAGCGGAGACCACGATGCGCCTGACCGTGCCGGAGCCGAAGATTGAGTTGTATAAAGATGGTTTTGCCAAGCACGACCAGCTGAACCGGGAAGAGACCGGAGACAAACTGTCTGATCTGGTCGAACGCATCGACGACCCGCTGGTGATCGCGCTGGACGGCGCCTGGGGGTCGGGCAAGTCGTTCTTTCTGAAATGCTGGGTGGGGGAGCATCTGAAACGGCAGGGAAACACCACCCAGACCGTCTATTTCGATGCGTTCCAGCATGATTTTCTGGATGACCCGCTGATTGCGCTGACCGGGGAGATTGCCGAACGGTTCCGAGACCCAGAAGCGGGAAAGCAGGAAACAGATCAGGCAAGAGCGTCTGCCCGCAGATCGAAATTGAAGAAATCAGCCTGGGCAGTCAGCAAAGCTGCGGGGCGCATTGGCCTCTCCGCTGTTACCTTCGGCGCCACCGAAATCCTGAGCGGCATGGGCGACGAGATCGCCAAATCCGCAAGCGAAGAAGCCAAGGCCTTTCTCAGCAGTGACGCGGGCGACGATGAAGCCGAGAAATTCTGGAATGCCCACGACGCCCGGATTGCCGCGATGGAGGCGTTTCGCTTGGCACTGACCGAACTGACGGAACCCGACGAAACTGGGCATCCCCAGCGCAAGCTGGTCATTGTCATCGACGAGCTGGACCGCTGCCGCCCGGACTACGCGCTGTCGCTGCTGGAGATCATCAAGCATTTCTTCAACGTGGACGGCGTGCATTTTGTGCTGGGGGTGAATCTGACGGAGCTGCAGAATTCGGTGCGGGCGCGGTATGGGAGCGGAGTGGATGCTGAGACGTATCTGCAGAAATTCATTTCCCTGTATTTTGCAATTCCACGCAGGACAAAACCAAACAGCAAAGATGAACTGTGGGAGAATTATTTTTCCGCCCAATGCATTGCATTAGGCCTGTCGGAAGAACGAGAAACTCTTGCGATCCAAACTAAATGGATGCTGCAAGCCCTAGTTCGAGACCACCCAGTTTCCCTTAGAGACGTGGATCGCGTCCTGTCCGTCATTGCGTTGACCCCAGAAGAATCAACACAACTGCCACCCGAAGTGAGTTTGATACTTGCAGGGCTGGCAGTAGCAAAGGCGTTACTACCGGAGAAGTACCCAAATCTGAAATATGAAGGTTTCGACCCGCGGAGTTTTAAGGAATGTTTCTCACTTGGAAACATATCCTCAAACGAAATACGTCCGCTTTACCAAGAGATATGGAACAATGCGTTTGGGTTGACTGCGCAAGGTGCCATACTGTCAGTGGATCACAGGGGCGTTTTCGCTCGCTTGCTTAGGGCTCATGGCAACCTGACGACATACATCAATCATCTGGCTGATTATCATCTAGAGAGATTCAAAATGACATAACCTCGGGTACTTCTTCCCAAGGCCCAAAAATCACCAGGGGGAAGGTCAGGCGCGGGCCGTGCCGCTGCGTGCCACGTCCCGGGGGACTTGCTGCATCCGTTCTGAAATAACGCAAACGGCACCACCCGGTGCACAGGGGGTGCACGCTTGGCACCCCCTCGCGCAGGCCTGCTTCCCGCATTGCCCCGCCGCCGCCCATCCGCTATCACTCCCGCCAGCGAATTTCCCCCTTAACGGAGCGAGCACATGGCCTCCTACCAGTACGTCTACCACATGCAGGGTGTCTCCAAGACCTACCCGGGTGGCAAGAAATGCTTTGAAAACATCCACCTCTCCTTTCTGCCCGGCGTGAAGATCGGTGTGGTCGGCGTCAACGGCGCCGGTAAGTCCACGCTGATGAAGATCATGGCCGGCCTCGACAAGGATTTCACCGGCGAGGCCTGGGCCGCTGAGGGCGCCAAGGTCGGCTACCTGCCGCAGGAGCCGCAGCTGGACGAGAGCCTCAGCGTGCGCGAAAACGTCATGCTGGGCGTGGCGGAAAAGAAAGCGATTCTGGACCGTTACAATGAATTGGCGATGAACTACTCGGACGAGACCGCCGAGGAGATGGCCAAGCTGCAGGACGAGATCGACGCCCAGAACCTGTGGGACCTGGACAGTCAGGTCGACGTCTCCATGGAGGCGCTGCGCTGCCCTCCGGATGATGCGCCGATCAAGGATCTGTCGGGCGGTGAACGCCGCCGCGTCGCGCTGTGCAAGCTGCTGCTTGAGGCGCCCGACATGCTGCTCCTCGACGAACCGACCAACCACCTGGACGCCGAGACCATCGCCTGGCTGCAGCAGCACCTGATCGACTACAAGGGCACCATCCTCTGCGTCACCCACGACCGTTATTTCCTGGATGATATCACCGGCTGGATCCTGGAACTCGACCGCGGCCGCGGCATTCCCTACGAAGGCAACTACTCCGCCTGGCTGGAGCAGAAGGCGAAACGCCTGGCGCAGGAAGCCCGCGAGGACAAGGCCAAGCAGAAGACGCTGGAGCGCGAACTGGAATGGATGCAGCAGGGCCAGAAAGCCCGCCAGGCGAAGTCCAAGGCGCGTATTGCCGCCTATAACGAGATGGCCAGCCAGTCCGAACGCGAAAAGGTCGGCCGCGCCCAGATCGTCATTCCGAACGGCCCGCGCCTCGGCTCCAAGGTGATCGAGGTTACTGGCCTTGCGAAACACTATGGCGACAAGCAGCTGATCGAGGGCCTCGACTTCTCGCTGCCGCCGGGCGGCATTGTCGGCGTGATCGGCCCCAACGGCGCCGGTAAATCGACCCTGTTCAAGATGCTGACCGGCCAGGAGCAGCCCGATTCCGGCTCCGTGGAATACGGCGACACCGTGAAGCTGTCTTATGTCGACCAGTCGCGCGATGACCTGAAGGACAATGAAACCGTCTGGGAAGCGATCTCCGGCGGCGCCGAAATCATCGAGCTGGGCGACGCGCAGGTCAATTCCCGCGCCTATTGCTCCTCGTTCAACTTCAAAGGCGGCGATCAGCAGAAACCGCTGAGCCTGCTGTCCGGCGGTGAGCGCAACCGCGTGCACATGGCGCGGCTGCTGAAAGAGGGCGGCAACGTGCTGCTGCTTGACGAACCGACCAACGACCTGGACGTGGAAACCCTGCGGGCGCTGGAAGACGCTCTGGTCGATTTCGCCGGCTGCGCCGTGGTGATCTCGCACGACCGTTTCTTCCTCGACCGGATCTGCACCCATATCCTGGCCTTTGAGGGCGACGCCCATGTGGAGTGGTTCGAGGGCAACTTTGAGGACTATGAAGAAGACAAGAAGCGCCGCCTGGGTCCGGATGCGCTGGAGCCCAAGCGGCTGAAGCACAAGAAGTTTGTGCGGTGAGCAAGATCAATCGCCCGGGTTTCCCAAATAGCAACGGCTCCACAGATTTTGTGGAGCTGTACGCTGGGATTGGATACGTCGTGTCTAAATGGGAACATCTTATGACGCGCGTATTTGCACTTCACAGCCAGTTGTCCACCGGCGACATGGTGTCCAACTTGCCGACTTACAGTTCTCTTGGAAATTCTCGCCAGCAGATGTCGGCAACGCAAAATGTCATTGATTTTCGTTTGAACGAATTTCAAAATGCCCGATCCGCTGATCGGCCATGCACCCTCGCACTAACAGAAGAACTCAAGCGAAGAAATAAGTCGATGTTTGGACGAATATCCAATTTCGCCAAGAAGCGGAACAAGGTGGTTCACGGACAAATCCAAAACGGGCGCTTCACAAAAAACGAGAACGGTAAAACGACCGAATACTCAGGATTGTACGTCACCTCATCCCTTTACTCTCAAACCCAACTAAATCTATGGGATGGAAAAGATTACTTCTATAGCGGAAAAGAACTTTTCGATATCGGCAGCAATCTCGAGACGTGCCGGTCGGACTTCAACCAACTCGGTGACGATGTACTCCGATTTCTTCGGGAAATTGATGGAAAAGCAGCGGTAGCTTGGTGAGGCAAGTCGGCACCCACACATGGAATAGCTTCTGTATTGCCGACATATTTTTGCTTTGTTTGTATTCCTTGAGTCCTACTGTCGCTCAACACAAGGCCCGGACCTGACCTTGGGAGGGCGCGAATGCGCCTTCGTCATGCTGAAAGCATGCCTCCGGCATGACGGGAAGGTCAGGCGCGGGCCGTGCCGCTGCGCGCCACGTCCCAAGAAGGCAGAACATTGTCCCGCCCGCACCGTTTCGCCTTTTCCCTGCTCTGCGCTATCATCCCGTCAGGCGCCCGGCGCGCCTTGTATTGATTGAAGCGTTGAAAAGGATCTCTCATGCCCCTGAAACCGGAAGACGTGAAGGCAAAAGTCGAAGCCCTTGGCGGCAAGAAGGCCAAGCGCAAGCGGCTGAAGACGGAACCGGAGGGCACCAAAGGCCGGAAGCTGCCCGGCGATGTGCGCAAGGGGCTGGAGGCGCATTTCTCCAAGGCGAAGCTGGCCAAGGTGCAGGTGCACGTCGGCGGCAACGCCAAGGATGTCTGCAAAGAGCTGAAAGCCAAGGCCTTCACCTATGGCAACGACATCTACTTCATGAAACCGGGCGACGCCAAGAACCCGGACTTGCTGGTGCATGAGCTGGCGCATGTGCTGCAGCAGGGCAAGGGGCGGATGCCCAAGGCCAAGGACGGGGTGGCGCTGACCTCGAAATAGGGCCTGCGCGCCAAATATTTAGGCTGGTTTGTAAGCACTGCCGGAATTTTAACGCTTTGATAACACTCTTGGCCGGATGATGGGCGCAGGAGCAGGCGGGCATTGGCGCCGGGCTGCGGGGACGAATTGGGGACGGCATGGCCTGGGCAGGTATCATTCTGGGTATGGTTGGGGGCCTGTGCGCCGCAGTGGCGGGCTATGCAGTTGCCGGGCTGCCCTGGTGGGCCTGCCTGCTGATTTATCCGGCTGCAGGGGCTGTCGTGGCTCTTCTGGCAACCGCCCTTCTCTACTGGCTCAGCCGGGCGGCAGGGCCGGACAGCGGGGTCACCCCCGGCGGTCAGCTGGCCGCCGCCTGAATCGGGCGGCACCGCCTTCGCAGAAACAACCTGACGAACTACCCCTGACATAACGCCCCGCGCGCAATTCGCCCTAGGGTATCATTTGCAGTATTGCCTGCCTGTGTGCATGCCCTATCTTTTGCAGGTGGGAACCATGGGGGAAAGGCTGAATGGCCTGGTTCAGCGCATTATTCGGTGTATTGGGCGGCCTTGTCCTGGCCGTGGCTGCCGGTACGGCAGGCGGCTGGCCGGTGTGGCTGATTGTGCTTGTGTATCCTTTTGCCGCCGCTTTTCTGATGCTGGGGATGCTTGCCCTGCAGCTGTGGCGCAGCGGCAGTTCCGGCGGCGAGGAGGACAGCACCGGCAAAAGCAGCGGCCCCGGGGCCAAGCAGAGAGAGCAGCTCGATCAATTCTGATCTCCGGCGTGGTTCCGGCAAGGGCCGGCTGCGGCCCGGGCAGAGGGACAGGTTGCGGCCCCAGACGCGGCTTCAGACGCGCAGCCAGCTGATGATCTGGCCCGCGCGCATCGCTCCGGCCTGGCGTTTCTTTTCCTTGCCGCGCTCAAAGGCGATCAGCGCCGGGATGCCGCGGATGCGGTAGCGGGCGCCGGTGGATTGGTGATCCTGGGTGTTAAGCTTGACCAGGCGCGCGCGGCCGGCGAGCGCCTGGGCGGCCTTGGCATATTCCGGTGCCATCATCCGGCAGGGGCCGCACCAGGGCGCCCAGAAGTCCGCCACCAGCAGCACGTCGTCATTCTGCACCGCCTTTTGCAGCGTGGCCGGGTCCACATCAGCCGGTTTGGACGGCATCAGCGCCGCACCGCAACTGCCGCATTTCGGAGCGCTGCCGAGCTTTTCCTCCGGCACCCGGTTCAGCTGGGCGCAGGTCAGGCAGGTCAATGTCTTGGCACCCATAAAGGATCCTCCGGATGTATCCTGCCCGGCAGATACCGCCGCACACAGGGCGGCGGCAAGGGCAAGACCGGCAGCCGCGGTCAGAAAGTCAGTTTGGCTCCGACGATGAGCGTATCCGACCGGACCCCAGAATCCGCGGTGATGGTCGGCAGGATCAGCGGCACGAACCGGTCATTGTACAGATATTCCACCCCGAGCTTCACATGCTCTGCGACCTCGACTTCGAGCCCGAAAATCACTTGGTCCATTCTTTCCCATTCGGTGCCCTGCGCGCCCTGCACGCCGCGGCTGGCGGCAACTGACCAGGTGGCCGGCTTGCCGAACAGCTGTGACCGGTAGCGCCCCTGCAGCGTCAGCGCGCTGACGCGGTGGCCGGTTGCGGGCCAGATATCCTCGGTCCGGGTGAATTCTGCCATCACGTCGAAATCGCGCCCGCTGAGGGTGGCGTTCAGGTTCCAGGCGCCGTTCCAGCCGCGGTCAATGCCCTGGCTGGGCGGATGGTGCGCGATGATGCTGTCATAGATGGTACCGCGCAGGTAACCTGCGCCCAGCCGCACGCGCATGTCCTGCCCGGCGTCAAAGCTGTGGGCTGCGTTGAAGGCAAAATTATCCCAGCCGCCGTCATTGCCGGGGCTGCTGATCACCCGCAGGCCGCGGTGGTTGCGGATCAGGGAGAACGCCAGTTCGGTGCGGGTCGTGACATAGCCCAGCTCAACCAGCGGGTCCTCCACCTGAGACCAGAAATAGTGGTTGCTGTGGCTGTGGGTAAACGGCGCATAGGTGGCGAAATTGCCGAAGTTCACGGTTTTCCGCCCCGCCGCCAAATAGAACGGCGACCGGCTCAGATCTCCCACCGCCACCCAGTATTTGCGCAGCTGGGTTTCATCCTGGCCCGGATATTCGATTTCGGTATACTCGCCCTGCACAAAGGCCGTGATCATTGGCAGCGTCAGTGTCGCATTCAGCGAGATGTCGTTGATCACGTCGTAAGTATCGGAAAACCCTTTGGTATGCGTCGGCGGCAGCCGCGACAGGATGGGAAACTTGCCCGGGGTGCTGGTTTCCTCGTGGATCACCGTGCCCAGGAAACGGCCGCCGATGTACAGGCGGTAAGGATCCAGCACGCCGCTTTGGCGGGCCCGCAGGGCAGTGGCAATCTTGTTTGTCACATCCTCCTGCCGGTCGAACATCCGTTCGGAATAGTGCAGGTCGGTGCCGATGAAGCCTGCGCCGCCCTGGGCCAGGGCGGCAAACGGTGCAGCTGCCAGAGCAAGCGCAGCCCCAAGGGCGCGCAGCAGGAAAGAATACCCCATAACAAAAACTCCTGAAAAACCGGTCCCTCTGCAGGGCTTTTCAGCACGCCTGGCGGGAATGCCTGCCCTTGCTCACAAAGCTATCACGGTTTTGTGATACGGCAAGGCTGCGGCGTCGTTGGCCCTCTTGACGCCTGTTCCCGCGGCTTTCAGACTGGGCAGGACAGTCCCATAGACCAGTGAGGGTTTCATGTTTTCCCGACGCAATTTCCTGGCCGCAACTGCCGCCGCCGCCCTGCCGCTGCCTGCGCTGGCCCGCAAGAAGGATCCTGCGCCATTTGACCCCACCCCGCAGGAGGTGCGCATCCGCAAGGATTTTGCCCCCGGCCAGATCCTGGTTCTGCCGCGGTCCTACTACCTCTATTTCGTCACCGACAAGCGCAAGGCGATGCGCTACGGGGTCGGTGTCGGCAAAGCAGGGCTGGAATTCACCGGCAAGGCATTGATCGAGCGCAAGAAGGAATGGCCGACCTGGCGCCCCACCGATGAGATGATCGAGCGCGACCCCAGAGCCTATGCCAAATTTATCGACAATGACTATATCCAGCCGGGCGGGCCGGACAATCCGCTGGGTGCGCGGGCGCTGTATCTGTTCCAGAACGGGATCGACACATACTTCCGCATCCACGGCACCAACCAGCCGCAGACCATCGGTCATTCGGTGTCAAACGGCTGCATCCGGATGCTGAATGAACATGTGGTGGACCTGTATGCGCGGGTGCCGCTGGGCACAGTGGTGACTGTGCTATAGGCGCACAACTGACGGTTCATTGGGCGCTCTGCCGCCGGAATCTGGCCCGGAACCCCGCGTCACCGCGCATTTTTCTTGCGCTAAGGGGGATTCGTACCCAATTCTGTCACGGCGATGTTACGCGAATGCCATCACTGTTCCTTACCCGGTACGGTCATGATCATCTGCAAACCTTGCCGGACTGCCGCATAAGCGGGCAGAGAACTGAGACGACTTAGGAGAAGACGACGATGGCCACTGGCACCGTCAAATGGTTCAACACCACCAAAGGCTACGGCTTTATTGCACCCGAAGATGGCGGCAAGGACATTTTTGTCCATATTTCCGCTGTTGAGCGTTCCGGCCTGACCGGCCTGGCAGACAATCAGAAAGTGACCTATGAGCTGCGCGCAGGCCGCGACGGCCGTGAATCCGCAGTGGATATCGCGCTGGTCTCCTGATCCTCTGATCTGCACCGAAAGTTTCAAACAGCCCTGACGGCCGGGGCTGTTTTCAGCGGTCTATGGCCGCAACCAGCTGCAGGGCAGCCGGGCCGATTGCGGCCGCATTCAGCGCCACCCCCTTGGCGTTGGGGTGGATGCCGTCGTCCTGCATGAAATCTTGCGCTGCCGCAGGATCGTTTCCGGCCGCCGCTGCGATGCCGGCAAAGGCATCCGGGTGCAGCACCGCGCCGTATTCCTCCGCAAGCTGCGGGTAGATTGCATCGAAATCCTGCTTGTACTCCGGCCCGTAATTGCGCGGGGCCTTCATGCCGATCAGCAGAACCTCAATCCCCTTGGCCTGAGCCGTCTGCAGGATGCGTTCCAGATTTGCATATGCCTCCTGCGGGGCCAGCCCGCGCAGCATGTCGTTGCCGCCCAAGAGAACGATCAGCCCGTCGGGATTGTCCGACAGGGTCCATTCGGCGCGCTCTGCCCCGCCGGCGGTGGTGTCGCCGGAAACGCCTGCGTTTTGCAACGAGACCTCAGCGCCGTTATTGTTCAGCCAGCGTTCCAGCTGCGGCACCAGGCCTTGGCCCTGCGGCAGCCCGTAGCCCTGTACCAGGCTGTCACCGAGCGCGGTGATCCGCAGCGGCTCCGCCCAGGCAGCACTGGTAAAAAGCAGCAAACTCAGCAGTGCCAATGTCTTGCGCATCGCGGCAAACACTCCATATCCGTTAGGTGCATCCAACAGGCAGGCCCGATGACCGATCAAAACAGCCCCGTTCTGCATCTCTTAGATGCGAGTTTGACCCTGAATAGCAATACCGGCCCGGTGGAGATTTTGCACGGAATCTCGCTGGACGTGCGGCAGGGGGAAACGCTGGGACTGGTGGGGCCGTCCGGGTCGGGCAAGTCGTCGCTCCTGATGCTGATGGGCGGGCTGGAGCAGGCGACCGGCGGCACGGTGACGGCCCTGGGCCAGGATCTGACCGCGATGGATGAGGATGCGCTGGCGCGGTTCCGCCGCAACAACATGGGCGTTGTGTTCCAGAGCTTTCACCTGATCCCGACCATGACCGCGCTGGAAAACGTGGCAACGCCGCTGGAGCTGGCGGGCGTCAAGGATGCCTTTCCCCGCGCCCAGGCCGAACTGGAGGCCGTGGGCCTCGGCCACCGGGCAGGCCATTTCCCGGCGCAGATGTCTGGCGGCGAGCAGCAGCGGGTGGCGCTGGCGCGGGCGCTGGCGCCGCGGCCCGCAATCCTGCTGGCCGATGAGCCCACCGGCAACCTGGATGAGGCCAACGGGGCTGCGGTGATGGATCTGCTGTTCGGGCTGCGCGACCGTTATGGCGCGACGCTGGTGATGGTGACCCATGCGCCGGAATTGGCCGCGCGCTGCGACCGGGTGGTACGGCTGCGCGACGGACGGGTGGATGACGCCGCGGCGCGCGAGGCCGCGGAATGAATGCCGCCGCCTTCCGCCTCGCCTGGCGCTTTGCCTTGCGGGAGCTGCGCGGCGGGCTGAAGGGGTTCCGCATTTTCCTGGCCTGCCTGGCGCTGGGGGTCGGGGTGATTGCTGCCATCGGCTCTATCCGCGCCTCGATCGAGACCGGGCTGGAGCGTGAAGGCGCCACCATACTGGGCGGCGATGCGGAGCTGAATTTCACCTACCGCTTTGCCACTGAAGAAGAGCGCGCCTGGCTGGACCGGACCGCGCTGCGCCATTCCGAGGTTGCCGAGTTCCGCTCCATGGCCACCGTGGGCGAGGAGCGCGGATTGACGCAGGTGAAGGCGGTGGACGGGCTCTATCCCTTGAAGGGGGAAATGAAGCTTGCGCCTGACATGCCGCTGGAAATTGCCTTGGCGGGTGCGGACGGGTTGCCCGGCGGGGTGATGGACCGGGTGCTGGCAGACCGGCTGGGGCTGCAGCCCGGGGATATCTTCCGGCTTGGCACCCAGGACTTCCGGCTGATGGCGATGATCGCGCTGGAGCCGGATGCGGCCGCGTCCGGATTTGAGCTGGGGCCGCGCACGATGGTGCGGACAGCGGACCTGGGTGACTCCGGCCTGCTGGAACCCGGCACCATATTTGACACCAAATACCGGGTGGAGCTGCCCGCGGGCAGCAATTTGACCGCCTTGCAGGCAGAGGCCGAGGGCCTCTTTGAAACCACCGGCATGCGCTGGCGCGATGCCAGGAACGGCGCGCCGGGGATCACCACCTTTGTCGAGCGGCTGGGCGGGTTTCTGGTGCTGGTCGGCCTGTCCGGTCTGGCAGTGGGCGGGGTTGGCGTGTCCGCCGCCGTGCGCGCCTATCTGGCGACCAAGACCGCGACGATTGCCACCCTGCGCACGCTGGGAGCGGAGCGGCAGACGATTTTCCTGACCTACTTCCTGCAGATCGGCGCGCTGACATTGGTGGGCGTGGGCATCGGCCTGGCGCTGGGCGGGCTTGGCCCGGTCCTGCTAGGGCCGCTGATTGCAGCGCAACTGCCGTTCCCGGCTGTGTTTTCGCTTTACCCGTCCGCGCTGGCAGAGGCCGCTGTCTATGGCGTGCTCACGGCCTTCATCTTTGCCCTTTGGCCGCTGGCGCGGGCAGAACGCATCCGCGCGGCCTCCCTTTTCCGGGATGCTTTTGCCAGCCGCACCCGGCTGCCCGCGCCGCGCTACCTGCTGGCAACCGGGGTGGCGCTGGCGGCGCTGGTCGGGCTGGCGGCCTGGTTCAGCGGCTCGGCGCAGCTGACGCTGTGGACCGCGGGCGGGCTGATGGGGGCGCTGGTGGTGCTGCTGCTGGCGGCGCTGGCGATCGGGTTTCTGGCGCGCCGCGGCACCGGGGCGTCGCGCGGGCGCCCTGCCCTGCGGTGGGCGCTGTCGTCCATCGGCAGCGCGCGCGACGGTGCGGTGCCTGCGGTTCTGGCTCTGGGTCTGGGCCTGACGGTGCTGGCCGCCATCGGCCAGATCGACGGCAACATGCGCCGCGCCATTGCGGGCAACCTGCCGGACGTGGCGCCGAGCTATTTCTTTGTCGACATCCAGCGCAGCCAGATGCCTGCATTCCTGGAGCGGGTGGAGAACGATCCCTCCGTCACCCGGGTAGAGAACGCGCCGATGCTGCGCGGGGTGCTGACCCGGATCAACGGACAGCCCGCCACCGAGGTCGCGGGTGATCATTGGGTGGTGCGCGGCGACCGCGGCATCACCTATGCCGCCGCCCAGCCAGAGGCGACAGAGGTTACGGCAGGCAAATGGTGGCCAGAGGATTACTCCGGTGATCCGCAGATCAGCTTTGCCGCCGAGGAGGCCGAGGAACTGGGGCTTAAACTGGGCGACACGCTGACGCTGAACATCCTGGGCCGCGATATCACCGGCACCATCACCAGCTTCCGCAACGTGGATTTCTCCACCGCCGGAATGGGGTTCGTGATGGTGCTGAACGAGGCTGCGCTGGCCGGTGCGCCGCACAGCTTCATCGCCACCGTCTATGCCGAAGAACAGGCGGAGGCGGCGATCCTGCGCGATCTGGCGCGGGAAATGCCGAATATCACCGCCATCCGGATGCGCGATGCCATCGACCGGGTATCGGACATCCTGCGCCAGCTGGCGGCGGCCACCGCCTATGGTGCCGCGGCGACGCTGCTGACCGGGTTCCTGGTATTGCTGGGCACCGCGGCGGCGGGGGAGCCTGCGCGGCGCTATGAGGCAGCGCTTCTGAAAACACTGGGCGCGCCGCGCAAGCAGATCCTGGCAAGCTTTGCGCTGCGCTCTGCCCTGCTGGGCGCGGCGGCGGGGCTGGTTGCCTTGGCGGCGGGTATTGCCGGAGCCTGGGCCATCAACGCCTATGTGTTCGAGACCAGCTATGCGGTGATCTGGCCCAATGCGCTGATGGTGATTTCCGGCGGGGTACTGACGACGCTGCTGGCCGGGCTGGCCTTTGCCTTGCGGCCGCTCGCCGCCAAACCGGCCCGCATTCTGCGCGCCCGGGAATAAGCAGGTCTTGCGGCGTCCCGCCCTAGCGGACGCCGCAGGACACCGGCTGCAGGAGGCGCATCAGATCATGGTTGCCACAGACCAGCGACTCCAGCGAGATGTCATCCAAAGAGGTGTAGAATGCCTGGGCTGCATCCGCCAATGCCACCTTGAGCCGGCAGGCCGAGGCCAGCGGGCAGGTGTTGTCGGCGTCGGCAAAGCACTCCACCATCGGCAGATTGCCCTCGACATCGCGGAACACGTCGCCGATTCGGATCTCTGCCGCAGGTTTGCCGAGGTTCATGCCGCCGTTACGGCCCCGCTGGGTCGAAAGATAGCCCAGCTGGCTCAGCTGGTTGATCACCTGAGCCAGGTGATTTTCCGAAATATTACAGCACTCTGCGATCTCGGCCTTGGTCACCAGGCGGTCTTCATGCGCGGCGCAGTACATCAGCAGCCGCACGGCAATGTTGGTCCTTTTGGTAATGCGCATGGGTTGCTCCCGAAGCTAGATTGCATAGCTTATTGCACAAGCCTCCAAAAAGCGGTTTGACATACATCAATTGGCGGAAATGCGGCAGAAGGGCGCGCGGATGACAGCTCCTTACTTCTTTGGCTACGGCAGCCTGGTGAATACGGCGACCCACAGCTACGGCAGCGCCCGGCCTGCCCGCCTGAAGGGCTGGCGGCGGGCCTGGGTGCACACCTCCCTGCGCGATGTGGCGTTCCTGTCGGCGGTGCCCTGCGAGAACAGCGAAATCGACGGATTGATTGCAAAGGTGCCGGGAGCCGACTGGGCGGCGCTTGATGAACGGGAGTTTGCCTATGAGCGGCTTCCGGCCTCGGACCGCGTGCAGCATGGGCTGGCGTGCAGCCCTGAAATTTCCGTCTACGCGGTGCCGGCCGGCAAGCAGAACGGGGTCAGCGCACGGCACCCGGTGCTGCTGAGCTATCTGGATGTGGTGCTGCAGGGCTATCTGCAGGTGTTTGGCACAGATGGCCTGCAAGGCTTCGTGGAAACCACCGACGGCTGGGACTCCCCCATTCTGGACGACCGCGCGGCGCCGCGCTATCCGCGCCATCAAGCAATCAGCGCAGCCGAGCGCAAAATCTTTGACGATCTGATCGACAGCACCGGCGCCCGCCGCATAGTCTGCAAGGCATGATCGAAAAGCTATTATTGCACCTGGGCCGGATTGCGCGGCAGCTCTGGTTCAGGGTTGTGCTGATTTCCCTGATGTCCGTGCTGGCGCTGCTGCTGGCACCGCTGGCGAAGCCGCTGCTGCCGGACAATCTGAGCGAGGATTTCGGGCGCGAGGCGGTGCTGCCGGTGCTGACGATCCTGGCGTCGGGAATGCTGGCAGTCACCACGTTTTCGCTGAACGTTATGGTCAGCGCTTACCGCACCGCCGCGTCGATGGCGACGCCACGGGTCTACCGTCTGCTGCTTGAGGACACCGTCACCCATCAGGTGCTGGCGACTTTCGTCAGCGGTTTCATCTATTCACTGAGCGCGGTCATCCTGTTCCGCGCCCGCTATTTCACCCCGGAAGGTGCGCTGGTGGTGTTTGGCCTGACCGTCATCGTGGTGGTGCTGATCGTGTGGGCCATCCTGCGCTGGATCGACCATCTGTCGAGCCTCGGCAGCATGGATCACACCCTGCGCCTCATCGAGGACCGCACCCGCGCCAGCCTGCAGGCCCGGATGGACAAACCCTGCCTCGGCGGGCTTTGCGCGCGCGAGGAGGGCAAACCGGACAGTGCGGTGGATATACCGTCAGCCAAGAGCGGCTTTGTCCGTTATGCCGGGCTGTCGCGGCTGAATGAGCTGGCAGAGGAGGCCGGCACGCAGATCACCCTTGCGCGGGCACCGGGGGAATACATCCTGCGCGGCCAGCCGGTGGCCTGGGCCACGGCGGGGGACAATGCGTTCTGCAAGGCGGCCTCTGCCGCGATCGACATCGGCGATGTGCGCAGCTTCGATCAGGACCCGTCCTTTGGCCTCACCCTGCTGGCGGAGACTGCACAGCGCGCCCTGTCGCCCGGCGTCAACGATCCCGGCACCGCAGTGGAAGTGATGGGGCGGCTGGAGCGTTTGCTGTGGGAGAACATGCCGGCGGATGAGACCAGCGAAACGCGTGAAGCAACCTATCCGAATGTGAGCATCCCGCCAGTCACCGCCAGCCACCTGCTGCGCTGCGCCTTTCCTCCGATCGCCCGCTGCGGCAGCGACTCGCCTTCGGTGATGCGCTGGATGGAGAAGTCGCTGGATGCGCTTGGCGGCCACCCGAACCCGGACATGGCAGAGGCGGCCAAGGAGATGTGCCGGGAAGTGCGGGACGGCCGCTGGGGGTAAACCATCTGCACTCTGCCCAGCAGGCGGGCATCGCAGTGCATCCCGTCAGGATGCGCTGCCGCGCCGTGCGAATGCACGGCGCCCGGCCCAACCGCAGTGGCGGCATCTTTGATGCGGCCACTGCGGGCGGGAGCTTCCCGGCAAGCAAAAAAGGCGGCACCCGGGGGCACCGCCAATTCTTAACAGGACCGTTCCGGCGTCAGCCGCGGGCGCGGACTTTCTCCATCAGCGCCAGCAGGGCGGACATGTCGGGGCCGCGCTCCATGCCGGTCACAGCCTTGCGCAGCGGCATGAACAGGCCCTTGCCCTTGCGGCCGGTCGCCTCTTTGACTGCGGCGGTCCACTTGCCCCAGCTTTCGCTGCCGTAGGGGCCTTCGGGCAGCAGCGCCATCGCCTCAGCGATGAAGTCCTTGTCCTCATCCGCGACCAGCGGCTCGGCGCCGTCGCGGCACAGCTCCCACCAGCCCGCAAGATCCTTGAGCGTGGTGATGTTTTCCTTGGCCATGTCCCAGAAAGCGGCCTGTTTCTCCGCCGGGACGCCCAGCGCGTCCACGTGGCTTTGCACGGCTTCCAGCGGCAGCGACTGAAGGTGGCGGGCGGTCAGCGGATAGAGATCCTCGACATCGAACTTGGTTGGCGCAGCGCCAAAGCGGTTGATGTCGAAGCCGTCGATCAGCTCTGCCAGCTCTGTGCGCAGCTCCACCGGGTCGGAGGAACCCAGGCGCGCCATCAGGCTCAGCAGTGCCATCGGCTGCACGCCGGCCTCGCGCAGGTCGCGCAGCGCCAGGGTGCCCAGGCGCTTGGACAGCGCTTCGCCCTGCGGTCCGGTCAGCAGCGAGTGGTGGGCGAAGGACGGAACGGAGCCGCCCAGCGCCTCGATGATCTGGATCTGGGTGGCGGTGTTGGTGACGTGGTCGGAGCCGCGCACCACATGGGTCACGCCCATCTCGGTGTCGTCCACCACCGAAGCCAGTGTGTAGAGGAACTGGCCGTCGCCGCGGATCAGCACCGGGTCGGAAACCGAGGCCGCGTCGATGGAGATACCGCCCAGGATCCCATCGGTCCATTCGATGCGCTGATGGTCCAGCTTGAAGCGCCAGACGCCGTCGCCGCGCTCGGCGCGGAGCGCTGCTTTCTCGTCATCGGACAGGTTCAGAGCGGCGCGGTCATAGACCGGCGGCTTGCCCATGTTCAGCTGCTTCTTGCGCTTTAGGTCCAGCTCGGTCGGGGTCTCGAACGCCTCATAGAAACGGCCGATCTCGCGCAGCTTTTCCGCCGCGGCGACATAGCGGTCGAGGCGCTCGGACTGGCGCTCCACCTTATCCCAGGTCAGGCCCAGCCATTCCAGGTCCTGCTTGATTGCATCGACATATTCTTCCTTCGACCGTTCCGGGTCGGTGTCGTCGATGCGCAGGATGAAGGTGCCGCCGGCCTTGCGGGCGATCAGGTAATTCATCAGCGCGGTGCGCAGGTTGCCGACATGGATATAGCCGGTCGGCGACGGGGCAAAACGGGTGGTGGTCATCACGAGTCTCCTGTTGCCCTGCCCCTTGTCACATGGGCCGCGGTTTGTCCAGTTTCACGAGGGTTAGCGTGCCTTTGGCATGTGCCTCCGGCGGGGGTATTTTCAGGCAATAGGAAAGACCGGCCGTGTCATTCAGGCTGCACCGGCCAGATCGCATCCAGGTCCTTCAGCCCGGCGCGGATCAGTTCAGCCAGCACGTCCAGGTCTATGTCGGCAAGCTTGTTTACATAGAGGCAGCTTTTGCCGAGACGATGCTTGCCCAGGCGGGCCAGGATGGCGCTGTAGTCCTGGTAGCCCGGCATGATGTAGATCGAATGGCGCGCCCGGCGCGGGGCAAAACCGGTGGCCAGGAATTCGCCTTCACGGCCCGTTGCGTAGCGGTAGTGGTACCGCCCGTAGCCGATCATCGACGGCCCCCACATCCGCGGCTGGAATCCGGTCACCCCGCGGAACAGCCGGTCCAGCTCCTGCGCCTCGACAGATTTGCGCTCCGGCTCCACCGCTTGCAGGAAGTCTTCGACGCTTGCGCCTGTAGGCGCGGTCTTGTTTCCGCTCATCCGTCAGCCCTCCTGCCGTAATAATAGTGCAGCACTGGTGCGCTGACAGCCCGGGACCGCCTGCTGGCCGGTTGATCAGCAGCCTGTTTGGGGGCCGAAGCCGCTGCCGTCGGTGAATCGCGACAGGCGGAAGACGTGCGGATCTACGACGGGGGCGCTGCCGGTCACCAGATCAGCGGTCAGCCGCCCCGCGGCGGGGCCGATGCCGAAGCCGTGGCCGGAGAATCCGGTGGTGATGAACAGCCCCGGCAGGCTGTCGACCTGCGAAATCACCGGAATCGCATCCGGAGTCACATCCATCATGCCAGCCCAGCTTTGCACCACATCAGCATCCCGCAGCACCGGGAAAGCCTTTTGCGCGGCGGCCCAGCCGCTGCGGATCGCCTTTTGCGAAGGCGCCGGATCCAGGACGCGGCACTGTTCAAAGGGGGTGATGTCCTGCGGGTTCCATCTGTGCGCTTGGGCGGCTTCCTCGGCCCAGCGGCCGGAGACGCGGAACTGCAGCGCCCTCCACTCCTGGCGCAGGCTGGGCAGGTATTTCCACCCCAGCCGGAAGCTGTCGGGAACGATGTCCACCACGTTCTCCATCGCGTCCGAAACCGTGTAGCCGCCGTCGGCTCGCTTGCGCAGGCCGAGATTGCCGCTGCGCACGGAGGTGTCCGGCCCGCCCGGCACCGGCGAGGTGCGCAGGACCGAGTTCAGCACCTTGAGCTGCGGCAGGTTCACCCCCGCGTTGCCCAGGAACAGCCGCGACCAGGCGCCGCCCGCAGTGACAACGGCAGAGCAGGCCACCCGGCCGCGTTCTGTCATCACGCCGCTGATGCGGCCCGCTGAGGTTTCAACACTGCGCACGGCGCAATCGGTCATCACTTTCGCGCCGGCAGCACGGGCGGCCGAAGCGATTGCGTGGGTTGCCAGCTGCGGCTCTGCCCGCCCGTCCTGGGGCGTGTGCAGCGCGGCCTGCGCCCTGGTCCGGTGTCCCGGCATCAGCTGGGCCAGCTGTTCGCCGCGGACCATGCGCGCGCCCTGGTCCCAGCCATCGAGGTTGCGCAGCCAGCGTTCGAGCTGTGCTTCGCGCTTGGCGGCCTCAGCCGTGTAAAGAATACCGGAACGGGTGAAGCCGGTTTCATGGCCGGTACGCTGTGCGAGCCCCTCCCACAGACGCAGGGATTCTGCCATCAGCGGGATTTCCCGCGGGTCGCGGCAGGCAATGCGCACCCACCCCCAGTTGCGCGAGCTTTGCTCCCCTGCGATCTGGCCCTTTTCGCAGAGCAGCACCGAGTGGCCGCGTTCGGCCAGCTCCAGCGCGGTGCTGGCACCAATGATGCCGCCGCCGATCACCACGGCGTCGACGGCCTTGGGCAAGGCAAGATCGGATTGAAAATGGGGCAGCTTGGGTCCGGGCATGCGGGCATCTATGCCCGGTGAAAAACCGCCGGTCCAGCGTGCATGCGACACAGGTTGCGCCGCATTCGGCCATTGTGATTTTTCCGCCGCATATCAGGGCGTTACCGGCACCGAAAACCCTGACCTGCAGCTGCAAGGGCGCGGAAAAACCTGCCGCTTCAACAGGTTAACGCGCCCCTCAGGAAGGGTCGCGCCAGCGGTTCACGACCGGGTAGCGGCGGTCCAGCCAGAACGCGCGCCGGGTCAGCCGGGCGCCGGGAGCGGACTGGAAGCGTTTGTATTCGCTGATATAAACCAGATGCTCCACCCGTTTGGCCGTGTCCCGGTCAAAGCCGGCCGCGACACAATCTGCGATTGAGCCGTCCTGATCCACTAGAATGTCGAGGATTGCATCCAGCACCGGGTAGTCCGGCAGGCTGTCGCTGTCCTTCTGATCCTCTCGCAGCTCGGCACTGGGCGGTTTGTCGATCACGTTGGGGCGGATCACTTCGCCCTCCGGCCCCATCATCCAGGGGCGGTGGTTGGCGTTGCGCCAGCGGCAGGTTTCGAACACCCGGGTCTTGTACAGATCCTTGATCGGATTGTAGCCGCCGTTCATGTCGCCGTAGATGGTGGCATAGCCGACCGCGACCTCGGACTTGTTGCCAGTGGTCAGCAGCATTTCCCCGAACTTGTTGGACATCGCCATCAGCAGCAGGCCCCGCAGGCGGGACTGGATGTTTTCCTCCGTCAGGCCCGGCTCCATGCCTTCGAACAGCGGTGCCAGCGTGCTGGTGATGGCAGCCCGGCCCTCGGAGATCGGCACATAGTCGTAATGCACGCCCAGCGCCTTGGCGACGGCTTCGGCATCGTCAAGCGATTCACGGCTGGTGTACTCGGAGGGCAGCATCACGCAGCGGACGTTATCGGCGCCCAGCGCATCAACCGCGATGGCGGCAACAATGGCCGAGTCCACACCGCCGGACAGACCCAGCAGAACCTTCTTGAAGCCGGTCTTGCCCATGTAGTCGCGCAAGGATTCCACCATCACCCGGTAGTCCTGCTCCCATGCGTCAGGCAAATGCGCCTTTTCGCCTTCAACCGCGCGCCAGCCGTCCTCCGTGCGCTCCAGATCGAGATGGGCATAAGCTTCGTCAAACACCGGCATCTGCAGCGCCAGCGCACCGCCCGGGTTCAGCACGAAGGAGCCGCCGTCAAAAACCTGATCGTCCTGGCCGCCCACCATGTTCAGATAGATCACTGGCAGATGGGTTTCGACAGAGCGCGCGACCATGTGGTTGAAGCGCACCTCCATCTTGTTGCGGAAATAAGGCGAGCCGTTGGGGATCAGCAGGAACTCTGCGCCGGTCTCAGCCAGGGTTTCCGCGACATCCTCGTGCCAGCCGTCCTCGCAGATGGGGGAACCGATGCGGGTATTGCCAACCGCGTAAGGGCCGCCCAGCGGGCCGGCATCAAAGATCCGCACCTCGTCGAAAACAGTCTCGTTCGGCAGGTGGTGCTTGAGGCTGCGCGAGGCAATCTTGCCGCCCTTGAGGATCAGGTAGGCATTGTAAAGTTTGGTCCCCTCGACCCAGGGGCTGCCAATTGCCAGCGCCGGGCCGTCCGCACAGTCTGCCGCCAGTTTCTCTACCTCGGCGATGGCGGCGGTGTGGAAGGCCGGCTTCATCACCAGGTCCTGGGTGTTGTAGCCGGTGATGAACATTTCCGGCAGCGCCACCAGGTCGGCGCCGGCCTTGCGGCCCTCCTCCCAGGCGGCGCGGGCCTTGGCGGCGTTGCCTGCCAGGTCGCCGACGGCGGGGTTCAGCTGCGCCAGTGTCACGCGGAAACGGTCTGCCATGCTGCTTGGGCCCTTTGTGAAATACCTCTCCCAGCCATTTACCAGATTGACCGCCAAGGAAAAGGGCAAGGGGGCAGGCCAGGGAAAAGACATTGCGGCCCGTGTTGCGGTAGCTTAGTTTCCGGGCGAGCAACCCAATATGGCAGCAGCACCGCAATTTCTGGGCAGGCAGAGGCTTTCAATGACCCGTTTCGGCACCGCATTCGCGCTTTCCACCCTCCTGGCACTGGCCGCCCCTGCGCTGGCGCAGGACGGCGAGGTCATCACCACCCAGGACGAGATCGGCGGCGTCTATGAAGGCACCTTCAAGGGCGGGCTGCAGCATGGCACCGGCACCTACAAGCTGCCGAACGGCTATGAATACAGCGGCGAATGGGTCGAAGGCGAAGTGCGCGGCCAGGGCGTGGCGCGGTTCCCCGACGGTTCGGTCTATGAAGGCGAGTTTGCGCAAGGCAAGCCGCACGGGCTGGGTAAGCTGACCCGGGCTGACGGCAGCACCTACGAGGGCAGCTGGCAGGACGGCCAGATCCACGGCGACGGAACCTCAGTCTATACCAGCGGCGTGCGCTACCAGGGCAGCTTTGCCGATGGCAAGCGGCACGGCCAGGGCGTGATGACCTCTCCCGATGGCTATACCTACAACGGCGGCTGGGTTGAGGGCCGCCAGGAAGGCCAGGCCCGGATCACCTACGCGGACGGCACCGTTTACGAGGGTTTGGTCGCGGACGGCCAGTTGCAGGGCCAGGGCCGGCTCGAAACTCCGGAGGGGCTGATCTACGAGGGCGAATGGGCAGCCAGCCAGATGCAAGGCACCGGACGCCAAGTGCACCCCAATGGCGATATCTACGAAGGCGAGCTGCAGAACACCCGCCGCCATGGCCATGGGAAAATGACCTATGCCAATGGTGACGTCTATGTCGGCGAATTCGCCGACGACCAGCGCCACGGAACAGGCACGATCACCGAGAAAGACGGCTATACCTACACCGGCGACTGGGCAAAGGGCCAGATCGACGGAAAAGGGACGATGACCTACCCCGATGGCTCAATCTATGAGGGCGAGTTCCGCGATGATCTGGCCGAAGGCAAGGGCAAGATCACCTATCCGGACGGCGCCACCTATGAAGGCGATTGGGTGGCCGGGGTAATCGAGGGCCAAGGCACCACCGTCTATCCCAATGGGCTGACCTATACCGGCGGTTTCAAGAGCGCCCAGAACCATGGCCACGGTGTGATGACCTATGCCGACGGCTACCGGTATGAAGGCGGCTGGCAAGACTCGCAGCGCCATGGGCAAGCAACGGTGACCTACGCCGACGGCTCCTTCTACACTGGCGAGTTTGTTAGCAACCAGCGCCACGGCCAGGGCAAGATCGTGATGCCCAATGGCTTCATTTATGAAGGCGAATGGCAGGAGGGCAAGATCCTGGGCCAAGGCGTTGCGACTTATGCCAACGGCGATGTTTACGAGGGCAGCTTTGTCAACGGCAAGCGGCAGGGGGCTGGCACGATGAAATATGCGACTGGCGTACAGGAAGACGGCACCTGGGAAAACGGTGCGCTGGTCAGCGGCGGTGCAGGGGCCGCAGAACAGGCTGAAACGGGGCAGACCGAGTAAACCTGGTGGGATGAGAGGCGCGCCAGGGTGGCGCGCCTTTTTTGTTTCAACCGATGCGGATGCGGCTCAGGTGGTCGGGCATCGCGACACCCTCCAGATTGGCAGGATCGGGCTGCGGCGGCTGCAGCTCCATCGCCATCGGCACCACACCCGCCCAGATCGGCAGGAGATAATCCTGTTCGTCATCCTTAGGCGGGCCGGAGCGGATCTTGGCCGCCCCTTCCTCAATCGGCATCCTTAGCAGCGCAGTTGCCTTCAGCTCCTGTGCGGTCATCGGGCGCAAGGTTTCCCAGCGGCCGGGGAAGATCTGATCCACCATCGTTTTGAGACTGGCAGCCTTGGCGTCCTCGTCCGTTACCTGCTCTGCCACGCCGAACAGCATTGCCGAGCGGAAGTTGACCGAGTGGTGAAACGCCGAGCGCGCCAGAACGTAGCCGTCCATGCAGGTGACACTCAGGCAGACCTCTGCCCCGGCCATCGCACGGATGGCGCGGCTGGCGGCGGAGCCGTGCCAATAGACGTGATCGCCCTCGCGCCATTGCAGGGTGGGCAGCACCGAGGTGGCACCATTGATCTGATAGCCGATGTGGGCCAGCGGCATGGCGTCGAGCACCCGATACACGTTTTCACGGTCATAGAGCCCGCGTTCATGGGCGCGGCGCAGGCGGCTGCGCTCCGTTTTCAGGGCGGCTTCTGGTTCGGGCTGGCGCATGGGCTGACCTCATGTTTCTTGTTGTTTCCCGCGACAGCTACGCGCAAACTGGCCTCAGATTAACTTCCAGTTTTCGACAAAATGAACAGTCCAGTTTGATCGACCTGTCCAGCATGGTTTCCGAAGGCAGCGCGGAGCCGCTGTATCAGCAGATCGTTGTGGCGCTGCGCCGCCGGATCAGCGACGGCAGCCTGGAACTGGGCACCCGGCTGCCATCATCGCGGGCGCTGGCGCAGGATCTGGGAGTGGCGCGCTCCACCGTGGTGACTGCCTATGACCAGCTGGTGGCGGAAGGGTTTGCGGAACCGCGGCAGGGCGCCGGGATCTTTGTTTGCGACGTGGCGCCGATCCGCCCTCCTGAGGTTCCCGCGACGCCGGTTGCAGCGGTTCCGCCGCCCGCGCCAAGCCTGCTGCTGCCCGGCGCGCCGGATCCTGGGGTTTTTCCGGCCCGGCCCTGGGCGCGCTGTGTTTCACGTGTGGCAAGGATGGACCCGCTGAGCCTGAGCCACCAGGAGGACAGCTTTGGCGACCCGGAGCTGCGCCGGGAAATCGCGGCCTATGCCGCACGCTGGCGCGGCATCGCCTGCAGCGCGGAGCAGGTGCTGGTGACCAGCGGCGCGCGGGAAGCGCTGGAACTGGCGATGGAGTTTCTGGTGGAGGGGGAGGATATCGCGCTGGAGGCCCCCGGCTTCACCCCGACCCGGCGGTTTGCGCAGGCCCGCGGCTGGCCGGTCCACTGGCTGCGGGCTGGTGCGCGCGGGGCCATAGTGCCGCAGCATATGGCCAAGGTCACGCTGCTGACGCCTTCGCATCAATTCCCGCTGGGCGGCACCCTGCCGGTGCCGCGGCGCCAAGCCTTTCTGCAGGCTGCCAAGGACCGGGGCGGCTGGATCATCGAGGACGATTTCGACAGCGAGTTCCGTTATGGCGGCCAGCCGGTGCCGGCTATGGCCGCTTTGGACCGCGAGGGGCGGTGCATCTACGTCGGCACCTTTTCCAAGACGTTTTCCCACGCGCTGCGTCTGGGCTATGCGATCCTGCCGCCGGGCCTGGTGCCGCGGTTCCGGGCGCAGTTCATCCACCCAAGCGCAGGCGCCGCCATCACCGCGCAGAGGCCGCTGGCGGAATTCATGGCGACGGGCCAGTACGACCGCCACATCCGCCGCGCCCGCAGGCTCTATGCAGAACGCTATGCCGCGGCGGCTGAGGCGCTGGCAGACTGGCCGGAGGCGCTGGGATATTTTCAGCGCCACAATGCCGGGATGCAGATCGCATTTCACCTGAAGGACAGGCAGAACGACACGGAGATTTGCCGCCGCGCCGCTGCGGCAGGGTTTGGCATCCGGCCGCTGTCGGCGCACGACCCGGACGGCGCGGCACAGGGACTGCTGATCGGTTTTTGCCAGTCGCAGGCTGAGGACCTGCCAAACCTGATCGCCGGGCTGCGCCGGATTGTGGAGAACACCAGCTAGGGCCAGCCAAAGAAAAAGCCTTCCCGGATGCCCGGGAAGGCCTGTCTCATTCAGCTTTGATCAGGCGGGGCCTGTGTCAGCCGTACTTCTTGATCTCACCCGACTTCAGGCGCGCCATATAGCTGTTCAGCTCTGCCTTGACGACCGGCATCAGGAAGTAGAGCGCGATGATGTTGACCACCGCCATGGCAAAGATTGCCGCGTCGGAGAAGTCGATCACCGGGCCGAGGTTTGCAGCTGCGCCGATCACAACGAAGATGCAGAAGATCACCTTGAACACCAGCTCGGTAGTCTGACCTTCGCCGAACAGGAAGGTCCAGGCCTTGAGACCGTAGTAGGACCAGCTGATCATGGTGGAGAAGGCGAACAGGATCACCGCCAGCGCCAGCACGTACTGGAACCAGCCGAAGGCCGAGGAGAAGGCTGCCGAAGTCAGCGCCACGCCCTTGTTGCCATCCACGGTCTGGATGGTGCTTGCGCCTTCATCCAGCAGGTACAGGCCAGTGTTCGGGTCCTGGATCAGCTGGCCGGTGATGATGATCACCAGCGCGGTCATGGTACAGATTACCACGGTGTCGATGAAGGGCTCGAGCAGCGACACGAAACCTTCGGTGATCGGTTCTTTGGTTCTCACTGCAGAGTGTGCAATCGCCGCAGAGCCAACGCCGGCTTCGTTCGAGAAGGCTGCCCGCTTGAAGCCTTGGATCAGCGCACCAACCATGCCGCCGGCAACACCCGCACCGGTGAAGGCACCGTTGAAAATCTCCCCGAAGGCCCAACCGATCTTGTCCGCGTTCATCGCCAGAATGACCAGCGCAGCCGCCACATACATAACACCCATGAACGGAACGACCTTTTCGGTGACGCGGGCAATGGACTTGAGGCCGCCGACAATCACGGCAAACACCACCGTGGCGAAGACAACACCGGTGATCCAGCCCGGGTAATCGCCCACGACGCCAGAGATCTGCGCGTGCGCCTGGTTCGCCTGGAACATGTTGCCGCCGCCAAAGGCGCCGAGGATACAGAACACCGAAAACAGCACCGCCAGGAACTTGCCCATTGGCAGGCCCCGTTCAGCAAAGCCCTTGGTCATGTAGTACATCGGGCCGCCGGAGACATGGCCGTCCTCAAACTCATTGCGGTACTTCACGCCCAGGGTGCATTCGGTGAACTTCGACGCCATACCCATCAGGCCGGCCAGGATCATCCAGAAGGTTGCACCGGGGCCGCCGATGCCGACTGCCACCGCGACGCCGGCGATATTGCCAAGGCCGACGGTGCCCGACAGCGCGGTTGCCAGCGCCTGGAAGTGGCTGACCTCACCCGCGTCGTTGGGGTCGGAGTAATCACCTTTGACCAGCGAAATCGAGTGCGGGAAGGCACGGAACTGGATCAGGCCGAAGTAGACTGTGAATACGGTGGCCGCGACGACCAGCCAGGCCACGATCCAGGGGAAGCTGGTGCCGGGGAACGGGCTGAAGATCAGGTTGACGAACCAGCCGGTGGAGCTGGCAAACAGCTCATTGACGCGTTCGTCGACGGATTGTGCCATCGCCGGGGCGGTTGCCGCCAGCAGCAGCGGCGCAGACAGGGCTGCCGCCTTGATTGATTTCCTCATGACTGTCCTCTGCTTTTTTCTTTAGGGAACGATGGTGACCGGAACCGGTGCCGCTTGGGCCAGGCTGCCCGCGACAGAGCCGAACAGCCGCGAAGACAACCCGGAATGGCCAGTGCGGCCAATGATCAGGTGGCTTGCACCATGTTTCTTGATCACATCAATCAGGGTTTCGGCGATATGGCCGTATTTCAGCTCGGTTGTAACGGTGACACCGTCATCTTCCAGACTTTTGCAGACGGGGGCCAGCAAGGCGCTTTCTGCTCTTTTCAGTTCTTCCTCACGGCGCTTGTGGCGCTGCTCGATCTCCTCCGGGGTGAGGAAAGAATAGGGCGACCATTCCAGCACATGCGCGATCACCAGCTCTGCCCCTTGCGCTTTGGCAAGGCTGACGGCAAAGGCAAGCGCCGATTTGGCGGCCTCGCTGTCGTCATATCCAAGGACAATTTTATTCGACACTTTTTCCTCCTATCGATGGCGCATTCCCCTAAGGGAGCGCCGGATCCGGGGTGTCAACGCCGGAAAAACCGCCAGCGCAAGACCCATTGCCGTTCCCGCCTCACAAAAAAGGCTCAGTGCGGACAAACTGCCGCATTGAAACTGCGGCAGGTCCTTACTTATATTATACCGCTTTTTCAATATTGTCTTGCACTTACCGCATACGGCGGCATGCAGCGCTGATAAATCGGTGCCGTGCCGCAACGGCAACTGGTGAAACCGCGCCGGGCAGAATCCCTCTTTCCATTCGCCTGCGCCTCTGTATAAATCCCTGCCATGACCATTTGCGCAGATATCACCCTTGCCGCCGCCGCGTCCCGCGGTGCCGCTCTGCGCGCCCTACTGATCCTAGCCCGCCTCTGAGCGTGCCCTTCCGGCGCGCCCGCTCAGAGGATTGCCGCACGCGCGCCATCGAAGGCTATGAATGCCCTGGAAGGGCCTAGGACAGAGACAAGAGATACCATCATGACAAATGCATCCCCGATTTCCGGCGACAAATCCCGTGTATTGATTTTCGACACCACCCTGCGCGACGGCGAGCAGAGCCCCGGCGCCACCATGACCCATGACGAGAAGCTGGAGATTGCCGAGCTTCTGGACGAGATGGGCGTGGACATCATCGAGGCCGGCTTCCCGATTGCCTCCGAAGGCGACTTTGCCGCCGTGTCCGAGATTGCCGAGCGCTCGAAAAACGCGATGATCTGCGGCCTGGCGCGCGCCAATTTCAAGGATATCGACCGCTGCGCCGAAGCGGTGCGCAAGGCCGCGCAGCCGCGTATCCACACCTTTATCGGCACTTCGCCGCTGCACCGCGCCATCCCGAACCTGACGATGGACGAGATGGCCGACAAGATCCACGAGACCGTGACCCACGCCCGCAACCTGGTCGATAACGTGCAGTGGTCGCCGATGGATGCGACCCGGACCGAGTGGGACTATCTCTGCCGGGTGATCGAGATCGCCATCAAGGCCGGTGCCACCACCATCAACATCCCCGACACCGTCGGATACACCGCGCCTGCAGAAAGCGCCGACCTGATCAAGCGCCTGATCGAGACCGTGCCGGGCGCAGATGATGTGATCTTTGCCACCCATTGCCACAACGACCTGGGCATGGCGACCGCCAACGCGCTGGCAGCCGTGGCAGGCGGTGCGCGCCAGATCGAATGCACCATCAACGGCCTTGGCGAGCGGGCGGGCAACACCGCGCTGGAAGAAGTGGTGATGGCGCTGAAAACCCGCAACGACATCATGCCCTGGTCGACCGGGATCGACACCACCAAGATCATGCATGTCTCGCGCCGGGTCTCGACCGTGTCCGGCTTCGTGGTGCAGCCGAACAAGGCGATTGTCGGCAAGAACGCCTTTGCCCATGAAAGCGGCATCCACCAGGACGGCATGCTGAAGAACCGCGAGAACTTCGAGATCATGCGGCCCGAGGACATCGGCCTCTCCGGCACTTCGCTGCCATTGGGCAAGCATTCCGGCCGCGCGGCGCTGCGCGACAAGCTGGAGCACCTCGGCTATGAGGTGGGCGATAACCAGCTGAAGGACGTCTTTGTCCGCTTCAAGGAGCTGGCCGACCGCAAGAAGGAAGTCTTCGACGACGACCTGATTGCGCTGATGCGCACCGGTGTGGATGCCGAGAACGACCACCTCAAAATCGTGTCTATGAAAGTGGTCTGCGGCACCGGCGGTCCAGCGGAATCCACCGTTGAGATGGAGATCGACGGCAAGGATGTCACCGAAACCGCCGAGGGCGACGGGCCGGTGGATGCAACCTTCAAGGCAATCCGCAAGATTTATCCGAACACTGCCCGGCTGCAGCTCTACCAGGTGCATGCAGTGACCGAGGGCACCGATGCGCAGGCGACGGTTTCGGTACGGCTGGAAGAGGATGGCAACATCGCCACCGGCGAAAGCGCCAACACCGATACGGTTGTGGCATCGGCCAAGGCCTATGTGAACGCGCTGAATCGCCTGATCGTGCGCCGCGGCCGGGTGGGCGAAGGCGCCGATACCAAGGAGATTTCCTACAAGGATCTGGCCTGAGAAGGTTTCATCGAAAGAAAAGGGCGCCCGCTGCGGCGCCCTTTTTATTACGGCCTATTCCAGCCCGGTTTTGCGCAGCCCTTCAGTGAAGTGCACCTTGTCCTCACTGCGGCCGTAGTGCAGCCCGGCCAGCAATCCTTCTGCCGTGGCCTCTGGCTGCATCATCCGGATTTTCTCAACGAAGTCCTGCGCCTCCTGCGTATTGCCCAGCCAGCTATGGCAGGCCGCCACCAAACCATTCTGCACCACATCCAAAGCAGGCAGGCGTTTGAAGTCGGTCAGCGCCTGCTCATAAAGCCGCGCGGTGAAATGCGCCTTTCCGAGGTGGCTCCAGAAGCGGACCGGGAAATGCGGGTTGAGGCGCATCGCCTTCTCGATCCAGTCCGCGCCCTCCTCCGGCCGTCCCTGCCAGGTCAGCAGCTCGCCCATCTGCACCACAACCAGATCGTAGTTCGGGTTCAGCGACAGGGCGCGTTCCTGGTGGTACTGCGCCTGGTCCAAGTTGTCCTGCAGGATGGACACCGCCGCCATCAGCCGGTGCACGTCCGCATCATTGTCGTCCATCGAGGCGGCTTTCTGGATCGACTCCAGCGCCAGCTGCAGCATCCCCTCCACATCATCGCACCAGCCATAGCCCCAGGCCTGGCCGCGGATGCAGCCGCGCCATGCGTGGGCATGGGCAAACTCCGGATCCAGCTCTACCGCGCGGTCGATAAGCTCCATCGCCTTGGCATTGTCCTCTGCCGTGCTGCGGTGATGCAGGACCTTGGCCGCCAGCACGCATTCATAGGCCGCGAGGCTGGCAGGTTTCTTGCGCGAGACCTCATCCTGCTGGGCGGCTTCGATCCGCCCCGGCAGGGTGGCGACAATCGCCGATGTCACCTCATCCTGAATATCGAATATGTCGTCGAGCGTGCGGTCGTATTTCTCCGCCCAGATATGGGAATCATTGCAGCTGTCGATCAGCTGCACTGTGATCCGCAGCCGGTTTCCGCCTTTTCGCACGCTGCCCTCGACGATGTAGCGGGCGCCCAGTTTCTCCGCCACTTCGCGGATGTTCACCGCCTGCCCCTTGTAGACAAAGGTCGAATTGCGGGAAATCACGAACAGCTCGTGGCGGCGGCTGAGTTCGGTCAGGATGTCCTCTGTCAGCCCGTCGGCAAAGAACTCCTGCTCCGGGTCGCCGCTCATATTGGCAAAGGGCAGCACCGCGATGGAGGGTTTGACAACGGCAGCAGGTTCGATGGCGCTGCCGTCCTGATCCGGCGCGGCGCCGGCGGCCTCCCCTTCCAGAAGCAGCCGGTAGACCTGCACCGGTTCCGCAATGTTCTTGAGCTGCTGCGGCCCCAGATCCTCAAACTGCAGCTCGCCCATGCGGCGGACCTGATCGTAAACGGCGGCAGAGATGCAGACGTCCCCGGTGCCGGCAAACTGCTCCAGCCTTGCCGCCACATTGACGCCGCTGCCGTAGATGTCGCCGTCGTCAAAGATGATATCGCCGAGGTTCACACCGATCCGGAACTGGATGCGTTTATCAGGCGTCACATCCGCGTTACGGCGGCGCATCCTGTCCTGCACCTCTGCGGCACAGGCCACCGCGTCGCAGACGCTGGGAAACTCCACCAGCATCCCATCGCCGGTAGTCTTGATAATGGAGCATCGGTTCTTGGAGATCGCAGGGTCGATCAATTCGATCCGGTGGGTGCGAAGGCGGGCCAGCGTGCCCTGCTCATCCACGTCCATCAGTCGGCTGTAACCAACCATATCCGCCGCCAGCACGGCGGCCAGCCTGCGTTCCATATGGCGCCCTCCCTGCTGAAAAGCGTAGCGGGAAACCGCTGAATTTCCAAACTGTTTGCAATACCTCAGCCGCGCAGGATGCGGGCCGCCAGCGCTGGTGAGAGGCGGTGGATCAGCCGCAGCAGCTTCATCTGCCCCACCCAGATTTCGCTATTGCCTGCAGCCACCCCGTTCAGCAAGGCGGCCGCGGCAGTGTTGGGGCTGATCTTGCCGCGGCCGCGGCCCGCGGTCATCTGCGTCGCCGCCAGCGCCATTACGCAGTCCGTGACTTGGACCCGCAGCCCTGCGTCCTCAGCCTGATAGCGCATGGCGCGGGTGAAATTGCGCAGGCCTGCCTTGGAGGCGCAGTAGACCGGCGCCTGCCGTTTCGGCGCCAGGGCAAGGCCGGAGGTCACATTGACCAGGAAGCTGCCTGGTGTGCGCGCCAGAACCGGAAGCAGCCCGGCGGCAAGATGCATGGGCGCTGTCAGGTTCACCACCAGCTCCTGCTCGATATCCTGCGCGTCCGCCGTGCCTTTGACAAAATCAGAGGCGATTTGAATGCCCGCGTTGTTGATCACCCCGTCCAGCCGCCGCCCCTGCAGCCCGGCAATCAGCGCAGTGCGCGCGCGGCGGTCTCCCAGGTCGCAGGCCAGCCGCTCAATGCCCTCTGGCAGATCATCCAGCGCTTTGCTGGTGCGGGCCAGCGCCAGAACCTCTGCGCCTTCTGCCGCCAGCTGCAATGCCAGCGCCCGTCCGATCCCGCAGGATGCACCGGTAACCAGAATGCGTCTGCCGTCAAACCGCATGGGCGGCCTCGTAGGTGCGGAAGCCGTTTTCAAAAGACGGGATGATCCCGGTGACCGTGAAGTAGCCCTCGGCGATCAGGGCGGTATCCCGCAGTTGCTCGATGGCAAAATAGTAGGCCTCCGGCGTCTCTGCTTCGATCATCGCCACATCGCTGACATCCGCATGAAACGCCTCGGCATCGAAATGGCGCAGCGACAGCCCGTTTCGGGTGAAGGGCTCCAGCCCGGCAGCGGCGATGCGTCCGCGTTCCGCGCGGCTGAGGCGCAGCCAGCCGGGGGAGGCCCGCAGCAGCAGGAAGATGGTCATTTTCATCGGGAAACCTCCGGGATGTTGTCTTTGCCGCCAAGAATGTGAAGAATTGCTCACATTCTCAACTCGCGTTCCCGGCAGGAAGCCACCCGCAATGCACAGCCCAAGAAAACAAGCCCGCCAGGCCCGCTCCCGCGCCACCCAGGAGGCGATCGTGGAGGCGGCGGCTCGCATTCTGGAAACTGCGGGGCGGGAGGGATTGACCACAAATGCGATTGCCGAACGGGCGGGCGTCAGCATCGGCTCGCTGTATCAGTATTTCCCCAACAAAGAGGCAGTGCTGGCCGCGGTTCTGCGCAGCAAGCGGGCTGAACTTCTGGGGTGGATGCGGGACGCCGCAGAGCGTTGCCGCGATGCGCCGCCGGAGGCGGCATTGCGGGCATTGCTGGAAGCCGGGATGCGGCATCAGTTCGAACGCCCCCGGCTGGCGATGGAGGCAGAGTATGCCGAACAGCACTTGCAGCTGGCACCGGAAACCGCAGCATTGGCGCAGGAGATGGCTCAGATCGTACTGGACACCATCCGCCGGTTTTCCCCCGCCGCCGGACCGCAGGAGGCCCGCGACGTGGTCGCCATTGCCAAGGGCATGATCAACTCTGCCGCTTTTGCCGGCGAAGCAGGCGGTGCCGCGCTGGTCCAACGGGTGGAACGCGCGATCCGGGGTTACTTGCGCGAAACCGCGTCAAACAGCGCCGAAATCCGCGCGGCTTCCTCTGCCGCGCCATAGGGCGCGTTGACCACGAACATGCCGCTGCCGACCATCCGGTGGCCTTCGCGCACCGGCGGAAAGGAAACCTCGTGGCGCAGCGCATCAGGCAACCCCTGCGCCTCCAGCGCCTTCAGCATCATCTTATGGCTGCCGTCCCGCAGGATCGGATACCACAGCGCGATGACGCCGACGTTCCACTTCTTGTGCAGCTGGCCGATGATGCCGGGGATGCGGGCATAGTCGGATTTGATCTCGTAACTGGGGTCGATCAGCAACAGGCCGCGGCGCGGGGTTGGCGGTGCCAGCGACATGGCGAGCTCAAACCCGTCCTGCTGGTGCACCTTGGCCTTCCAGGGCTTCAGCGCGGCGCGCAATTCAGCGTTTTCCTGCGGGTGCAGCTCGGCGAATTGCAGCGAATCGCCGGCGCGCAGCAGCGAGGCTGCGATCAGCGGCGATCCGGGATAGGCGGCCGCGCCGTGCGCCTTGCGGGTCTCCGACAGGGCGCGGTGCAGCGGATGATCCGCTGCCAGACCCTGCTCTGCCAGAACCTTGGTGATGCCCTGTTCTGCCTCGCCGGTCTTGACCGCTTCGGGCGCGTCCAGCTGATAGAGACCACGGCCCGCGTGGGTCTCGATATAGCTGACCGGTTTGTCCTTGCGGGTAAGATAGGCCAGCATCCAGGCAAGCAGCGCGTGCTTCTGGACGTCGGCCAGGTTTCCGGCGTGGTAGATGTGCTGGTAAGAGAGCATTTTCCTCCTGTAGCGGCAAATCTCAAGCGGAGGAAGGGGCAGCGTACGCCCGGTAAACGGAATCTCAACCTGGCTGCGGCAGGCTGCACCCCGACAAGACACCGCAGAATGCAGGTTCACATGCCCCTCAGAATGAGCGCCTTTGCCCTAGCCCTGACATTTCTGGCCTTGCTGCTGTGCACAGCAGCCGCCGTCAGCGCACAAGGCTATTCGCTGGTCGGCAACCAATTCTTCCTGCAAAAAGCCTCTGCTCCGATGCCAGGCCCGGCCCCATCCGAAGTTCCGGCCCCGCAGGCAATTGCAAGCCTGCTGCCCGACACCCTGCCGGGCGCCGATCAGGGCCGCGGGGCGGTATCGCTCAATCCCGGTGCGGCCAGCCTGTTCCGCGGCCGCAGCGGCGGCGGGCTGTTTGCCCCCATCCTCAAGGCACCGCCCAGCGTCAAACGCCTGCTGGACCTGATTGCCAGCGCCGAAGCCGGCAAGGCGCAATATGACGCGGTGCAATACGGGGCCACCCGCAAGCCGCCGAAGAAGCCGACGAGCATGACGATTGCCGAGATCAACGCATGGATTGACGCCACCCCGGGCCAGCCCCATGCCATCGGGCGCTATCAGTTCATCCCCGCTACGCTGCGGCGCCTGGTCAGGCATCAGGGCGTGAAACCGCAAGCCCGCTTCACGCCAGAGCTGCAGGACCAGCTGGCGCATCAGCTGGTGGAGGAAGCCGGCTACAGCGCCTTCCTGGCCAAGGACATGCCGCGCAAGACCTTCATGCTCAATCTGGCCAAGATCTGGGCCGGGCTTCCCGTCTCCAGCGGAAAATCCTATTACGAGGGCTATGCCGGCAACAGCGCCAGCCTGACCTGGGCGCATTTCACGGCGGAAATGCAGCGGATCTTTCCGGCCTGACCTCTCCCGGCCCAGCACCTGCAGCAGCCCGTCCGGGCATGTCTCCCGGCCGCCGCCGGAACAGCGCGTGAACACGGCAGACTGACGCCACAGGATACTGGGCGGAAAGGCGCTGTTTCACCATAATACGCCCTTTCGCGGCTCTGCCGGGCCGCTTATAAGGTTTGGGAAGGCGGCTTCCGCGGGGAGTCGCCCAAGGAATATTGGCAGCACTCACAGGATCCCTTCTATATGGCGCTTTTCGGAAACTTGGGCGGTCTGTTCTCCTCGGACATGGCCATCGACCTCGGCACAGCCAACACTCTGGTCTATGTCAAGGGCCGCGGCGTCATCCTGTCCGAGCCTTCCGTGGTTGCCTATCACGTCAAGGATGGCGTCAAGAAGGTGCTGGCCGTGGGCGAAGACGCCAAGCTGATGCTGGGCCGCACCCCCGGCTCGATCGAGGCGATCCGGCCTATGCGCGAAGGCGTGATTGCCGACTTTGACACTGCGGAAGAGATGATCAAGCACTTCATCCGCAAGGTGCACAAGCGCTCGACCTTCTCCAAGCCCAAGATCATCGTCTGCGTGCCGCATGGCGCCACTCCGGTTGAAAAACGTGCGATCCGCCAGTCGGTTCTGTCCGCAGGGGCCCGCCGCGCCGGCCTGATCGCAGAGCCGATTGCCGCCGCCATTGGCGCCGGCATGCCGATCACCGACCCGACCGGCAACATGGTTGTCGACATCGGCGGCGGCACCACAGAGGTGGCGGTTCTGTCGCTGGGCGACATCGTCTATGCGCGCTCTGTCCGCGTCGGCGGCGACCGGATGGACGAGGCGATCATCAGCTACCTGCGCCGCCAGCAGAACCTTCTGGTTGGCGAATCCACCGCCGAGCGCATCAAGACCTCCATCGGCACCGCCCGGATGCCCGACGACGGCCGCGGCCAGTCGATGCAGATCCGCGGCCGCGACCTGCTGAACGGCGTGCCGAAAGAGATTGAAATTTCCCAGGCCCAAGTGGCCGAGGCACTGGCCGAGCCGGTGCAGCAGATTTGCGAGGCGGTGATGACCGCGCTGGAAACCACCCCGCCGGATCTGGCCGCGGACATCGTTGACCGTGGCGTGATGCTGACTGGCGGCGGTGCTCTGCTGGGCGATCTGGACCTGGCCCTGCGCGAGCAGACCGGCCTGGCCGTCTCCATCGCGGACGAGAGCCTCAATTGCGTGGCGCTCGGCACCGGCAAGGCGCTGGAGTTTGAAAAGCAGCTGGCCCACGCCATCGACTACGACAGCTAACAGCCCCCCGCCCGCCAGAACGGCGCCAGCTGACAGGCTGGAGTGGCGGCTGGAAGGAGAGACGTGGCAAAGGACAAGTCACAGCGCGACGATTACGCAACCCCGCTGCGGCGCCTGCTGACAGCGGTTTTGTGCCTTTGCCTTGCGGCGATCTTTGTCGTGTGGCGGATCGACAGCCCGCGGGTGGAACGCTTCCGCGCGCAGGTGGTGGACAGGGTGGTGCCCAGCATGGATTGGGCAATGGTGCCGGTCACTGCCACAATCAACCTGATCCGCGATTTCCAAAGCTACCAGCGGCTGGCCGAGCAGAACCGCGAACTGCGCAGCGAGCTGCGCCAGATGCGGGCCTGGAAAGAGGCGGCTTTGCAGCTGGAGCAGGAAAACGCCCGGCTTCTGGACCTCAACAACGTGCGGCTGGACCCGCAGCTCACCTATATCACCGGCGTGGTGATGGCCGACAGCGGCTCGCCCTTCCGCCAGTCGGTGGTGCTGAACGTCGGCAGCCGCGACGGGGTGCATGACGGCTGGGCCGCGATGGACGGCATCGGCCTAGTGGGACGGATCTCCGGCACCGGGCGCAACACCGCGCGGGTGATCCTGCTGACCGATGCCGCCAGCGCCGTGCCCGCCACCATCCAGCCCTCCGGCCAGACCGCGCTGGTTACCGGCGATAACAGCGCCGCGCCGGTGCTCAGCTTTCTGGAAAACCCCGACCTGGTGCGCCCTGGTGACCGGGTGATCTCCTCCGGCGACGGTTCCGTCTTTCCCGCGGGCTTGCTGATCGGCCAGGTGGCCAAGGACCGGTCGGGGCGGATGCGTGTGCGGCTGTCTGCGGACTACGGCCGGCTGGAATTCCTGCGGGTGCTGCGCCATCACGGCACGCAAGTGATCCAGGATCCCGGCGGGCTGGTCGGAGCCATCCCCGGCGATCCGCAGCCGCAGCCCCGGCCCGAAACCCTGGGGGAGGACAGCACCGAAGGCACGGCTGAGGCCGGCAATGGCTAACACGTCGCCCGCCCGGATCTGGACCATGCGCGCTGCCTTTCCCGCCGTGGCGCTGCTCATCATGTTCTTCCACTTGCTGCCGCTGGAGACCGAGCCGCGGTTCTGGGCGCCGCCGGATCTGCTGATGGCACTGGCCATGGCCTGGAGCCTGCGCCGTCCCGATTTTGTGCCTGCGCTGTCCATCGGCCTGGTGATGCTTCTGGCGGATTTGCTGTTCCACCGCCCGCCAGGGCTGCTGGCGCTGCTGACGGTTCTGGGGTGCGGCTTCCTCAAGGGCCGCGCGGCACCTCACCGCGAAAGCACCTTTGCCAGCGAGTGGCTGGCGGTCGCCCTGGTGCTGACCGGGATTGCCACGCTGAACCGGCTGATCCTGACCCTGTTCGGGGTTGCCCAGGCACAGCTCAGCCTGACGGTAATCCAGGTTGTGATGACCATTGCCGCCTATCCGCTGGCAGTTTGGGCCAGCCAGTCTATTCTGGGGGTGCGCAAACTGTCCCCGTCTGAAGCCGAAACTCTGGTGAGCCGCTGATGAAACGCAATCCCAAGGATCTGGATGCCGCACATGGCAAGATGACCCGGCGGGCGCTGTTCCTGGGCGGGCTGCAGCTGGCCTTTGCCGGCGGGCTGGCCGCCCGGATGCGCTATCTGCAGGTGGACCAGGCCGATGAGTTCCGCCTGCTGGCCGAGGAAAACCGGATCAATATCCGCCTGCTGCCGCCCGCCCGCGGACAGATCTTTGACCGCAACGGGCTGATTATCGCGCAGAACTCGCCCTCCTACCGGATCACCGTGGTGCCGGAAGATGCCGGCGACGTGGAGGCGGTGATTGCCAAGCTCTCCAGTCTGGTGCGGCTGGACCCGGAGGACCTTGAGCGCGCCCGCACCGAGATGCGCCGATCGCCGCCGTTCCTGCCGATCACCCTGGCAGATCGAATCGGCTGGGAGGATATCTCCAAGGTGGCGGTGAATGCCCCTGCCCTGCCCGGTGTCACCCCCGAGGTGGGCCTGACACGGGTTTATCCGCAGCTTGGGGATTTTGCTCATGTCATCGGCTATGTCGGGCCGGTCTCCGACTATGACCTGAGCAAGATGGAGGACCCGGAGCCGGTCCTGATGATCCCGCGTTTCCAGATCGGCAAGGTCGGCTTCGAGGCCAAGCGCGAGGATGTGCTGCGCGGCAAGGCCGGCGCCAAGCGCGTGGAGGTTAACGCCACTGGCCGGGTGATGCGCGAGCTGGACCGGCGTGAGGGGATTTCAGGCGCCGACATGCAGCTGACCATCGACGCGGAGCTGCAGAATTACGTGCAGGCGCGGCTGGGCCGGGAAAGCGCCGCTGCGGTGGTGATCGACTGCGAGGATGGCGATATCCGCGCGATATGCTCCTCACCCAGTTTCGACCCCAACCTGTTCGTGCGCGGCATTTCGGTCGCCGACTACCGGATGCTGACTGAGGACAATTACCGCCCCCTGTCCAACAAGACGGTGCAGGGCACCTACCCGCCCGGCTCCACCTTTAAGATGATCACGGCGCTGGCCGCACTGGAAAACGGCGTCGTCGGACCTGAGGAAACCGTCTGGTGCCCCGGCCACCTGAAGGTCGCCGGCCGCCGCTTCCACTGCTGGAAACGGGCGGGCCACGGGCGTGTCGACCTGAACACCTCGCTAAAGCGGTCCTGCGATGTCTATTATTATGACGTGGCCATCAAGACCGGCATCAACAAGATTTCCGAAATGGCCAATCTGTTCGGCCTGGGCATCAAACACGACCTGCCGATGTCTGCGGTGGCCCAGGGGATCACCCCGACCAAGGAGTGGAAATCCAGTTCCTATGGCAAGGACTGGCTGATTGGCGACACTGCAAACGCCTCCATCGGGCAGGGCTACATGCTGGCCTCTCCCTTGCAGCTGGCCGTCATGACCGCGCGGATTGCCACCGGGCGCAGCGTGACGCCGCGGCTGCTGAAGTCTCTGGACGGTGTCGAGCAGCCCAGCGGCGCGGGCGAGCCGCTGCCAGTCAGTGAAAACAGCCTGCGCATGGTGCGCCGCGGCATGTATTCCGTCAGCAACGACCGTCGCGGCACCGCCTACCGCTCCCGTATTCTCCCCAAGGAGATGGAGATGGCCGGCAAGACCGGCACCAGCCAGGTCCGCAACATCACCGCCGCAGAACGCGCAGCCGGTGTGATCCGCAACGAAGACCTGCCGTGGGAAAGGCGCGACCATGCGCTGTTTGTCTGCTTTGCTCCCTACGACAAGCCGAAATATGCGGTTGCTGTGGTTGTTGAACACGGCGGCGGCGGTTCCAAGGCGGCAGCGCCGGTGGCCCGCGACGTGATGCTTCAGGCGCTGTACAACGGCACCCCGCCGCTGGAGGCCTATCCCAAGGCCGACCGCAGCCGCATCAAGGCGCAGCAGGAGAGGCTGGAGCGCGAACGCGTCAAGCGCCCGCTGGGCAGCAGGAGCAGCCGGGCATGAGCTATCTTGAGTACCACGCCAAATCGACCCCCACCGGCCTGCGCAAGATCCTGCATCTGAACTGGGGGCTGACGCTGCTCTTGATCACCGTGTCCAGCGTCGGCTTTCTGATGCTCTATTCGGTGGCGGGCGGCTCGTTCAGCCCCTGGGTGGAACCGCAGGTCAAGCGCTTTGCCCTTGGCCTTGGCGTGATGTTCGTGGTGGCGATGATCCCGATCTGGTTCTGGCGCAATATCTCGGCGGTAGCCTACCTGGGGTCGCTGGCGCTGCTGGTTGCGGTGGAACTGTTCGGCACCGTCGGCATGGGCGCACAGCGCTGGATCGACATCGGCTTCATGCGGCTGCAGCCGTCGGAAGTGACCAAGATCGCGCTGGTGATGCTGCTGGCCGCCTATTACGACTGGCTGCCTGCCGAGAAGACCTCGCGCCCCTTGTGGGTGCTGCTGCCGGTGGCGCTGATCCTTATTCCGACGGCGCTGGTTCTGAAACAGCCGGACCTGGGCACCTCGATCCTGCTGATGGCAGCAGGCGGCGGGGTAATGTTTCTCGCGGGCGTGCACTGGGCCTATTTCGTGGCGGTGATTGCCGCTGGCGCCGGGCTGGTCAGCGCGGTGTTCCAAAGCCGCGGCACCGACTGGCAGCTGCTGAAGGACTACCAGTTCCGCCGCATCGACACTTTCCTGGACCCCTCGCAGGACCCCCTGGGCGCAGGCTATCACATCACCCAGTCCAAGATCGCGCTGGGATCCGGCGGCTGGTCCGGGCGCGGCTTCATGCAAGGCACCCAGTCGCGGCTGAACTTCCTGCCGGAAAAGCACACCGACTTCATCTTCACCACCCTGGCGGAGGAATTCGGCTTTATCGGCGGCGTTACCCTGCTGTCAATCTACATGCTGATCATCGTGTTCTGCATCGCCTCGGCGATTGCCGCCAAGGACCGGTTCTCTTCGCTGGTGATCATGGGCATCGCCATCACCTTCTTCCTGTTCTTTGCCGTGAACATGTCGATGGTGATGGGACTGGCCCCGGTGGTCGGCGTGCCGCTGCCGATGGTCTCGTACGGCGGCTCCGCCATGCTGGTTCTGCTCGGTGCCTTCGGTATCGTGCAAAGCGCCCATATCCACCGTCCAAGGCAAGCATCACGCTAAGAATTCAGGGCGATCTTGTGACCCTGCACTGACCTGGAACTGCCAGGTGCTCAGCCCCGCCCGGTCAGCTGCCCCAGCAGGAACTCGATCACCGGACGCTCCGCATCCCGGGTCCAGGTCAGCACGCCAATATCCCGCGCAGGCGCTGCAAGGACAGAAACCTCAAGCCCCGGAAACCGCGCCTGACGCCCGGCCCAATCCGGCAGAACCGCCTGCCCCAGCCCGTCCTGAACCATCTGTGCAATCATCTCAGGCGCATCAGCCTCGGCAAGGATTTCCGGCTCCGGCACCAGCGCGCTCAGCACCTGCCAGCAGGCTGCGCCGCCCCAGCTGCCGCGGCTGTAGACGATAAACGGCAGGGCAGCCTCCGGCACTGCCTGCTCTGGCCGCATCAGACAGACAGGCTGCCGCGCCAACACTTTGAACTGCATCGTTTTCGGCAGCTCAAACGGCGGCCGTACCAGAATTGCAGCGTCCAGGCGCTCCTCCTCAAAGGCGCTGTACAGCGTGCTCGACGCGCCCGGCACCAGATGCAGCCCGACCTCCGGAGCCTGGTCCCGCAATGCCGCCGCCAGCTGCGGCGCGTAATCGCCCAGCGCCGTTGACACCGCCCCCAGCCGCAGCGGTCCCGCCAGATCCCGCAGATGCAGCGCAGCGGCCAAAGACTCTTGCATTGCCACCATCCGGCGCAGCTGCGGCAGCACGGCACGGCATTGCGGCGTCGGCTGCATCACCCGCCCGGCCCGGCGCAGCAGCGGCGCCTTCAACTCAGCTTCCAACGCCGCCACCCGCTGCGCCACCGCCGAGGCGGTGATCCCTTCGGCCCGCGCCGCTGCCGCCAGAGATCCCAGCTCAACAACCGACAGCAAGCAAGAGACAAACTTCAAATCCATAGTTTTCCTTATGTCTGAAACCAGAAAGAGTAGCTAGGCCGTTTCCAGCAGCCACGGTAAAACCAGCCCGAACCCATTCCAGCACCCGGCTCTAAAAAGTGAGACACCCCGTATGAGCATTTTTCACCTCGCCTATCACGTCGACGACCTGCAGCTTGCCCGCGCCTTTTACGGCGGCGTCCTCGGTTGCACCGAGGGGCGCAGCACGGACAACTGGGTCGACTTCAACTTTTTCGGCCACCAGATTTCTCTGCACCTTGGCCCGGTCCTGGCCACCTCCACCACCGGCAAAGTCGGCACGCATCTGGTGCCGATGCCGCATCTTGGGGTGATCCTGCCTTTGGCCGAATGGCAGGCGCTTGCAGACAGGCTGACAGCTGCCGGGATGGAATTTATCCTTGCCCCCACCACCCGATTTGCCGGAGAACCGGGGGAGCAAAGCACCATGTTTTTTTACGATCCCGCAGGCAACCCGATCGAAATCAAAGGGTTTGCCGACATGTCCGGAGTATTTGCCGCATGACCAATGTCCTGTTTGCAGGCCGCCCCGACGCCTGGCCCGCCTATGAGCCGCTTTTGAAAGCAGAGCTTGCACGGCTTGGCGTGGATGCCGATCTGCGCAATGAATTTGCGCCGGAGGAGGTGGATTACATTGTCTACGCCCCCAGCGGGCCGGTCAGCGATTTCACCCCTTTCACCCGGCTGAAGGCGGTGCTGAGCCTGTGGGCAGGTGTCGAGAAAATCGTGCCTGTTGTGCCTGCCGAACTGCCGCTCACGCGGATGGTGGACAGCGGTCTGGAGCAGGGCATGACCGAATGGGTGGCGGGCCACACGCTGCGCTATCATCTGGGGATGGATGCGCATATCCAAGGGCAAAACGGCAAATGGGAACCCAAGGCCCCGCCGCTGGCCCAGGACCGCCGCGTGACCGTGCTGGGCCTTGGCGCCCTCGGCACCGCTGCGGCAAAGGCCCTGGCCGCGCTTGGGTTTCAGGTTTCCGGCTGGAGCCGGACACAGAAACAGGTTGCTGGCGTGATTTGCCACTCCGGCGCAGACGGGCTGAAGGCGGCACTGGCGCAGGCGGAGATCGTCATCTTGCTGCTGCCCGACACGCCCGCCACCGAAAACACCCTGAACGCGGATACCCTGGCGCTGCTGCCAAAGGGGGCCAGGATCATCAACCCCGGGCGCGGGCCGCTGATTGATGACACCGCACTGCTGGCGGCACTGAACAGCGGCCGGGTCGGCCACGCAACGCTGGATGTGTTCCGCATCGAGCCGCTGCCGCCGGAACACCCCTATTGGGTGCATCCCAATGTGACGGTGACCCCGCATATCGCCTCGGAAACCCGTGAAATCACCGCGGCGGAGGTCATCGCCGAAAACATCCGCCGCGGTGAGGCGGGTGAGGTGCTGCTGCATCTGGTTGACCGCAGCCTCGGCTACTGAACGCAAAAGAGCGGACAGGCGCCCGCTCTTTCATCTTTCCCGAAATACTCCCGCCGGAGGCAGCGCCCGTCAGGGCGCTTTCCTTATTCCGCAGCCAGGCCGCGGCCTTTCAGCAGCGCCTCGACCCCCGGCAGCCGCCCGCGGAACGCGGTATATAGCTCCGCCGGATCAACGGACCCGCCGGTAGACAGGATATGCTCCTCCAGCGCCTTGGCACGCTCCGCATCAAAGGCTCCGCCCGCCTCCTCGAAGGCGGCAAAGGCGTCGGCGTCCATAACCTCCGACCACATGTAGCTGTAATATCCCGAGGAATAGCCGTCGCCGGAAAACACATGAGCAAAATGCGGCGTGGCGTGGCGCATGATGATGGCCTGCGGCATACCGATTTCCGCAAGCACTTCCGCTTGTTTCGCCATTGGGTCTGCCGGTGCTGCGCCATCGTGGAAAGCGAGATCCACCAGAGCCGAGGCGACATATTCCACCGTCTGAAAGCCCATGTCGAAATTGGCAGCCCCCAGCACTTTCTCCAGCATTTCCTGAGGCATCGGCTCGCCGGTTTCCGCGTGCGTGGCAAACTCCTGCAGCACCTCCGGCACTTCCAGCCAATGTTCGTAAAGCTGGCTGGGCAGCTCCACGAAGTCGCGCGCCACCGAGGTGCCCGAGATGCTCTCGTAAGTCACATCCGACAGCATCTGATGCAGCGCGTGGCCGAACTCATGGAACAGGGTGCGGGCGTCGTCCCAAGACAAAAGCGCCGGCTCGCCCTTGGCGAAGTTGCAGACGTTGATCACCACCGGCGCCTGCACGTTCGGGAACTTGGCCTGCTGGCGCATGGCTGAGCACCAGGCGCCGGAGCGCTTGGAGCCGCGCGCGAAATAGTCGCCAATGAAGACCGCCACATGGCTCCCGTCCCGGGTCACCTCCCAGGCACGGCAGTCGGGGTGGTAAAGCGGCACCTCCAGGGGCGCGAACTCCAGCCCGAACAAGCGGTTCGCGCAAGCAAAACTCGCCTCAATCAGCCGGTCCAGCTGCAGGTAGGGCTTAAGCGCGGCCTCATCCAGGTCATGCTCTGCCTTGCGGCGTTTCTCCGCGTAGTAGCGCCAGTCCCAGGGTTCCAGATCGCCGTTGACGCCATCCGCCTGCATCATTTCAGTCAGGATCTGCGCGTCCTCATCGGCGCGCGACTTGGCCGCCTCCCAGACTTCCATCAGCAGCCCGCGGACCGCCTCCGGTGACTTGGCCATTTCGGTTTCCAGCTTATAGGCTGCGAAATTCTCATACCCCAACAGCTGCGCGCGTTCTTCACGCAGCTGCAGGATCTCCGCCGCGATGGCGCGGTTGTCGGTCCCGCCGCCATTGGCGCCGCGGGCGGCCCACGCGTTGAAGGCTTTCTCGCGCAGGTCCCGGCGCGGCGAGAATTGCAGGAACGGCGTGATCAGCGAACGGGACAGGGTGACCACCGGGCCGCTTGCGCCCTTTTCCTCGCCAGCCGCGCGGGCCGCCTTGACCACGAAATCCGGCAGGCCTTCCAGATCCTCCTCGCTGAGCTCCATGAACCACTCGCGCTCATCCGCCAGCAGGTTCTGGGTGAACTGGGTGCCCAGGGTGGCCAGCCGCCCCTTGATCTCCTGCATCCGCGTGTCGGCTTCGCCTTCCAGCCCCGCGCCGCCGCGGACAAAACCGCGGTGGGTCAGCATCAGCACGCGCTGCTGCTCCGCCGTCAGGTCCAGTTCCGCGCGCTGGTCCCACACCGCTTTGATGCGCGCATAAAGCGCCTTGTTGGCAGTGATGGCCGAAAAATGCGCGGCAAGTTTCGGAGAGAACGCCCGCTGCAGCTCTTCCCGCTTGGGGTTGCTGTCAGCGCCAGCTACGGTGAAAAACACGCCCAGAACCTGCTCCAGCTCGCGGCAGGGTGTCTCCAGCGCCTCGATGACATTGGCGAATCCAGGCGGCTCGGAACTGTTTGCGATGGCGTCGGTCTGCGCCTTATGCGCCGCCAGCGCCTGCTCCAGCGCGGGGGCAAAGTCCTCGTCGGAAATGCTGTTGAACGGGGCAATTTCAAACGGCGTGTCCCAGCGGGACAGAAGCGGGTTGGACATGTGAATGGTCTCCTTTGCGGGTGACGCTAGCGGCAAAGACAGGGAGCTGCAATTGACCTTTCCCTGCGCGGCACCGGCACCTCAGCCGCCTGCCCCGCCGCCTTCTGTCAGTTCTGCCGGAATGATGCGAATGGGCACATCCGCGACATTGGCCGCCCGCGCGATGCGCCATTCGAACCGGCCCATCTTGCCGTCGGTGTCGATCAGCACCACCACCGGCTCCTTGCCGGTGACCTCTGCCGCAAACAGCGCCTGCTGGATGCTGTCGAGGCTGCTGCGCTTGTCCAGCCCGAACTCGATGACCCGGTTTTCGTTCTCGCAATCGGTGCGGATCGAAGCGGCGCCGCCGGGATAGGTGAAATCATGCACCTGTTCCGGCTGGCCGCCGAACAGAGCACTGCACAGGAGCGCGATGTAGTAGGCTTCGTTCACTGGTGGGGGTCAGCTTTCCGCCTTGCCGCCGCAAACCGGGCAATCCGCCCGGCGGGACAGGCGGATCTTGCGGGTTTCACCATAGAGCCCGTCATAGATCAGCATCTCGCCCCGCAGTACCGCGCCTGCGCCGGTGATCTGCTTAACCGCCTCCACCGCCATCATCGACCCGACCACACCGGGCAGCGGGCCGACCACCCCGGCCTCGGAACAGCTGGGCGCAAGACCGGCTGCGGGGGCCTCAGGAAAGATGCACTGATAGCAAGGGCCGTCTTTGGCCGGGTCAAACACACACAGCTGCCCCTCCCACTGCGACAGCGCGCCAGAGATCAGCGGCTTGCCCAGCGCCACCGCGGTGCGGTTCGCGAGATAGCGGGTTTCGAAATTGTCGGTGCCGTCGAGGATCAGGTCATATTCCGCAAAAAGCTCTGCCGCGACATCCTCTGTCAGGCGGCGGTTGTAGGGACGCACTTCCGCATAGGGGTTCTGCGCCTGCATTGCGGCCTGGGCCGAGAACACCTTGGGCTTGCCGATGTCCTCGTCCCGGTGGATCACCTGGCGCTGCAGGTTGGCGTTGTCGACCACATCGTCGTCAATCACCCCGATGGTGCCAACGCCGGCGGCAGCCAGATATTGCAGCGCAGGCGCCCCCAGCCCGCCGGCTCCGATCACCAGCACCTTGGCTTTTTTCAGTTTCTTCTGCCCCGGCCCGCCCAGTTCCCGCAGGACGATGTGGCGGGCATAGCGGTCAAGCTCGCTTTCGGTGAAGGTGCTGGCAGGCTGGCTCATCTGCGTGTCCTGAGGCTGGGCGCGGGTTTTCAAAGCCGTCACGATACGCGCGTAGAAACCAGCCACAAGGGCAAAGCCGCCCAGCACCAGCCAAGGTGCTGCCGAGCCGCCGGTGCCTTCGCGCAGGGGATGTCCTTCCGGCAAAGTCAGCTGCACTGCCAGCACGGCGATGAACAGCACCGCCAGAAGCGTTATGCGCAGATTGCGGGGCAGTCCGAGGAACCGCCCGCCCCACCAGATCAGCGCGGCGAGAATGAGAATGCGCAGCATCAGCCGCGCCCGGTGGAGCCGAACCCGCCGTCGCCCCGTTCAGTTCCGGAAAGCGCATCTGCAACTTCAAACCGCGCCTGAAGTACAGGGGCCACCACCATCTGGGCAATACGCTCGCCGTGATGAACCTCAAAGGGTTTTTGGCCCGCATTCATCAGGATCACGCCCAAAGGCCCGCGGTAATCGCTGTCGATGGTGCCCGGTGTGTTGGGTAGAGTAATCCCATGCTTCAGCGCCAGCCCGGAGCGGGGGCGGATCTGCACTTCATACCCGGCCGGGATCTCAATGCGCAGCCCGGTCGGCACCAGCTTGCGCTCCCCTGGCTGCAGCACCAGGCAGGTGCGGTCCGGTAGATTGGCACGGACATCGGCGCCCGCGGCCCCCGCAGTTTCATAAGACGGCAGCGGCACATCCCTGTCTGCACCCTCATCGTGGATCACACGGATCGTGACCATGCCCGCTCCCCCTTCATCTTTCCAAAAATACTCAAATTCACCCGGCCAGCGCCGCCGCGATCCGGTCCGCCAGTTTGCGGGCAACCTCATCCTTGCCCATCCGCGGCCATTCCTCAGCCCCGTCATCCGAGATCAGGATCACTGCGTTTTCGCTGCCGCCCATGATGCCGGTCGCGGGGGAGACGTCATTGGCCACAATCCAGTCGCAGCCCTTGCGCTTGCGCTTGGCGGTGGCGTTTTCCACCACGTCGTTGGTTTCCGCCGCAAAGCCCACTACCAGCCCGGGGCGGCCCTCTTTCATCTGCGAGACGGTTTTCAGAATGTCCGGGTTTTCCGCAAACTCCAGCACCGGCAGCCCGTCCTTTGATTTCTTCAGCTTCCGGTCAGAGGCGCTGGCCACCCGCCAATCCGCCACTGCCGCTGCAAAGACACCGGCATCCGCAGGCAGCGCCGCCTGCACCGCCGTCTCCATCTCGCGGGCGCTTTCCACCGGCACAACCTGCACGCCCTCAGGCGGGCGCACCGCTGCCGGGCCCGTGATGAAAACCACTTCCGCCCCCAAGTCGCGCAGAGCACCGGCCACCGCAGCCCCCTGCGCCCCGGAGGAGCGGTTGGCAATGTAGCGCACCGGGTCGATCGGCTCATGCGTCGGTCCGGAGGTCACCAGGATGCGCTTGCCTTTCAAGGGGCCGTCCGCAAACCTGGCGGAGATGGCGGCCACCATCTCGTCCGGTTCCGCCATCCGGCCGAGTCCGAATTCACCGCAAGCCATGCTGCCCTCGCTGGGGCCGACGAAGGACACGCCATCCGCTTTCAGGGTCTCAAGGTTGCGCTGCGTGGCCGGGTGCTGCCACATGCGGACGTTCATCGCGGGCGCCAGCAGCACCGGCGTGTCGGTTGCCAGCAGCAGGGTCGAGGCGAGGTCATTTGCAAACCCTTGCGCCATTTTCGCCATCAGATCGGCAGTGGCCGGCGCCACCACCAGCAGATCAGCGCTGCGCGACAGCTGGATATGGCCCATCTCGGCCTCGGCCGTCAGATCGAACAGCTCCTGATGCACGGCCGTTCCGGCCAGGGCCGAGACCGACAGGGGCGTCACGAACTCTGCGCCAGCCTTGGTCAGCACCGGCGTCACCCGCGCGCCCTGGTCCTGCAGGCGGCGGATGAGCTCCAGCGACTTATAGGCTGCAATACCGCCGCCGATGATCAGTAGAATATGTTTGCCAGCCAGCATTTGCGCATCCTCGCCCGGTTTCCCGCGACCTTACTGCGGCGCGGCAAAAGTGTGAAGCTGTCAGCCGTCCTTGCGGAACGCAAGGCAGGGATCGGGACGTTCGACCGCAGGGGCATCCAGCACCAGATCAAAGGCGCCACTGATCTGCCCGTCCTCGGACTGGCCCAGACTGCGGATGTCAGCCTCAGGCCGGGCCTTTGCCAGATAGACAGCCAGCCCCCGGTCCGTGCGGGCGTGGCCGTTGCCGGTGATGACGGCAACCGGGCCGCCAGTCTCTGCCAAGGCCTTGTCCGCAGCGGCCGCCAGCGCAGCATCGCGCAGGCGCTGGAAGTCCACAAGAACCGGCAGCATCTCTTCTGGCATGGCGTTGCAGTGATTGACCTGCTGGTCCGCTTCCCTTGCCAGCTGCTCTGCTTCCGGCAACGGAAGATTCAGACCGAAACGCGCGGACATCCCGGCTCCGAAGTAAGCCGCAACTCCCTGCTCCAAGGCTCCTGCCACCGCCTCGCGCGGGACGAGCGCTCCATATTGCCGAGCGCCCTTGGCCGCTGCAAAAACAGGAGCATAAAGGGCAAACTCCGGCCAGCCGCTGACTGCCCAGTCCAGCCTCCTGGCCGTCTGCGCTGCATCATCCAGACTGTCGGGGTCCAGCCCCTCCGCCTGTTCAGCGGTGATCATCTCCCAGACCACGGCCCCAGGCTTTAACGCCACAAGGAGCTGCGCCTGCCGCTGGTGATGCACCGGGTTGTCGTGCACCTCGCCCAGGATCACCACATCCGCCCCCCGCAGCGCCTCCACGGCGCCGGTCAGACCGTCCGCACCGGCTCCGGACACGCAAAGCGCCGCCAGAGCGGCGGCGCTTGCAATCATTTTCAGGCCATTCAATCGCTTTCTCATGAAAGCAGTTTGTGCACCTCGCGCGATTGCCCTTCAAGGCATTTGCGCATCTTCTGGAAGGCACCTGCCTCCAGCTGGCGCACCCGCTCCTTGGACAGGCCAAGCTCAAGGCCCAGGCTTTCCAGCGTACGCGGACGCTCGCGCAGCTTGCGCTCGGTGATGATGAACCTCTCCCGGTCGTTCAGCGCCTGCAGCGCCCCCACCAGCCATTTGCGCAGCTGACGCCGGTCATGGCGCTCCTGCACCAGTTCCTCAGCCTGCGAGGCGTCATCTTCCAGCGCGTCAATCCATTCGCGGCCCTCTTCATCCGCGGATTGAATCGCATTGAGCGAGAAATCAGCACCGGACAGGCGCCCCTCCATCATTTCAACGTCCCGCAGCGGCACCCCGATTTCTGTGGCGATTTTCTGATGCAGCTGGTGCCGGTCCAGCTTCACGCCCGACGCCCGCGCTTCTCGCTCGAACTGCGCCTGAACCCGGCGCATATTGAAGAACAGTGACTTCTGCGACGAGGTGGAGCCGGTACGCACCATCGACCAGTTGCGCATCACGTAATCCTGGATCGATGCCTTAATCCACCAGACCGCATAGGTCGAAAAACGCACCCCGCGGTCCGGATCGAATTTATCTGCCGCCTTCATGAGTCCCAGGCCAGCCTCCTGGATCAGGTCGTTCATCGGCGCCCCGTACCGCTTGAACTTGGCCGCCATGGAAATGGCCAGGCGCATATAGGCGTTGATAAGCCGGTGCAGCGATTGCACGTCGCGGTCATCCCGCCAGGCATAGGCCAGGCGCCGCTCAGTCTCTGCATCCAGAAGTTCCGCCTTCATTGCCTGTCTCGGCAATGGGTTTTCGGCTGTTTGATCAAGTGCCATTGTGATTTCCCCCCGGAAACTAATTAACAAACTGCCGCCTGCAGGCGTGCTTAGAACAAATAGAGGCCCGGCATTCGTAGGCCGACAGCAACAGCGCAGTGGATAAGACTCACGGCTCATCCAAAGGCCAAAATGGAAAAGTTAAATTGTATCTTGGCCCCTGCGCAGCCTATCCCGGCCTTAATAAGTGGAACCCCGGGACGCTGCGGTCTCTTGTCTTCACCGGGCCCTGCAGTTACCCACAGGAACGGCTTCGGACTCACAGGTTAGCAAAAAATGCCGTTAAATGTAACTTTTATTCTAGGCGGCGCCGCCTCGGGGAAGTCGGCATTCGCTGAACAGCTGTGTGCAACCGCCGGAAAAGGCAAGGTTTACTGGGCAACCGCACAAATTTTCGACGACGAAATGCGCGAAAAAGTGTCCCGGCATCTTAAACAAAGAGGGCCAGGATGGGTCACTGTTGAAGAGCCGGAAACAGCTTCGAAGATTCTGGCGCCCCTTGTTTCCTCCCAGATCTGCCTGATGGACTGCGCAACGATGTGGCTGACCAACCATCTGCTGGCGGAACACGATCTGGACGCCGCCACCGAGGAATTGCTATCCGCCGTGGACCGCTGCCAGGCAGATCTGGTGATTGTCTCCAATGAAACCGGGCTGGGCATTGTACCGGAAAACAAGCTGGCCCGCCGTTTCCGCGAAGCCCAAGGGCGCCTGAACATCGCGCTGGCCGCGCGGGCGGATACGGTGGTTCAGGTGACGGCCGGCCTGCCGCTGGTTCTGAAGGGCACGCTGTGATCACCCGGCTGTTCCTGGTGCGGCATGGGCCGACCCACGCGAAATGCATGGTCGGCTGGTCCGATCTGCCTGCGGATTTGTCGGACACAGCAGCCCTTTCCCGCTTGTCGGACTATCTGCCCGCCGGAGCGCTGGTGATATCCTCGGACCTGTCCAGGGCAGTGGAAACCGCCTGTGCGATCCAGGGCAGCCGGGAGCGCCTGCCCCACGCCGAGGCGTTGCGGGAAATTCATTTCGGTGCCTGGGAGCTGCGCAGCTGGGCCGAAGTGGACGCAGAGGACCCGGAGCGCATCCGCGCCTATTGGGAAACGCCAGGCGACATGACACCGCCGGACGGTGAAAGCTGGCACCAGGTTTGCAGCCGGGTAAACGCAGCGATTGACGGGCTGATCGACGCACACCGGGGCCGGGACCTGATCGTGGTCGGCCACTTCGGCCAGATCCTGACCCAGATACAGCGGGCTGAAATGCTGACGGCAGAAGAGGCCTTTGCCCACCGGATCGACAATCTGTCGGTCAGCGAAGTCTCCTTTGGGCCGGATGGCTGGAAGGCCGGGAAGATCAATCACCTGCCGTGACGGGCGCCATCACAAACATTCCATTTTGAAATGCGCGAACCCGCGCTAGCGTCCTGTCATGGCTTACGAAATCTATATTGGCGACCGCATGTATTCCAGCTGGTCATTGCGCGGCTGGCTCATGCTCGAAAAGTTCTCCCTGCCCCATACGGTGCATATGGTGGGGCTTTACTCCGGAACCATGGCGCAGGAAATGGCGCATCTGGCCCCAGCCCGGCTGGTGCCCGCGCTGCGCACGCCGGAGGGTTTGGTGGTGGGCGAAAGCCTGGCCATTGCCGAAACCCTGGCCGAACGCCACCCGGACGCCGGCCTTTGGCCTGCGGATCCGGCGCAGCGCGCAACGGCGCGCTGGCTGGCCGCGGAAATGGTTGGCGGCTTCTCGGCCTTGCGCGGCGAATGCCCGATGCAGCTGGCCCATATCTATGAAGGCTTTGAGGTGTCGCACGGGGTAAAAGCCGACCTGGAGCGGATTGAGGCGCTGTTTGCCCATGCCCGCAAGGTTTCCGGCCAAAGCAGCGGCTATCTGTTCGGGGATTATTCGCTGGCAGATGTGTTCTACACCCCGGTTGCGGCCCGTATCGCCGGATATGGCCTGCCGGTTTCCGCAGAAACCCGCGCCTATTGCAAGCTCCTGCTGTCCGACCCGGCCGTCCTGCACTGGCAGACGCTGGCCCATGAGGTCAGCTACGACCCGGAACCCTATGCGATGGACCTGCCGAAGCGGCCCTGGTCGCTGGACTGAAACTCAGGCCTCCGCGAAATCTGCGTGAATTCGCGGCACACCGCCACTCCCGTTAACCAATCGGAAACCACGATTGCCAAGCATCTCTCCCTGACCTTTCGGGAGGCTGGGAGAGATGACAGCACGGTCCTACACAGTTGCTTTTCAAGGCGTCGAGGCCCGCCAGGTCGAGGTGCAATGTGCCGTCGCGCCCGGGTTGCCGGCCTTCTCGGTGGTCGGATTGCCGGACAAGGCGGTTCAGGAAGCCCGTGAACGGGTCAGGGCTGCCTTTGCGGCAATGTCCATCGCCCTGCCGTCGCGCCGGATCACAATTAATCTGTCGCCCGCCGGCCTGCCCAAGGAAGGCAGCCATTTCGACCTGCCGATTGCGCTGGCGCTTCTGGCCGCCATCGGCATCGTTCCGGCAGAAAAGGCTGAGGAAACCATTGCCCTTGGCGAGCTGTCGCTGGACGGCCAGCTGATGCCGGTGACCGGGGCCCTGCCCGCGGCGGTCACGGCCGCTGAGGAAGGCAGGATGCTGCTGTGCCCGAAGCCCTCAGGGCCGGAGGCCGCCTGGGTCGACGCCGCACAAGTGATCGGCGCCGCAACCCTGACAGAGGTGGTGCAGCATTTCACTGGCCAGCGGCGCATCGAACCTGCCACGCCGGGTGAGGCCATTACCGGTCTGGGCGGCAAGGACTTGCGCGATGTGAAAGGACAGGAGATCGCCAAGCGGGCGCTGGAAATCGCCGCCGCTGGCCGCCACCATATGCTGATGGTCGGCCCGCCAGGGTCGGGCAAGTCGATGCTGGCGGCGCGGCTGCCCTCGATCCTGCCGCGGCTCACACCGGCAGAGGCGCTGGAAACCTCGATGATCCATTCCCTCTGCGGCCTGATCGACGAGGGCGGCATCAGCCGCGCCCGCCCCTTCCGCGAACCGCACCACACGGCCTCCATGGCCGCAATTGCAGGCGGCGGGCGGCGGGCGCAGCCGGGCGAGATCAGCCTGGCCCACAATGGCGTTCTATTCCTGGATGAGCTGCCTGAGTTCGGCCGCCCGGTGCTGGAAACCCTGCGCCAGCCGCTGGAAACCGGAGAGGTGATGGTGGCGCGCGCCAATGCCCATGTCAAATATCCCAGCCGCTTCATGCTGGTGGCTGCCGCCAACCCCTGCAAATGCGGCCATCTGGCGGATGCCAACCGCGCCTGTTCCCAGGCGCCCATATGCGGCGCAAACTACCTGGGCAGGATTTCCGGCCCGCTGCTGGACCGGTTCGACCTGCATCTGGACGTGCCGCCGGTGGATGTGGCCGACCTGGAGCTGCCGCCCAGTGCCGAAGGCTCTGCCGAAGTTTCCCAGCGGGTGGCGGTTGCACGGGAAATGCAAACCGCCCGGTTCAGCGGCCGTCCCGGCCTGCGGCAGAACGCCGATGCCGAAGGCGCGCTGCTTGAGGAAATCGCCGCCCCCGACGCCGAAAGCCGCGACCTGCTGGTGCGCGCGGCTGAGCGCTTCGGCCTCAGCGCACGCGGCTATCACCGGGTGCTGCGGGTCGCCCGCACCATTGCGGATCTGGCCTGCGAGAAAAAGGTGCAGCGCAAGCATTTCGCCGAAGCGCTGAGTTTCCGGCTGCCGGGTTGACCCGGAGCCGGAGCACACGTCAGACCTTCGCTTCGATCGCCTGCCAGACCTTCTCTGCGATATTCACGCCATCGAACCGCTCCAGCTCCTGAATGCCGGTGGGCGAGGTCACGTTGATCTCGGTCAGGTAGTCGCCGATCACATCAATGCCGACAAAGATCTGGCCTTTCTCGCGCAAGAGCGGTCCGATTGCGGCGCAGATCTCCAAGTCGCGCTCGCTCAGGCCGATCTTCTCGGGCCGGCCGCCCACATGCATGTTCGACCGGGTCTCACCCGCCGCAGGCACCCGGTTGATCGCCCCCACCGGCTCGCCGTCAACCAGGATCACCCGCTTGTCGCCATTGCTGACATCGGGCAGGAATTTCTGCACGATCAGAGGCTCGCGGCTGAAGCCGGTGAACAGCTCATGCAGGGAGGTGAGGTTGCGGTCGTTTGCGTCCAGCCGGAACACACCTGCGCCGCCGTTGCCGTAGAGCGGCTTCAGGATCACATCGCCGTGCTTTTCCTTGAACGCCTTGATGGTCTGCAGGTCGCGGGCGATGGTTGTGGGCGGGGTCAGCTCCGGGAAATTCAGCACCAGCAGTTTCTCCGGGTAGTTGCGTACCCAAAACGGGTCGTTCACCACCAGCGCCTTGCCCTTCAGCATGTCCAGCAGGTGAGTCGAGGTGATGTAGTGCATGTCAAACGGCGGATCCTGGCGCAGCCAGACCACGTCGAAATCCGCCAGATCAACCTCGCGTTCCGGCCCCAGCACTGCCGGGGTGCCTTCCACCCGCTGCACGGTCATATCGTGGCCGCGGGCGGTAATCCGGCCCTCCTGATAGGCCAGCTGATCAGGGCCATAGTAGAACAACTCATGACCGCGTGCCTGGGCTTCTTCGGCCAGGCGGAAGCTGCTGTCGGCGTTGATGTTCACGCCCATGACCGGGTCCATCTGGAAGGCGATTTTCATGGCAGTATCCCTCGTAAGCTGGCTGAATACATGGCCCACCGCGCGCCGGGGTTCAATGGGGCAGCTGCGGTTCAGTCAAAGCCGATGGCGTTTTCGATGATCTCGACCGCGCCGGTGCCATCGACCAGCGCCGCGTCAAACCGGACCGGCGTCAGCTGGCCTTGCGGCTCGTTGTCCAGGTACTGCCCTGCACTGGCATAAATCCGCTCTGCCTGCCGAGGCGTGATCCTCAGCGCCGCACCGGCGCTGGTGGCGCTGTGCTTCACCTCGACAAACACCAGTTCTTCGGGACCGCGCAGGATCAGATCGATCTCGCCTCCCGGGCCCCGCCAGCGGCGCTCAGCCACAGTGTAGCCGCGGTTTTCATAGTGGCGGGCAACGATCTCCTCCGCCGCCTCTCCCGCCAGATGCGCGCGGGTGCCGCGGTGCTGGCGGGTTCGGCTCATGGCTCACGCACCCTTCGCCAGTTGCAGCGCCAGCTGATAAACCTTGCGCCGGGGCAGCCCGTGCATTTCGGCGACAATCCCGGCGGCATCCTTGACCGAATTGCCCTGCAATGCGGCCTGCAGGTCGCTTTCCAGGTCGCCCTCGCTGATCTCCGCCTCATGGGCGCGGTCGACCAGCAGCACGATCTCTCCCTTGACCGGGTTCTCCTCCAGGCCGGCAGCGAGGTCCGAAAGCGGTGCGCGGCGCACCTCTTCGAACTTCTTGGTCAGCTCGCGGCACAGCGCGGCAGGACGGTCGCCGAGCACCGCCGCCATATCGGAGACCGAAGCCGCCACCCGCTTCGGGGATTCATAGAAAATCAGCGTGCCGGGAATTTCCCGCAGCTCTTCCAGCCGCTTGCGCCGGGCGCCAGAGGCATTGGGCAGGAAACCCGCAAAGAAAAACGCGTCCGTCGGCAGCCCCGCCAGCGTCAGCGCCGTGGCCGCAGCAGAGGCCCCGGGCGCACAGGTCACTGCATGTCCCGCCTCTGCCGCTTCACGGCTCAGGTGATAGCCCGGGTCGGCAATCAGCGGCATCCCGGCCTCAGACGCATAGGCAACCGATTTGCCCTCGCCTATCGCCTCCAGCAGTTTGGCCCGCGCACCGGTTCCGCTGTGGTCATGGTAGGCGATGATCCGCCGTCCGCCCAGCGGCACCCCGTGAATCTCCATCAGCTTGCGCAGTGAGCGTGTATCCTCGGCCGCAAGAACATCGGCCGAGGCCAGCACATCCAGCGCCCGCAGAGTAATGTCGCGGGCGGTGCCGATCGGCGTGGCAACAAAGTAAAGCCCGGGGGACAATATGACATTCTGGTGATTCAACGCTGGACCCGCCTTTTTGGTCGTTTATGATCCGCCCTTAAACCCACACGGCGCCGCAGCGCCGGGAGAACGGAGTTTCAAGCCATTATGTTTGCTGTTTTCAAACGCGCCCGCAAGGCAGCTCTGACTGCCGCCGCAACCATTTCCGCCATTGCCCTTACCGCCTGTGACCCGATTGCCGTTGGCACCGGCCCGACCATCAACACCTCCAAGCCGGTTCCGGTGGCGCTGCTGGTGCCGCGCGGCTCTGCCCAGCAGGGTGACAGCGTGCTGGCAAAGAGCCTGGAAAACGCCGCCCGCATGGCCATCGCCGATCTGGACGGCGTGCAGATCGACCTGCGGGTCTATGACACCGCAGGCAGTCCCGAAGTGGCCTCTGGCGCCGCGCAGCAAGCGCTGAAAGACGGGGCCCGCGTGATCCTCGGCCCGGTCTACGCCGAGGCTGCCAATGCGGCCGGAATCGCGGCACGCCAGCGCGGCGTGAACGTGCTGGCGTTTTCGAACAACCCGGCGATTGCAGGCGGCAATGTCTTTATCCTTGGACCAACCTTTGACAATACCGCCCGCCGGCTGACCAGCTTTGCCGCCCGCAACGGCAAACGCAACATTCTGGTTGTCGGCGGCAATGACGCCGCAGGCAGCGCCGGGCGCAGCGCGATCCAGCGCGCCGCCGGCCAGAGCGGCGTGAACATCGCCGGCAGCGTCGGTTACGAGCTGTCGCAGCAGGGTGTGATCAACGCCATTCCCAGCATCCGGTCCCAGGCAAGCGGCGCGGATGCGGTTTTCCTGACCTCGACCACCGCCGGCGCGCTGCCGCTGCTGGCGCAGCTGCTGCCCGAAGCAGGCGTTGACCCGGCAAATAAACAGTACATCGGCCTGACCCGCTGGGACATCCCGCCCCAGACTCTGGCCCTGCCCGGCGTTCAAGGCGGCTGGTTTGCACTGCCTGACCAAGGCAAGGTCCAGCAGTTCAGCGCCCGCTACCAGGCCAGCTACGGCGCGGCGCCGCATTCCATCGGCAGCCTCGCCTATGACGGCATTGCCGCCATCGGCGCGCTGGTTGCGGCCGGCAAGTCCGACGCGCTGACCGCAGGCGCCCTGACCCAGGGCGCGGGTTTCCAGGGGGCTGGCGGCATTTTCCGTCTGCGGCCCGACGGCACCAATGAGCGCGGGCTGGCCGTTGCCACCATTCAGGAACAGAAGGTCGTGATCATTGACCCAGCCCCAAGCAGCTTCGGCGGCGCAGGCTTCTGAGCCCGCCGCCCCGGCGTCCCCCTCAGTTAATGGCCATCCTGAACCGCTGGGCCCGCTGATCTGCGGCCCGGCGGAGATTTTTGACGCGGGTGGCATCCGCACGCAGATCAAAGCACTGGCAGAAGACACTGCACCTGCGGCCCTGCGCGCGGAAACCGTGAAGATCCTCAAAGCCGCGAACAAGTCCGGCCGGGCAGCCATTGCCGAAGCCTTCACGGGCAAACCCTTTGCCGCGCGGGAGCTGACCCGGTCCTACACCTTTCTGACCGACGGGCTGGTGACCACCGCCCTGTACGTGGCCAGCGAGCTGCTGCACCCGCTGGCAACCCCGACCCGGGGAGAAAGGATCGCTGTCATGGCCGTTGGCGGTTACGGGCGCGGTGAAATGGCACCGGCCTCAGACGTCGATCTGCTGTTCCTGACCCCGTACAAAATCACGGCCTGGGCCGAGAGCGTGATCGAATCCATGCTCTACATCCTGTGGGACCTGCGGCTGAAGGTCGGCCATGCCAGCCGCACCATCAAGGATTGCATCCGGCTGGGCGGCGAGGATTACACCATCCGGACCGCAATGCTGGAACACCGGTTTCTGGCCGGCCACGCCCCCTTGGCCCAAGAGCTGGACAAGCGCCTGAAGAAGGAGCTGTTCTCCCAGGATGCACAGGAATTCGTCGAGGCAAAGCTGGCCGAGCGCGATGCCCGCCACCTGAAACAAGGCCAGCGCTATATGGTCGAGCCGAACGTGAAGGAGGGCAAGGGCGGCCTGCGCGACCTGCAGTCGCTGTTCTGGATCGCCAAGTACCTCTACCAGGTGCAGGACGCCGAAGACCTGGTGCCGCTGGGCCTGTTCCGCGCCGAGGAGATGGATCTGTTTGCCAGGGCCGCCAATTTCCTGTGGGCGGTCCGGGCGCATCTGCACCTGGCAACCGGGCGTGCCACCGAGCAGCTGACCTTTGACCTTCAGGTCGAGGTCGCCAGCCGCATGGGCTATGAGGACAAGGCCGGACGCCGTGGCGTTGAAGTGTTCATGCAGGAGTATTTCCGCCACGCCACCCGCGTCGGCGACCTGACCCGCATCTTCCTGACCAAGCTGGAGGCCAGCCAGCAGAAGACTGCGCCGCTTCTGGAACGGATCTTCCGCCGCCGGCCGCGGATCAAGCCCGGCTACAAAGTGGTGCACAACCGGCTGGATGTGATCGACCCCAAGGCCTTCCTGGAGGACCGGCTCAATCTGCTGCGGCTGTTCGAGGAAGCCCTGCGCACCGGCATGCTGATTCACCCGGACGCGATGCGGCTTGTGACGGCCAACCTGCATCTGATCGACGAGGACATGCGCAACGACAAGGAGGCGCGGAAGCTTTTCCTCGACCTGCTGCTGAAACACGGCAACTCCGAGCGTGCGCTCCGGCGGATGAACGAACTGGGCGTGCTGTCGGCCTTCCTGCCGGAATTCGAACCCATCGTGGCGATGATGCAGTTCAACATGTATCACTCCTACACGGTGGATGAGCACACCATTCAGGTGATCGCCAACTTTGCCGCCATTGAACGCGGCGAACTGGAAGACGAGCTGCCGCTTTCATCGGAAATTCTGCGCAAGGGCCTCAACCGCAAGGTGATGATGGTGGCGATGCTGCTGCACGACATCGGCAAGGGCCGCGAGCAGGACCATTCGATCCTGGGTGCGCAGATCGCCCGCAAGGTGGCGCCGCGGCTGGGCCTGAAGCCCTCGGAGTGCGAAACCGTGGAATGGCTGGTGCGCTATCACCTCCTGATGTCTGACATGGCACAGAAGCGCGACATCGCCGACCCGCGCACGGTGCGCGATTTCGCCAAGGCGGTGCAGACCGTGAAACGGCTCGACCTGCTCCTCTTGCTGACCGTCTGCGATATCCGCGGCGTCGGCCCGGACACCTGGAACAACTGGAAAGCCGCGCTGCTGCGTGCGCTCTACGGCCAGACCCGCGCAGCGCTTGAGGGCGGCATGGAGGCCTTGAACCGCGAGCACCGCGGCGTCTCCGCCAAGAAAGCCCTGCGCGAGGCATTGCCGGACTGGTCCAAGGCCGACCTCAAAACCGAGACCGCCCGCCACTATCCGCCCTACTGGCACGGTCTGCATGTGACGGCACATGTGGATTTCGCCGAAATGCTGCGCGACTTCACCGCCAAGGGCGATGCAGGGGAGGTCATGATCCGGCTCTATCCGGATGAGGACCGCGACGCCACCCGCGCCTGTTTCGTGATGGAGGACCACCCGGGCATCTTTGCCCGTATCGCCGGCGCCCTGGCCCTTGTCGGGGCAAATGTGGTTGATGCGCGCTCCTACACAACCAAGGACGGCTACGTGACCGATGCCTTCTGGATCCAGGACAGCGAAGGCCACCCCTTCGATCCGATCCGCCTGCACCGGCTGAAGCAAATGATCGAAAAGACCCTGAAGGGCGAGGTGATCACCCGCGACGCGCTGAAATCCCGCGACAAGATCAAGAAACGCGAAAAAGCCTTCAAGGTGCCGACCCATATCACCTTCGACAACGAGGGATCGGAAATCTACACCATCATCGAGGTCGACACCCGCGACCGGCCCGGCCTGCTGTACGATCTGGCCAGGACCCTGGCTTCTGCCAACGTCTACATTGCCAATGCGGTGATCGCGACCTATGGCGAGCAGGTGGTGGATGCCTTCTATGTCAAGGACATGTTCGGCTTGAAATACTACGCGGAATCCAAGCAGCGGACGCTGGAAAAAAAACTGCGCGAGGCAATTGCCGAAGGCGCAAAACGGGCGGATACATGAAACCGATCAAATTGCTGTCGGGCTTCCTGACCGTCGGCTTCTGGACGCTGGCCAGCCGTGTGCTGGGCTTTGCCCGCGAGATTCTGATTGCCGCCTTTATCGGTCCGGGACCAGTTCTGGACGCCTTCATCGTGGCCTTCCGCCTGCCCAACATGTTCCGCCGTTTCTTTGCCGAAGGCGCGTTCAACGCAGCCTTTGTCCCGGCCTTTTCCAAGCGTTTTGAGGCCGGTGAGGACGCCAGGAGTTATGCCCAGCAGGCTTTCAACTTGCTGGCTGCAGCCGTGCTGGCGCTGGTTGGCCTTGGCATGGTGTTCATGCCCGGGCTGGTCTGGCTGACCGCCGGCGGCTTTGTCGGGGACGCGAGGTTCGATCTGGCTGTGGGATACGGCTACATCGTGTTTCCCTACATCCTGTTCATGTCGCTGGCGGCGCTGTTTTCCGGCGTGCTGAATGCCACCGGGCGTTTTGCAGCCGCCGCCGCGGCTCCAGTACTTCTCAACATCTTTGCCTGCGCTGCAATGACAGCCGGGGCTGTTCTGGGCGGCGACGTTGTCGTCTGGCTGGTCTGGACCATCCCGGTGGCCGGTGTTGCACAGCTGGCCCTGGTCTGGGCAGCGGCGGAACGGGCAGGCATCCCGCTGCGGCCCGGCCTGCCGCGCTGGAATACAGAAATGCGCGATCTGGTGCGGGTGGCGGTGCCAGCGGCGCTTGCCATGGGCGTCACACAGATCAACCTGGTGGTCGGCCAGTATGTGGCCTCCGATATCGAAAGGGCTGCCAGCTGGCTGTTCATCGCCGACCGCCTGTACCAGCTGCCCTTGGGGGTTGTTGGCATTGCCGTCGGTATCGTTCTGCTGCCCGCCCTGTCGCGCCGCCTGCGGGTCGGCGACGGCGCAGGCTCGCAGGACGCCCTGTCGCGCGCCGGGGAGTTCTCGCTGCTGCTGGCCGTCCCTTCCGCCGTGGCCTTCATCACTGTGCCCGTGCCACTGGTCTCCGTGCTTTACGAGCGCGGCGCCACCGGCCCCGAAGACGTCGCCGCAATTGCCGTTGCCGTCGCCATCTACGGCGCAGGCCTGCCTGCCTTCATGCTGCAAAAGGTGCTGCAGCCGCTGTATTTCGCGCGCGAGGACACAAGGACCCCGTTCCGCTATGCGCTGGTTGCCATGGTGGTGAACGCTGGACTGGCCTTCGGGCTGAAACCGGTGCTGGGCTGGATTGCTCCCGCCATCGCCGCCTCAGCAGCTGGCTGGGCGATGGTGGCGCTGCTGGCGCTCGGTGCCCGCGGCATGGGCGAGGAAGCCCGGTTCGACACCCGCTTCCGCCGCCGCGCCTGGCGCATCCTCGCAGCCTCTGCCGTGATGGGCGCGGTGCTCTACGCGGTGGCGCACACCGCGGGCTGGCTGTTCACGCTGGACTACTGGCGGTACCTGTCCCTGCTGGGGCTGGTGCTGCTGGGCGGCGCGGTCTACTTCGCCTCGGGCCAGGCCTTCGGCGCTTTCCGCCTGTCGGAGTTCCGCACCGCCCTGAGCCGCCGGAACCGGGCATGAGCCGCCTGTCCTGCCCTGCTGGCACCGTGCTGTTCCGCCCCGGGCAGGAGTGCCCCGGCTTTGTCCGGCTCACCGCCGGCCGCATTAAGGTCACCCTGACCGCCGCCAACGGCCGCGAAGTCGTGCTGTACCGCGTCGGCCCGGGCGACGTCTGCCTGCAGACCTTTGCCTGCCTCACCGACGGCCGCAGCTACGCCGCGGAAGGCGTGGCAGAGACCGCGCTGGAGGGCGAGATCCTCCCGCATGCTGCCTTCCAGCAGTCAATGTCGGAAGACGAGGCGTTCCGCAGTGAGGTCCTGACCGCCGTGGCCCGCCGCTTTGCCGACTACGAGCAATTGGTCGAGGACGTCGCCTTGATCGGCTTTGACGCCCGTTTGGCCCGGGTATTGCTGCGGCTGGCGCAGGACAGCGATGAGATCCGTGTTACCCATGACGCGCTGGCGGCCGAGACAGCTTCAGGCCGCGCTTTCGTAACCCGCCGCCTGCGGGAATTCGCCCGGATGGGGCTGGTGGAAACCGGCCGCGGCCAGCTGCGCATCCTTGACCGCCGCAGGCTGGAGCAGATTGCCGGCGATTGAGCTTGAGCTTTGGTGACACTGTCACCGACGGCGCGCCACGCCTGGCCTAAAAAGGACTCGCAATTCTGCTAGTGAGTTCGAAAGGACAGATCCATGCCCCGCAACGAAGGCACCCTCGACCGCGCCCTGCGCATCATCCTCGGCCTGATCCTGCTGTCGCTGGTCTTCATTGGCCCGCAAACCCTGTGGGGCCTCATTGGCCTGGTTCCGCTGCTGACCGGCCTGATGGGCTACTGCCCGCTTTACCAGATCCTTGGCCTCAGCACCTGCCCGCTGAAGAAACAGGGCTGACCCTCACGGCAAATCCCGGGTCAGGGGACCCTTGGCCGCCGCGCGTCAGCGCGGCCCGGCCCAACGGCCGCAGATGCCCCGCCCGGGGCTTCGGCGGCGGGCGGGAGAGCCCGGCTTCAATCGTGGCGGATGCGGTTCCTGATCCGCGCCCAGCCGCCCGGCGCCAGGAAGAACGACAGGCCAAAGCCGGTGGCGAAACCTGCCAGATCCGCCACCCAGTCCTTCTGGCCGCCAAACAGCAGCCCGAACAGCAGCTGCACCCCCATCAGGAAGGCGATCAGCGTGAACGCCCGGCTCTGCTGCGCCCCAACCAGAGCCAGCGAGCGCCACAGCAGGAAGGTGAATGCCCCGATCAGCCCGTATACGGCCGGGAAACCGCCCACCAGCGGCGCCGGTGAGCTGACCAGCAGCGCATACCCCAGCGCGCCGCCGGCACCGGACAGCAGAAAGATGATCACCATCGCCAGATCACCCATCACTTCGCCCACCATCTTGCCCATCGCCAGCACAAAGACGCAGACAAACAGCGCGTGGGTAAAGGCACCATGCACGAAGGTGTAGGTCGCAAACCGCTTCAGATGCTCCGGCAGCCAGCGGCCGCTTTCCTGCATCCACCAGAAGATGTCGCCGGAAAACGCATAGGACTGGATCGCCTCCAGCCGCCATCCGATCGCCTCGGGCCCGCCGACGATGCCGCGGGCGCCCAGCGAGAACACCGCCTCGATGCCGATGATGATCAGCACCAGTGCCACCACGGCGGCGGGCAGCGGGTTGACGGGGGCGTTATGGGGCTGACTGCTCATCCGGACTCCTTGCGGCACGGAATGCCCCGCGCCTGTTGACCTATCCTGGCCCCATGGGTAAGCGACGATGGTGCATAATTCCAGACGGGAGTTTCCGCGATGAGCGAAACCAGCTTCACCCCGCGCGTGTTTTCGGGGATCCAACCTTCGGGCAACCTGCACTTGGGGAATTACCTTGGTGCGCTGAAGCGCTTCGTCGACTGGCAGGCCAAGGACGTTGAGACAATCTACTGCATGGTTGACCTGCATGCGATCACCGTCTGGCAGGACCCCGCGGACCTCACGAAATCCACCCGCGAGCTCTGCGCCGGCTTCATCGCCGCCGGTATCGACCCTGAGGATTCGATCCTGATCAACCAGTCCCAGGTGCCTGAGCACGCACAGCTGGCCTGGGTGTTCAACTGCGTCGCCCGCATGGGCTGGATGCAGCGGATGACCCAGTGGAAAGACAAGGCGGGCAAGAACCAGCAGAATGCCTCGCTGGGCCTGTTTGCCTATCCGGCGCTGATGGCGGCCGACATTCTGGTCTATCACGCCACCCATGTGCCGGTGGGCGAGGACCAGAAGCAGCACCTGGAGCTGACCCGCGACATCGCGATCAAGTTCAACCACGACTACGGCGTCAACTTCTTCCCGGAGACCGAGCCGGTGATCGAAGGCGCAGCCACCCGGGTGATGTCCCTGCGCGACGGCTCCAAGAAAATGTCGAAGTCTGATCCCTCAGACGCCAGCCGCATCAACCTGACCGATGACGCCGACGCCATCGCCAAGAAAATCCGCAAGGCCAAGACCGACCCCGAGGCGCTGCCCTCCGAAGTGAAGGGCCTGGAGGAGCGCCCGGAAGCGCGCAACCTCGTGAACATCTACGCCGCCCTGAACGAGCAGACCGTCGAACAGGTGCTGGCTGATGTGGGCGGCCGCCAGTTCTCCGAATTCAAACCGATGCTGGCGGATCTGGCAGTTTCCAAGCTGGCGCCGATCTCCACCGAGATGGCGCGGCTGATGCAGCATCAGGACGAGATCGACAAGATCCTGGCCCGCGGCGCCGAACGCGCCCGCGCAATCACCGCACCGATTCTGCGCCAGACCTATGACATCATCGGCATGGTGCCGCCGCCGGCGGTCTGACGCCCGCCACGGCATCCGCCAGCGGAAAACAGCCTGATCCAAGCCGCCCCGGCCCGGGGCGGCTTTTCTTTTTGCTCTGCGATGCGCAACTAACCCGGTGTTTATCCGTTATCCTTGTGCGGCCATGTGCCGGAACAAGAAAGGAACCGAAATGAAACCGGGAATTTTCAAATCATCCACGGCGCTGGCAGTGATGATCTCGCTGGCGGCCCCGCTGCCCGCCCTGTCGCAGAACCAGAGCGGCAAGCAGATTGACCTCAGCCAGATGTCCACCGCAGAAATCGGCGAACTGGTCGACCGCTGCCGCAAGCGTGCGGAACGGCGGCAGAAGAAACTGGAGGCCGGCCAGGACGTCGAGGAAAAGACCGGCAAGATCGCCAGATTCTGCCAGGCCTATGGCGAAGGCGCATTTGACCCCGCCCTGCCCGCAGACCTCCAGTCCGCCAGTGTCCTGGCAGGCATCGGCGCTGCGGAGGCAGAGGTAACGGCAACCGCGGATCAGGCCGTCGAAGCGCAGGCAGAGGCCGCAGCAGAAGCCCAGACCGAAACCGTCAGCGAAGATCAGTCCCAGGCTGAAGCTGCGGCGGAAGCCACAGGACAGCAGGACGCGCAGGAACAGCCTGCAGAGGCCGAAGCGCAAGTAGAGGCCGAAGCTCAGGCTGAAGCTGAAGCGCAGGCACTGGCAGAGGCCTTGGCGCAAGAAGAAGCTGAAGCGCAGGCTGCAGCTGAGCAACAAACGCAAGCCGAGGCCGAAGCTCAAGCCGCAGCTAAACAGGCTCAGGCGGAAGCAGCTGCGCAGGCTGCGGCAGAAGAACAGGCCACAGCTGCAGAACAAGCTGCAACAGAACAGGCTCAAGCGGAAGCAGAAGCGGCGGCTCAGGCTGCAGCCGAGGAACAGGCCCAGGCAGAGGCTGAGGTGCAAACCCACCCTCAGGCTGATGGCAGCGGCGAGGCATCCGCCGGCGCCAGCGCCGAGGAAATCGCAGCGGACCTTGCACTGTCTCAAGGTGGGACGGCTGAAGGAACGGACAATCCCGAGCTGGTGGAACAGGACAGCCAGGCCCAGGCTGATGCTTTGGCCGAAGAAACCGGTGAGCCTGCAGCCGCCGCGGCGGCCGCGGACGGCGCTGTTGCCGAAGGCGAGGCGGAAGTGACCGAAGAAGTGGTCACCGAGGAAACCGCGCGCAGCTCTGACGAGGAGTTCGAGACCGGGGTAAATGAAACCGCCCAGGCACAAGCCCAGGCACCTGCCCCGCAGACCAATGCCGCCACTGAGGATGACAGCGGCCTCTCCACTCGCGAGCGCAACGCCCTGCTCGGCCTTGGCGCGCTGGCGATCGGCACGCTACTGAACAATGGCGGCAAGGTGGTCTCGAACTCCGGCGACCGCGCCATCGTCGAGCAGGACGGCCAGTACCGCGTCCTGAAAGATGATGATGCACTGCTGCGCCAGCCGGGCTCCAACGTGACCACCTACCGGTTCCAGGACGGCTCAACCCGCACCGTGGTGGTGCGCGAGAACGGGGTCGAGGTGGAAACCATCCGCTCCGCCGAAGGCCGGGTGCTGCGCCGCACCAAGCTGCTGCCGGACGGCCGCAGTGTTGTGCTGTTCGACGACACCCGGAAGGCCGAGCGCGTGGTGGTCAATGAGCTGCCGCAGGCGCAGGACAACCGCCGCGCCTTCTCCAGCACCGGTGCGGTCTCGGCTGAGGATCTGGCCGCAGCACTGGCCGCACAGGACGCCAAGACCGTTGACCGCCGCTTCTCGCTGGCGCAGATCCGAAACATCGACGCGGTGCGCCGCCTGACGCAGGTAATAAACGTGGATTCGGTGAACTTTGACACCGGCTCCTCAGTGATCCGCCCGCAGGAGGCGGAGGAACTGGCAACCCTGGGCAACGCGCTGCGCGAGCTGATTGACCGCAATCCGGGTGAGGTGTTCCTGATCGAGGGCCACACTGACGCCGTGGGCGCCGCAACCTACAATCTGGCCCTGTCGGACCGCCGCGCGGAAACCGTGGCGCTGGCGCTGACGGAGTATTTCGGCGTGGCACCGGAAAACATGGTGGTGCAGGGCTACGGCGAAAGCGACCTGGCCGTCAGCACCCTGGCAGCCGAACGCGCCAACCGCCGCGTTGCCGTACGCCGCATCACCCGGCTGCTGGACACTCCGGGCTGACAGGCCTCAACAAAACAGCACCCGGCGGGCCACATCCGCCGGGTGTTTCGCTGCTAGTCTGCGGGCGTCTTCCTGCGCGAAATCAGCCCGTATTTCAGCGCAAATCCTTTCCAGCTGAACCGGCGCCTGCCGTTGACCGCCTTCGGCTTCCCTGCCGTGCGGTCGAACTCATACATGTCGATGGCCCGCTCGGCGCAGCCGCAGGCCTCGCCCAGTCCAACCTTCTTGTAATAGAAATTCTCGAAGTTCTCAGGTTTCTGCATGGCACCCTCCGGTATCCGGACAGGCTAGCGCAGAAACGCGGAAACGCAAAACCGCGCCGCAGTCAGAGCCCCTTGACCCCGCTCAGCGTCAGATCAGCCACCAATCCGGCATAATCCTCGCGCGCCTTTGATCCGGCACCGGAATTCCACATGTAATACCAGTTCAGCATGCCAAAAACAGACATGGTGGCGCCACGCAGCTTGGCCGCGTCACCGTTGAAAATCTCCGGCGCCACGTCCTTCAGCGCATCGCTCATGAACTGAACCATCTCGCGCTGGTAGCCGCGCAGATGCTTCTGCTGCTCCTCCGGCAACGCCCCCATTGCGCCCAGCTGCACCTGATGCTCATGGTCGGCCCCCTGATAGGCCAGCATGATCTCCGACACGATGCGGCGCAGGCGGTCCTCTGCGTTCAGGCCCGCCAGATCCACTCCGCAGACCCTGTCGCGCAGCTCGCAAAGGTAGGTATCAAGGAGGCCGTAAAGCACGGCATCCTTGCTGTCATAATAATGGTAGATGTTCGCCTTGGAGATCCCGCACTCCCGCGCCAGCTGGGTCATCGACGCACGGTCGTAGCCGGAGTCGGCAAACACCTTGGCTGCCGATTTCAGGATCTGCGCGCGTTTCTCATCGTGGTCTTTTGCGATCGTTCGGGCCAAGGCTCACTCTCCCGGGTCAGGACTTGCTGCGGTTGTCGACAACGCGCTTGGCCTTGCCCTGGCTGCGCTCGACAGACCCCGGGTCGCCTACAATGATCTCGGTCGAAACGCCAACCATATCCTTGATCCGCTTGGTCAGCATCCGCGCCGCCGCGGTCTTGCTCAGCTCATCCGTAGCATCCGGATTGGCCTCCACGAACACCCGCATCGCGTCCATGCGGCCGGATTTGTAGAGCTCGATCTGGTAGTAGGGCGCGAGGCCGCCGGTCGCCAGCAGCTGCTCCTCCACCTGGCTGGGGAAGACGTTGACACCGCGCAGGATGATCATGTCGTCGCTGCGGCCGGTGATCTTCTCCATGCGCCGCATCGTGCGCGCGGTGCCCGGCAGCAGGCGGGTCAGGTCGCGGGTTCGATAGCGCACCATCGGCAGGCCTTCCTTGGTCAGCGTGGTGAACACCAGCTCACCCAGCTCGCCATCCGGCAGCACCTCGCCGGTCTGCGGGTCAATGATCTCCGGCAGGAAGTGGTCCTCCCAGATCACCGGGCCATCCTTGGTCTCAACACATTCATTGGCGACGCCCGGTCCCATGATCTCAGACAGGCCGTAGATATCGACCGCATGCATGTCAAAGGCCTCCTCGACCTCCTTGCGCATCGCATCGGTCCAGGGTTCAGCGCCGAACACGCCCACCTTCAGCGAGCACTCGCGCGGGTCCATGCCGACCTTGTGGTACTGCTCCAGGATGTTGAGCATGTAGGACGGCGTCACCATGATGCCGTCGGGTTTGAAATCAGTGATCAGGCCAACCTGCTTTTCGGTCTGGCCGCCCGACATCGGAACGACAGTAGCGCCCAGGCGCTCAATCCCGTAGTGCGCACCCAGGCCGCCGGTGAACAGCCCATAACCATAGGCGTTATGCACCATGTCGCCCTTGCGCAGGCCCGAGGCCCGCAGGGACCGCGCCACCAGATCGGCCCAGTTCGAAATGTCATTGGCAGTGTAACCCACAACCGTCGGCTTGCCGGTGGTGCCGGAGGACGCGTGCAGGCGGATGATTTCACTGCGCGGCACCGCAAACAGGCCAAAGGGGTAGTTGTCCCGCAGGTCGTTCTTATAGGTGAAAGGGAACTTGGCCAGGTCGGACAGTTCCTGCAGGTCGTCCGGATGCACGCCTGCCTCGTCAAACCGCTGCTTGTACATCTCCACGTTGTCATAGGCATGGCGCAGCGACCATTTCAGCCGCTCCAGCTGCAGGCTGCGGATTTCGTCGATCGAGGCGATCTCGATCGGGTCCAGTTCACCCTTCTTGGGGCTCAGGTCTTCCATGGCGTCCTCCACACCTTATTCGTCAAACAACTGGCCTTTGACCGCCCGGGAAAAGCCCCGGAATTCGGCGATCTGCTGGCCGTCCTGGTTGGTCACTGTCACGTCGTAGATGCCGCTGCGCCCGGTCAGGGAAATCTCGCGCGCCTTGGCGATCAGCGTGTCGCCCAGCCGTCCCGGCGCGGTGAAGCTGATCACGTTGTGCTGCGCCACCGTCGACTGGTTGCGGCTGTTGCAGGCAAAGGCAAAGGCGCTGTCAGCCAGCATGAAGGTCACGCCGCCGTGGCAGATGCCGTGGCCGTTGCAGTGATGCCGGGCGATGGTCAGCTCCAAGGTCGCCTCGCCCTCGTCCACATGGGTGATCTCCATCCCTGCCCATTTGGACGCCTGGTCCTCGGCCCACATCGCGGCGGCAGATTTCTCGGCACGTTCCTTCGGAGTCATCGTCACTTGCCCTTGAACACAGGTGCGCGCTTTTCCAGGAAGCTGGCCACGCCCTCGGCGTAGTCCGCGCTTTCGCCGCAGGTTTTCATGGCGTCCGCCTCGATCTCCAGCTGGTCGGACAGCGTGTTGACCGCCGCGGCCTGGATGCACTGTTTGGTCAGCCCCAGACCCAGAGTCGGCCCGTTGGCGAATTTCTCGGCCATCGCGCGGGCCTCTGCCATCAGTTCCTCATCCGGCAGCGCCTTCCAGATCAGACCCCAGTCCTCGGCCTTCTTCGCCGGCAGCGGCTCAGCGGTCAGCGCCAGCCCCTTGGCGCGGGCCTCGCCCAGCAGCCGCGGCAGATGCCAGCTGCCGCCGGTGTCCGGGATCAGGCCGACCTTGGAAAACGACTGGATGAACTTGGCGCTCTCCGCTGCCAGCACCATGTCGCAGGCCAGCGCCAGATTGGCTCCTGCCCCGGCCGCCACGCCATTCACCGCGCAGATCACCGGGAAGTTCAATTCACGGATCAGCCGCACCAGCGGCGCATAGAATTTGCGCACGGTCTGGCTCAGGTCCGGTGGCCCGTCCATCTTGCGCGGGTCGCGGTCGCCCAGATCCTGGCCCGCGCAAAACCCGCGGCCCGCCCCGGTCAGCAGCACCGCGCGGGAGCCGCCGTCGCGCGCGGCCTCCAGCGCGGCGCGCAAGGCGTTGTGCATCTCCTCATTGAAACTGTTCAGCCGGTCCGGGCGGTTCAGGGTGATCTCCACCCAGGTGCCGTGGTCCTCAACCAGAATCGTATCGCTCATCGCTCCCTCACCCTCGTCAGCGGCGCATCTGACAAATTTCTTGCATAAACCGACCGGACGGTCAATATATCTCAGCATCGGATTCCAGCCAGCCGGCCCCCTGCCGGCCTGACGAAAAGGACACCATCATGAGCCTTCTAGAGATTTCCAGCTTTGCAGCGGGTCAATGGGTCGCACCGGGCGCAGGCGCCCGCAACATCGCCAGCGCCATCACCGGCGAGGTGATCGCCAGCGCCGGCAATGACGCGCTCGACGTGCAGGCAATGCTCGACTACGCCCGCACGGTGGGCGGCCCCGCCCTGCGCAAGCTGACCTTCCACGACCGCGCCCGGATGCTGAAGGCCCTGGCAGGCCACCTGAACCAGCACAAGCAGGCGCTTTACGATCTGTCGTTCAACACCGGCGCCACCCAGTCCGACCACATGATCGACATTGATGGCGGCATCGGCACCATGTTCGTCTTTGCCTCCAAGGGCCGCCGCGAAATGCCGGACGCCCATGTCTACCTCGACGGCGAGGTCGAGCAGCTCTCCCGCAACGGCACCTTCCTGGGCCAGCACATCTGCACCCCGCTGCGCGGCGTCGCGGTGCATATCAACGCCTTCAACTTTCCGGTCTGGGGGATGCTGGAAAAACTCGCCCCCACCCTGCTGGCAGGCGTCCCGGCCATCGTGAAACCCGCCACCAACAGCTGCTATGTGACCGAGCTGGCAGTGAAACTGTTGCTGGAGTCAGGCATCCTGCCCGAAGGCGCGCTGCAGCTGGTCTCCGGCGGCCTCGGAGGCATGCTGGACCATCTGACCATGCAGGACGTGGTCAGCTTCACCGGCTCCGCCAGCACCGCGCTCAAGCTGCGCGCGAACCCGGTGATCCTGGAAAACTCTGTCCGTTTTGTGGCCGAACAGGACAGCCTCAACGCCTCTATCCTCGGCCCCGACGCACAGCCCGGCACGCCGGAGTTTGACCTCTTCGTCAAGGAAGTCAGCCGCGAGATGACCACCAAGGCGGGCCAGAAATGCACCGCCATCCGCCGCATCATTGCGCCGCAGGCGCAGGTGGATGCAGTGATCGAGGCACTCTCTGCCCGCCTGGCGAAAACCCAAATCGGCGACCCGCGCCTGGAAACCACCCGCATGGGCGCGCTGGTCTCAAACAGCCAGAAACGCGACGTTCTGGAAAAGGCCGCGATCATCGGCCAGGAAGCAGAGCGCGTCTTTGGCGACCCGGACAACTTCTCCGTTGACGGCGCTGACGCCGGAAAAGGCGCCTTTGTGCCGCCGATGCTGTTCCACTGCGCCGACCCGGACAAGGCACAGCGGGTCCACGACACAGAGGCCTTCGGCCCCGTCTCCACAATCATGGGCTACCGTGACCTCGACCACGCGATTGATCTGGCCAACCGCGGCCAGGGCTCGCTGGTGGCCTCGGTCATCACCCATGACCCCGCCACCGCCCGCGAGGTCGCCATCGGCGCCGGCGCCTACCACGGCCGCCTCTATTTCAACAACCGCGACTCGATGAAGGAAAGCACCGGCCACGGCTCGCCCTTGCCCCACATGGTGCATGGCGGCCCGGGCCGTGCCGGCGGCGGCGAGGAGATGGGCGGCGTGCGCGGCGTCAAACACTACATGCAGCGCACCGCCATCCAGGGCTCGCCCGACATCCTGTCGGCAATCGGCGAGAAATGGGTCCCCGGCGGCACCGAGATCGAAGGCCCGGCGCACCCCTTCACCCGCAAGTTCGGCGAGCTGGCGATTGGCGAGACCCTGCACACCGCCCCGCGCACCGTCACGCTGGAGGATATCGAGACCTTCGCCCATTTCACCGGCGACACCTTCTATGCCCACATGGACGACGCAGCCGCCAAGCGGAACCCGTTCTTCCCGGGCCGCGTCGCGCATGGCTACCTGCTGTTGTCCTTCGCTGCGGGCATGTTCGTGCAGCCGGACGAGGGCCCGGTTCTGGCCAACACCGGCCTTGATAATCTGCGCTTCATGAAGCCGATTTCGGCGGGCGAAAGCATCAAGGTCCGCCTCACGGTCAAGAAGAAGACCCCCCGCAATGAGGAATACGGCGAGGTGCGCTGGCATGTCACCCTGACCAACCAGGACGACGAGATCGCGGCAGAGTATGAACTGCTGACGATGAACGCCTTTTGACCTTGTGCAAAAGTGGTAGGCAGCGGCAATGCAGCCGTGCGTCCGGACTGGTCTATCCAGTCCGGGCGCACTATGTTTATCCCCATGAACGAACAGCATAACCCCTGGTTTGACGCCACTGTCCAACAGCTGAACGACCCGCAGAACCAGCGGGTCTGGTCGGTGATTGTATCGCTGTTCGGCGATCTGGCGCAGGACAAGGGCGCCCAGATCAGCGGCGGGGCGCTCACCCGCATCATCACCCCGATGGGGATCAAGCCTGAGGCCATCCGCGTGGCCCTGCACCGGCTGCGCAAAGACGGCTGGATCGAAAGCGCGCGCGCAGGCCGCGCCTCGGTCCACTACCTGACTGAATACGGCCGCAAGCAATCCGCCGCGGTCACGCCGCGGATCTATGAACGCCGCGCGGCAGTCCCAGGCGAATGGCATCTTCTGATCGCCGAGGACGGCGCCGGCCAGGCGACCCTGGATGACGTGCTGATGCTGCCCAGCTATGTGGCGGTGAACCGCACCACCGCTCTCGGCCGCGGTCCTGTGCCGCAAAGCCTGGATGATCTTCTAGCAGCAGGAGTCAATTCCATTGCAGTGCCGGATTGGCTGAAATCCCGCCTGTTCCCGGACCACCTGTGCGAGGCCTGTGCCGCCCTCCAGCGGGACTTGCAGCAAATCTCTGCACCTCCCGCCGTCCTGACGCCGGAGCAGACCGGCACCTTGCGGACCCTGATCGTGCACCGCTGGCGCCGTGTGGTCCTGCGCCATCCGGATCTGCCGTCCGGTTTCCACCCGGCGGACTGGACCGGCGAAACCTGCCGCGCCCTGGTGTTCACTCTGCTGGACCAGCTGCCGCGCCCGGATCTTGCGGCCCTCGACAGCCTGTCCGAATAAGCACCGCCGCCACCTCTCCGACCACACTGCAAGTGCTGCAGGAAAGGATTCTGCCAGCCTTCAGGCGAACCCAACCCGCTGAAATACATATGAGAATTTCACTGCTGCGAAAAATCTCGGAAGAATCGGGGATTCTTCCGCTTTTCTGCTTGACCCGGCTGCCGGCATTCCGTAAATCGCCTCCACACAGAGCGGCGGAGTAGCTCAGTTGGTTAGAGCAGCGGAATCATAATCCGCGTGTCGGGGGTTCAAGTCCCTCCTCCGCTACCACCCTTCCCGAAATACCAGAATGCCCGGCAGCACAGTTTTGCGCTGATGCGGATGTGTTTTGCTTGCCGCTCCGCGGTTTTTCAGATGCTTCAAGGGGCACGCCCGCAGCGCCGACGGACCACCCTCAGAACGGCCGCTCCTGATGCGGGGACTTGCCGAAATAGCGCCGGTAGACCTTGGCGAAATGGGTCTGGCTGTTGAAGCCTGCCGCCAGCGCGACATCGATTATCCGCATGTTTGTCTGCAACAGCAGGCTGCGCGCATGGTCCAGCCGCAGCCTGGTGTAATAGACCTTGGGCGTGGCCTGCAGATACTTGGCAAACAGCCGCTCCAGCTGACGCACCGACAGGCCAACCAGATCGGCGATGCCGCCTGGGGTCAGCGGCTCCTCCAGGTTGCTGCGCATCAGACCCAGCGCCGCAGCCAGTTTTTCGTGCCGCACGCCGGCACGCCCGTATTCGGACACCGTCTGGTCCTGGCTGCCCCTGCGGGCCGAGGAACAGACCATCAGATCCGCCGCCGCCGTTGCCACGTCCGAGCCGTGGTGATCCGAAATCAGGTTCAGCATCATGTCGACCGTTGCGGTGCCGCCGGCGCAGGTGATCAGCGTGCCGTCCACGGTGAACAGCGAGCTTTTCACCTCCACATCCGGGTGCATCTCTGCCAGCGTCGCGCGCTGCGCCCAATGGGCAGAGGCCTGACGCCCGGACAAGAGGCCCGCCCGTGCCAGCGCCATGATCCCGCCGCCCAGCGCCGCCATCACCAGCCCCATGCGCTGCGCTTTCCTGAGCCACCCCAGCACCTTCAGCGAGATGCCAGGCTCCACGCCCTGGCCGCCGCAAATGAACACCATGCTGCCGCGGGCCAGTTCCGGCAGCCCGTCCTCGCTGACCACGCGCCAGTCATAGCGCGCAGTCCCGCCGAATGTGTTCACCGCCTCCAGCGCCGCCACCGCACTGGACAGATCCAAAGGGGAGAAGGTCGGCAGCAGCAGGAAGATGCAGCGGCAGGCCGCCACGGCCTCAGCCGCTTGGGGGAGCGTCCGCATGTATTGGGTCATGGTTTTCGCCCCCCTGCTTGATCAGGCGCACATGTTGGCGCCGTTGGCGTCATAGATGGGCGCGCCAAGCACCTCGGCGTCATACATCTCGCCCAGAATCTCGACCTGCAGCCGGGTGCCCGCCGCGGCGTGCTCTGCCGCGACATAGCCCATCGCCATCGAGATCTTTGCGTGATGCGCATAGCCGCCGGAGGAAATATAGCCGACCGCCTCGCCGTCCTTCAGGATCGCCTCGTCGTTCGACACATCTATGCCGTCCACCTCGATGGTCATGGTCACCAGCTTGCGGTTCGGACCAGCCTCGCGGGCCGCCAGCGCGGCCTCCTTGCCCACGAAATCCTTCTTCCAGTTGATGAAGACATCCATGCCGCTTTCCGCCGCGTCGAAATCGGGGCGGAAGTCCAGCGTCCACACACCCCAGCCCTTCTCCAGGCGCATCGACATCAGCGCCCGCGCGCCATACCAGCGGTAGCCCAGATCGGCGCCCGCCTCCTCGATCGCCTCCGCCAGCCGCAGCAGATACTGCGGCTTGCAGTAGATCTCATAGCCCAGCTCGCCCGAGAAGCTGATCCGGTTCAGGATCACTGGCACGCCGCCCACGAAAGTCTGGCGCAGGTCGCGGAACTTGAACGCCTCGCCCGAGACATCCTCGCGGGTGATCCGCTGCAGCAGCTGCCGCGATTTCGGACCCGACAGCGCGATGCCGTGCCAGTCGTCGGAAACGTTCTGGTACGACACATCCGCGGGCAGGTCCTTCTCGAACCAGCGGCGGTGCGCCTCCTGCATGGCGCCGGAGCCGAACAGCATGAAATGCTCCTCGCCCAGGCAGGCCACGGTCAGATCGCCATAAAGCTTGCCCTTCGGCGTCAGCATCGGCGTCAGCGTCAGGCGGCCCGGTTTCGGCACATAGCCCGCCAGCACGTGGTCCAGATAGGCCCGCGCGCCCGGCCCTTTGAACTCATGCTTGGCAAAGTTGGCAACTTCAATGCCGCCCACCGCCTCGCGCACCGCCTTGACCTCGCGCGCGACGTAGTCGTGCGAACGGTTGCGCTCAAACGTCGGTTCCTCATGGGCATCCTCCGGCCCGTCGGCAAACCATAGCGCATTCTCCAGGCCAAAGCCCTGCCCCATCCGCGCCCCCTTGGCGACCAGCCGGTCATACAGAGCAGTGGTCTTCTGCATCCGCCCCTTCGGCAGCGTCTCATTCGGGAAGGTCATCACAAACCGGCGCTCATAGTTCTCGGTTGATTTCACGGTGCCCCAGTCGGGGGTCGCAAACTCGCCGAACCGCGCCACATCCATCGCCCAGACGTCGATGGACGGCTCGCCGTCGATCATCCACTCCGCCATGGTCAGGCCCACACCGCCGCCCTGGCAGAAGCCAGCCATCACGCCCACCGCACACCAGTAGTTCTTCATGCCCGGCACCGGGCCGATCATCGGGTTGCCATCGGGGCCGAATGTGAAGGGCCCGTTGATCATGTCCTTGATGCCCGCCTCGCCGATCGCAGGGATACGCTCAAACGACATCTCCAGACGGTCGGCAATCCGGTCCAGATCGGGCTGCAGCAGCTCATGGCCGAAATCCCAGGGTGTGCCCCCCACCTTCCACGGCGTCCCCTTCGGCTCATAGGTGCCCAGCAGCATCCCCTGGCGTTCCTGGCGGAAGTAGATGTTGGCCTCATAATCGATGCCGGCCGGCAGGCGGGTCGGGTGGTTCGCCACCGCGTCGATCTTGTCGGTGATCAGGTAATGGTGCTCCATCGGCTGCACCGGCAGGTTGATGCCCTGCATATGGCCGACTTCACGCGCCCACAGACCGCCGCAGTTCACGATATGCTCGGCATTGATCACGCCGCGCGGGGTGGTCACATCCCAGCTGCCGTCCGGGCGCTGGGTGGTCGCGGTCACCGGCGTGTGGGTGAAATACTGCGCCCCGTGCACCTTGGCCGATTTGGCGAAGGCATAGGTCGCGCCCGACGGGTCCAGATCGCCGTCCTGATCATCCCACAGCGCCGCATGGTAATGCTTGGGGTCGATCAGTGGATGGCGCTCGGCCACTTCCTTGGGGCTGATGAATTCCTGGTTCAACCCCATGTAGCGCGCCTTGGACCGCTCCCGCTTGAGGTAGTCGTACCAGGTCTTGTTGGACGCCAGGTAAAAACCGCCGGTGATGTGCAGGCCAACCGAATGGCCAGAGGTCTCCTCGATCTCCTTATAGAGGTCGATGGTATAGCTCTGCAGGCGCGAGATGTTCGGGTCCGAGGAAATGGTGTGGATCTGCCCCGCCGCGTGCCAAGAAGAGCCGGAGGTCAGTTCATCCCGTTCCAGCAGCACAACATCCTTCCAGCCGAACTTGGCCAGGTGGAACAGGATCGAGCAGCCAACCACACCGCCGCCGATGATCACCGCCTTGGCGTGGCTCGGCAGCTTCTTGTCGCCGGTGCTCTCCTCCTTGTGGATGTTGAGCGTCGATTGGGCAAAATTGTCTGACATGGGTTTGTCCTCAGATCTGGGGCAAAAGGCGGGAATTGCGGCAAACGGCACCTTGGGGGTGCACAAGGGGTGTACGGGGGGTGCACAGGGGGTGCCGGGGCAAACCGGCAGATCCTGCATAAGCTGGAGAAATGGGTGAAGAGATTCTTAACTCAGTACCACGCATCCGGGATCTCCTCCTTGCGGCGGGCAACATAGGCGGCCAGTTCTTCCTTGACCGCCGCATCCATCGGCGGCGCCTGATACTCGTTCAGCATCTGGTTCCAGCGCTCATAGGCGCGCTGGCGCATGTCCTTGGACCCGCCCTCTTCCCAGCTCTCGACATTCTCGCTGTCGCTCAGCTTCGGCTCATAAAACGCGGTCTGATAGTTGCGCATGGTGTGGTCTGACCCCAGGAAATGCCCACCCGGCGCTACCTCGCCATAAGCATCGCGCGCCATCGCCTCGTCGCTGGTATCCAGCCCCTGGCTCAGCACCTTCTGGTAGGACCCCAGCCGGTCCGCATCCATGATCAGCTTCTCGAACCCGGTGCACAGCCCGCCTTCCAGCCAGCCCGCCGAATGCAGCACAAAATTGGCGCCGGCCAGCATGGTGGAATGCATTGAATCGGCACTCTCATAGGCCGCCTGCGCATCCTCGATCTTGGACGCGGTCAATGAGCCGCCGCAGCGCAAGGGCAGCCCGGCGCGGCGGGCCAGCTGGCCGATGGCGTAGTTGGAAATCACCGGCTCCGGCATCCCGAATGTCGGCGCGCCGGACTTCAGCGACATCGATGACAGGAAGTTGCCCAGCACAAAGGGCGCACCGGGACGGACTATCTGGGCAAAGGCGCAGCACATCATCGCCTCGGCCATCGCCTGCGCAACAGAAGCAGCGGTGGACACCGGCCCCATGGCACCCGAGAGGATAAAGGGAACAACCACAATCCCCTGTCCGCGCCCGCAATAGACTCTGATTGCCTCGGTCACCACCTTGTCCACCAGCAGCGGCGAGTTGGTGTTCACATTGCCCATGATGACGCAGTTTTCGTCCATGACGTCCCTGCCAAAGACGATCTCGGCCATGTCGACACTGTCCTGCGCGCGGGACATTTCGGTGATGGCACCCAAGTGCGGTTTGTCGCTCAGCGTCATATGGGCAAACAGCATGTCGAAGTGGCGCTTGGAGACCGGCACGTCGCAGGGCTCGCAGATCACAAACCCGCCGTGATGCAGGTTCGGATGCATGTAGGTGAGCTTCACCAGTTTCTCGAACGCGGCCATGTCGCCATAACGCCGCCCGCCCTCCAGGTCGCGCACAAACGGCGCGCCGTAGATCGGCGCGAAGACCTGATTGTTACCGCCAATGGTGACAGACCGCACCGGGTTGCGGGCCAGCTGGGTGAACTCGCGCGGTGCCGTGGCGCACAGGGCGCGGATCCACTGCGCATCGGCGCGGATCGTATCGCCGTCGATCTTTGCTCCGGCCTCTTTCCAGATCCGCAGCGCCTCCGGGTCGTCGCGGAAGGCAATGCCGACCTCTTCGAAGATCCAGTCGACCTGGGCTTCCAGCTTGACCAGCTTCTCCTCGTCCAGCGCGTCAAAGAACGGCAGCGAACGCCGGATCCAGGGCGAAGCCGGAGCGCCGGCAGGGGCAGTGTTTCTGTCGCGGGATGCGCGGGCGCGTCGGGCCATAGGGCTCTCCATCTTCAGGCGTTGCGGAACAATATGACCCGGCGCAGGCGTTGTGACGGTTGAAAATTCTGATGATCTGGATAACACACAGTTATGCAAGAACTCTGGAAACTCCTCACCAGCCCCCGCCACCTGATCGTTTTTGAGGCCGCCGCCCGGCACGGCTCTTTCACCCGTGCATCAGAGGAACTGAACGTGCAGCAGCCCGCCGTCAGTGCTGCGATCAAGCAGCTGGAGGCGTCTTTGGGCGTTATTTTATTCCGCCGCGGCCACCGCAAGGTGGAACTGACAGGCGCCGGGACACGGCTTTACGCAGATGTCTCCAAGGCGCTTGAGGACATCCTGTCCTCAGCCAAAGCGGTGCGGCAATTTGGGCGCAATGACCATGTGACGCTCAATTGCTCCTCTGCTTTTGCATACTACTGGGTGATGCCAAAACTGGCCCAGCTGCATGAGGCGCACCCTGATATTGACCTGCGCCTGCAAAGCTCAGACCGGGAGCCGGATATCAATACCGAAGGCATCTCGCTGGCGGTGCGGCGCGGTGACGGCAACTGGCCGGATTGCCACTCTGCCCTGATCGCGCCAGAGGTGATCTTTCCCGTCGCCAGTCCGCGGGTGATGGCCTCGGCGGTCAATCTGGCGACGGTGCCGAACCTGCTGCACGAGCGGCTGATCCATCTGGAGGAACCGATCCGGGAGCGCCCCAGGTGGCAGCAGTGGTTCGAGCACTTTGGCGTCACCGGCCGCCCGCCCGCCGCGGGCATGCGCCTCAACGATTATGCGCTGGTGCTGCAGGCGGCGATTGCCGGCGAAGGTTTTGCATTCGGCTGGCAGCATGTGACCGCGCCGCTGATCAAACAGGGGCTGCTGGCGGCGCGCAAGGACTGGGCCTGGACCACCGGATCGGGGTTCTATCTGGTGTGGTCCAAGACACAGGACCTGGTCCCCAACGCCGAATTGGTACGGCAATGGCTGCTGGAGATGGCCCGGCCGGGGACCGCGTGAGTCACGCAGCCCCTGTTTTTTTTTCCATGGCCCGCTGCATCGAGGTTTTCCGTGTCAGATACAGACGCCGCACAAAGGCCAGCACAAACAGCGCACTCAGGATCAGCACGATGGTCGGCGCCGGCGCGCTGTCGAGGAAGAAGCTGGCATAGGTGCCTGCCAGCATCGATGCCATGCAGACCAGAACCGACACCCACAGCATGGTGCTGAACTTGCGCACCACCAGGAAGGCAATTGCCCCTGGTGCAATCAGCAGCCCGATCGCCAGGATCAGCCCCGCCGCCGACAGGGTCGCCACGATGGTCAGCGACAAGGCTGCCAGCAGCCCGTAATGGAGCACCGTGACCTGCAGGCCGGAGGCCTGCGCCTGCGCCGGGTCGAAGCTGTGCAGCAGCAGGTCTTTCCACTTCAGGACCAGTGCGGCACCAACCACCAGAGAAATAATGCCCGCGGTCCACAGCTCATCCGGTTCCACCCCCAGCATATTGCCGAACAGGATATGATCCAGGTGCGCATTGGTCTCCACGGAGACATAGAGCACGATGCCAAGCCCGAACATGCCGGAGAACACCACCCCCATCACGGTGTCCTGCTTGACCCGGCTGTTGCCGGACAGAAACCCGGTGGCGACAGCGCAGAGCATACCGGCGGCAAAGGCGCCGACAATCAGCGGCAAGCCAACAATGTAGGCCAGCACAATACCTGGCAGCACCGCGTGGCTGACCGCATCGCCCATCAGCGCCCACCCCTTCATCACCAGAAAACAGGACAGGAGCGCGGTCGGAATAGAGACGATCAGCGAGATCAGAAAGGCGTTCTGCATGAACGCGAACTGGAACGGCATCAGAAGCGTATCCAGGTCCATCACGCAGCCCCCCTTTGGGCGGCCGGGCCGCGCTTGAGCGCCTCGCGCGCCTTGCGCTTGGCGGCCAGCAGCCCGTGTTTCGGAGCAAAGACAAAGACCACAAGGAAGATCACGGTTTGCAGCGTCACAATGATGCCGCCGGTAGCTCCGTCCAGAAAATAGCTGGCATAGGCGCCAAAGAAACTGGTGAGGGCGCCAATCAGCACCGACACCAGGATCAGCCGCGGGAAACGGTCGCAGAGCAGATAGGCCGTCGCCCCCGGTGTCACCACCATGGCAATCACCAGAAAGGCACCGACGGTCTGCATAGCTGCCACAACTGACGCCGACAGCAGCACGAAGAACACGGCCTTGAGCAGGCCGGGCCGCAGCCCGATGGTGCGGGCATGGTTTTCATCAAAAAAGGTGACCATCAGGTCTTTCCATTTCGCCAGCAGCACCGCCAGCGAGACAAAACCGATGACGGCCAGCTGCAGCGTGTCCTCCGGCGTGATTGCCAGGATATTGCCCATGGTTATGGTCTGCACCGAGACTGACATCGGGCTGATTGAGACGATGAAAAGGCCCAGCCCGAAGAAGGAGGTGAAGATCAGACCGATGATCACATCGACCTTCAACCCGGAGCGTTCTGACAGGAACAGCATTGCCCCCGCCGCCAGCGCGCCCGCGATGAAGGCGCCCAGCGCAAAGGGCAGGCCCAGGATGTAGGCGCCGGCCACACCGGGCACAACCGAATGGGAGAGCGCATCGCCAATCAGCGACCAGCCCTTGAGCATCAGGTAGGCCGACAGGAAGGCGCAGACGCCGCCCACCAGCGCCGAGACCCACATCGCGTTTGTCATGTAGCCGTAAGTGAACGGTTCCAGCAGGTATTCCATCATTGCTGGCCCCCGCCCTCGCCCTTGCTGTCGCTCGTCTGAGTCTTTTCGCCGTATTGGACAAAGGGGCGCTCGTCGTCGGTCAGGATGGTAACTTCGCGGGTGTCGCCGTCATCATGCAGCGCATCGCCGCCCAGGGTGAAGTGGCGCAGCACACCGCCGAAGGCGTGTTCCAGGTTTTCGCGGGTAAAGGTGGTTTCGGTCGGGCCATACCCAAGCACAGTGCCTTTCACCAGCACAGTTCGGTCGCAGAACTCCGGCACGCTGCCGAGGTTGTGGGTGGAGACCAGCATCACCCGGCCCTCGTCGCGCAGCTCGCGCAAGAGGGCGATGATCTGCTCCTCGGTCTTCACGTCCACACCGGTGAAGGGTTCGTCCAGCAGGATCACCTGCCCGTCCTGGGCCAGGGCGCGGGCCAGGAACACCCGCTTGCGCTGGCCGCCGGACAGCTCGCCGATCTGGCGGTGGCGGAAGTCTTGCATATTGACCCGGCGCAGCGCCTGATCGACTGCCTCGTGATCCGCAGCCTTGGGCCGGCGCAGGAAACCCATATGGCCATAGCGGCCCATCATCACCACGTCCTCGACCAGCACCGGGAAGGCCCAGTCGACCTCCTCCGACTGCGGAACATAGGCCACGAGATTCTTGCGCAGCGCGTCCTTGACCGTCATGCCAAGGATGCGGATCTCGCCCTGTGCCGCAGGGACAAACCCCATGATCGCCTTGAACAGGGTCGATTTGCCTGCCCCGTTCACCCCGACCAGCGCCGTCACGGTGCCGCGGGGAATGGCAAAGCTGGCATTCCACAGTGCGGTGTGGCCGTTCCTGTAGGTAACCGTGACGTTACTGGCGGCAATGCCGCCGTCCAGAAGCGCGGCGCTGGTGTTCATGGTGCGGGTCTCGCTGGCATCAAGCATGGGCTGTCCTGCTGAGTTACACACAGAAATCGTGCTTTGTGAAATGAAACGCCCCGCAAACTGTGTTGCGGGGCACTTGGTTATAAAAACAGGCTTAGTTGGTAACCTCAGTCAAACCGCGGGCAACGGTTTCCGATGTGACCTTGAGCAAGTCCAAATAGGTCGGCACCGGGCCGTCCGCCTCGCTGAGCGAGTCGACATAAAGCTCACCGCCATAAGCCACGCCGGTTTCGCGGGCGACTTGCTCAGCCGGGGCGGTGTTCACAGTGCTTTCGCAGAACACCACCGGGATGTCATTTGCACGCACGCCATCGATCACCGCACGCACCTGCTGGGGGGTGCCGACCTGGTCGGCGTTCATCGGCCACAGATACAGCTCCTTCATGCCGAAATCGCGGGCCAGGTAGCTGAAGGCGCCTTCGCAGGTTACCAGCCAGCGCTTGTCCTCGGGGATTTCCGCGATGGAACGGCGCAGCGGTTCGATGGTGGCGCGCAAGCGGTCTTTGTACTCACCTGCGTTCTTGACATAGACCGCGGCGTTTTCCGGGTCGTGCTCGGCAAAGGCTTCGACGATGTTGTCGATATAGATCAGCGCGTTATCCAGCCCCATCCAGGCGTGCGGATTGGGCTTTCCCTCGTAAGAGCCGGCCGCGATCGGAATCGGGTCGATGCCGTCGGTCAATGTAACGGAAGGCACATCATCGAGGTTCGACAGGAACTGCTCGAACCACAGTTCCAGGTTCATGCCGTTCCACAGGATCAGGTCGGCATCGGACGCCCGGACGATGTCGCGCGGAGTAGGCTCATAACCGTGGATCTCGGCGCCGGGTTTGGTGACCGAGACAACCTCAGCCGCGTCACCCGCCACATTGGCCGCCATATCAGCCAGAACGGTGAAGGTGGTGACAACCTTCATCTTGTCTTCTGCCATGGCAGCGCTGGCGGCAACGCCCATGATGGCAGCTGCGGATACAGTCTTGAGCAACTTCGGAAACATCCGATTCTCCCTTTGAAGGCACGAGTTACACACTGTTATTGCAAATCATTCGCAACTGTCAATGAAATTGCGAATGATTTGCAACAGCGGCAGCTTCCGCCGACCCGGCTACTGCGGGTAGCGAGGCTTGCTGCGCGGACCCTCACCAGTGATCGCCGTCAGCGACAGCGTGTGGTCCATGTTCTTCATCCGGTGCCGCAGCATCATCCGGGTCAGCCGGTTAAGGTCATCGGCAAACGCCGCCTGCCCGGCCACGTTCTCCAGTTCCCCCCGTCCTTGGCTGTCAAACAGCATCGGCGGCAGATCGGCGGCGAACTCGACCAGCGTGAACCGCTCATCCCGCAGGATACC